>NZ_JBDFVF010000002.1:0-380121 GCF_040913205.1 Bacteroides sp. MSSM.1001136sp1_RTP21357st2_D2_RTP21359_211015 | reverse complement strand
TAATGCTTCATTTTTATACATCGCAAAAATATAAGAATGAAAAAAGGGCGACAAGATAGAATCGCGGAGACGCTTACGTTACCGCTTTCACCTGTCTTATTAAAATATCCCTTGAGCTAAAACAATTATCATTATAGCTAATCCGGATATGCTTATAGCAAATCCGCTTTCAGGTGTTAATGAGTGAACTGTGCGGATGTAATACTTTGGCCGCCAGGTCTTAACACCTTAGTTCTCATGTGTTAATACTTGAGTTGTTGCATCTATATATCTAGCATCTTGGAGCTATATATCCAACATCTTGGAGCTATATATCCAACACCTTGGATCTATATGTCCAACAGTCGGTATGAATAAACTCAATAGGTGAAACCGGGAAGGTTCAGTTTCGCCTGAATTTCTCCCTTGCTTTCACCCGCTGTTACCTTATTCATCGGCATTTAGAGAATTGGGTGAAACCGGTGAACCGCAGTTATTTTACATAGTTGCATTTATGAAATGTCTTGCCTACGTAAATTACGTGGAGAGGCACCAAAAGATTTCTTGCAGAAATTAGAAAAATGGGGTAAAGATTCAAAACCATATTTATAGCATATCTCCGAGATGCTACATTTAGAGTTGTTCAAGTCGTCCAGAATGCCCTCTTTACGTCTCGCCAGCATCCATTCATAAACAGGTTCATGAAAGACGTTATTGAAGATACGACGGAATGTACTAAGGGTATATCCACCCAATTGTGCCAGTTCTTCCACTGTCTTTACTTTCTTATAGTTTTGAATAACGAAGTATTGGAAACTGTTTACATATTTAGAGAGTGGATGCACCAAACTCGAAAGATCATAATCGGAATAATAGTATCCCAATACAAACGCCAATTCTTTTCGTTTCAGAGATAGCAAATCCCGACAGACTTTATCCCCTTTCAGATAAGTGATAGACCCATTGAGGAAATATTGCAGTTCTGGAATTATTTTTAATGGAGTATAAATAAGTGGAGGAGATACTTCCTTCATGATATGATTGAAACGGAAATCACAAAACAGTTCGGGCTGGATAAAACGATAATAAATACACTCACATTCAGTCATAGCAAGCATCTCAAACATAGAACCAATAGCCTGAAGGATAAATTCACCTTCCTTAAGCATTGTCCCCGCATATTCCTTACTATTGACCAGTATTTCTCCCTTCATCAAAAAAAGGATAAGATTTTCTTCACACTTTTGAGCCGGTTTATGAAAACCACGCTGATAAATCACATGAGTAATGGCATTACTCACCGCTTTTGGACATATTTGACAATCCCAGGTTCCTTGACAAATAGATGGCATACGCTGACTGTGTTTGTTTTTGTTTATGCTGCCAGCAAAAATATATGAAATCTTTCATATTGCCATAAAAAAAGAGAGAAAAGTGAAAAAGAGGTTGAAGAGAAATATATAAAACTTCGTGAACTGGCTTTATCTTTTAAGATTCAAGATCAATAAACTAACAGCCATAGGTCTAATTTAGTAAAACCTACGGCTGTTATCCTTTCGTCCTTACCGGACTCTATATATTTCTAAATATATATTAATTTGCATCAGGTGTCACAGGCTTATCATTATCATCTTCCCAATTCTTTACATCTGTTGCAATATCTATCTTATCTGCTCCAGCTGGCAAAGTCAACTTATAGCGTATACTATTACCTATACCCCATTTTGAATCTTTAGAAAGAGTAACTGTTTTAGAACCATCAAAGAAAGTTTCGTTAGCACTATTTACCATCTTCGTTGTTTTATATTTTATAACAATCTGAGCACCTTCAACATCTTGCGGTAATAACATTAATGAACCATCGGGCGAATCTAAACCAAAATAGCCACTGGCATCTGCAGTGCTTGCAACAGTTATCGGATAGGTATATCCAGCAGCTACTGTTTCACCAGTGCTCCATGTCCCAACAGCAACATCAGCAGCATAAGTATATGTAGCATTTCCTCCTTTTACACCCGTAATCTTTATTTCAGTAATAGTATAGGTAAAACTTGTATCTTCCGGTTTATAAGAGAAATTAATCTTAGCAAGAATATGTTTAAAATCCAAAGTGACTGTGTTACTATCAGCTGGTTTAGCTGTATTTTTAGCCGCAACAACTAAATCTGTTTGTTCTGCAGAAGTTGCTCCAATAGCAAACGCAAGAGTAGGATATCCTTTTGCGGCATCAGTAGGATTTACCAATGTTAAAGCGCTCGGATAACCAAAGAACTGTACATTTTTGCCTACAGGCCAATAATATTTATTATCACCTGAAGTTATCCAACTACCCTGTTTTCCTGTATATTCAACTCCATCCATATACGGAGAGCCAAGAAGCGTTGTTGAAAAATCAAAATCATTTGCCACAATAAATGAACTTACTTTAAAGGAACCAAAATTCACATTAGTCATTTCTGCTGCTCTTGATGTTCCTTTAACAATCGTACCAATATTAATCTCCGCTTTCTGTGCAGCATTCTCAAATTCTTCATTCTGTGAGCAACCCGTAATTGCCAAAGCAGCTGTAACTGCCAATAAAATCTTCTTCATAACTGTATTTTTTAAAGTTTATAATATTGTTATATTTTGTTTATAGCATCTATTTCAATTCACGGGTAACTCAACATTATCTTCGGGTCCCCAGTCATCAACATTGCCGCCCATTCCTCCACCTCCATCAGGATTCGGTGGCGTTTCCGGCTTATCAACCTCAATCTTATCATCAGGCGGTAACTCAATCTCCGGTGGTGGGATTGGTTTTCCATCTTCCCCTGTTCCAGCATTTTCAAGTGTACCTATTATTTCAGTAACATCAATTGTTGCTTCCTGAACTGTATTATCTGTTTTGATAAATTTCAATATTAATATTATAGCATCTTTCTCACTAGAAGTTTCTCTCTCTGATGTTGACATTCGCGTCGGCATTGTCATTTCCTTTACTTGTTTGAAAGCGGTGAAAGATGCCGTTACCTTATTGTCTCCCTTCCTTACCTCAAAGTAGATAGGTTGTGAGCTACATACTCCACGACCTTTGCCTATACAGTAACAATCGGATAATCCATCAATGCTTCCTACCACTGTTGCAACATACTCCAAACCTTTAGCCTCTACTGCAAAAGAATATTTTTTCACCACAGATTCCAACTTCCAGTCTAAGCGAAGCACTTCTTCACTCTTCTCTATTTTCAGCTCATCTATATTCAACACATACAATGAATCCGGTGACCAAACCATCTTTTCCGTTCCTTCAATCCCTAAACCATTGCAGTTTCCCGTGTAGGCTTCTATCGTTTCATAGGACTCTTCACCCCTGATTCGTATAGATTCCGTGTTATAGTTGTAGACTACTACCGAATACCGTCCCGGAGGAACTTTCATTTCTCCGCCTCGTACCGAAAGGTATTTATCTACTTTCCTGCCATCTCCGTTCTTCGGATAAAAAATCACCCGAACTCCCTCCGGCAGTTGATCTGTCACTCCATCCCAATCCAGCTTTATATCTACCCCACTTACGGGATAATCATCCAATATATCGCGACGGCTACATCCAGTTAGCATCAGCAGCGAGGACAAAAGCACAAGAAACCCGTATCTTGTATTTCGCATTACGCCCTCCTATCTCTTTGTTGTCATCAACCATACCAAAGAAACTTTCGCCTTGGTAGGGCCAATAAAGTTATAACGTCCACTATTTGTCCATATAATATCTCCCTCATAAGGAGTATATTTTTTATATTCTGTTGTCAAATACCCTATGCCAAGACTGAATTCAAGGGAAAAATGCCGTGCCAACTGCCGTGCATATCCATAAATCACTCCCGCAGCTCCGTAATACTTACCTTGATAACCGTCTTCACGTAACTGGAAATCATATATCCCGCCTTCAGCATAAAGTCCGATAAAATGTCCGATCAATCGGTCACGTTTCTGACGGTTTCCCAGCCAACAACGTCCTTCCATCCCTCCCGAAAGGAGCTGATAGCAGAAATCATGTTTGCTATTCAGCCACCACGGACATTTATATTCAGTATTCAAAGACCACCTCTTGCCTATCGGAATTTCCACTTCTATATTTGGCGCCAATGCCAAATCATATAACAGATTATTCTTCACAGCAAGTACAGTTTGGCTTTTCACCGGCCCTTCTGCCTCCGATATATCGACCTCACAGGCCTGTTTTTTTTCACTTTCTCCCACAGGCTTATCAGGTTGATCTTTCGGAAGCGCCTCTTCCTGCTTTGAAACAAACAACCCGGAGACAGAAGATACCGGTTCAAAAGCCTCTTTACCTAATTTCGAAGTTTCTCCGACAATCGTAATAACCGATCTCCGCAGTTCTGGAAAGATATTGTGAACAATGTATCGGTAAGCAATTCCCCGATTCAATTTTCGCAACAGTTGCTTCCGTTTATTGACATCATTCTTATGATAATCAATCAATATCAGCACTTCTTCCCGATCTGGTAAGTTGGAGTCGGATGCCACCAACTTACGAAACTCCGACCAATCCTCTCCCTCTGAAAAAAAATGAATCTTATCAACACCAACATCCGAATTATACCGTTGTAAGAATTCCTTTATCGAATCATTTCTCCGAGCAGCCAAACTTCTATTATAAGATTCATCACCATCAGGAGAAACAAAAGTTTCCACATTCAGCGCTGTTATATATTTCGTATTCAAATTTCCGAGAAGCAAAGAATCTAAAAATGTAATTACCTGATTATTATCTTTATAACTAAGATTCACTTTCGCTTCATTCGCATCAAAATATATCACCACCCGCCGGATTGTATCATTCGCAACAGCGAAAAATGGAATCGAAGCATACCCACTTTCTGGAAGGCTTAATAAAGCCATAAGAATAGTCAATATATAGATACCATGTTTCATTGTCGTTCGTTTCTGATGACAAATATAGAAGTTAGAAAACAAACCGAATCATACTTTTAGAACAAAAATCAAGACATGAAAGATTCTGTGAAACGATTGAAACGATTTTGCAAGTTTTGAGAGTTTAAGGTCAATAATAAACAGAAAAAATGTCCTTGGTAACTCATCTGCGTGATAACACCGTACTTCTGTTCCGCCTGCAAACAGTTCACATTCATAGGAAGTTCTGACAAGCGGCTTTTCCACATACACATGGATACCAAGCTTCATCGCCTCTATACAAATCGGAAAATAACTATGATCGGGAGTCGCCAGGAATTTTCTACGAGATATTTTATCCCCACCCAAAAATTTCATTAAAGAAATCATGTATCAAAGTGGGTTTATGAATAGATCACATTTCTATAAGGAGTTTACAAAGCGGATGGGAGTGGTACCTAAAGACTACCGTTTTGCATAATAAAAATTAGATATAGATTGCATCTTTCTCTATATGATTGCGAAATAAACTACGCATAATTGCGGTTAAAGACACGACATCCACTTTTGCATTAAAACGCTCTTCTAATGACTCTTTTATTTCCATTCGAGTAAAATAATCCGGATCTTGAAGCTTTACACAAATATCAATATCACTATCCTCTTTCTGCTCACCACGAGCCACAGAACCAAAAAGTCCCAACTTTTCAATTCCATATCTCTCCCCAAATTCTTCCTTAAAATTCCGGAGAATAGCGATTATTTCATCTTTTGTTTTCAATTGACACTATTGTTATAATGCAAATGTTAAAATTTATATTGGAATTAGCAAGTTCTTAATCATATTTTATAGTATCACTAATTAAAAAAAGATGCACAGGTCATCGAATTTTCATCGATCCCCTGTACACCTACTACTCTAAATTCTACTTCAAAACATAAATAGCCTAATTATGCTGCCGAATCCATTATTAACAACCATGTTAGTTTTATCCATCAAAAGTACAGAACATAATTACGTAAATAGTTCAGAAGTGCCCAGAATGCCATCATCATTGCCAATACAAACAAAACGACAAGACCGATCGCCAAAGCAATCCAATGTTGTGAATGATCATCAGAATATTCTTTGTGACCATCATTAAACTTGTATATTGTCCGCACTGTCTGCGCTCCTGCCAATAACCCGAACACTCCGGCAAAAATACCATTATGAATGTTTCCACCGCCACGAAGTGTCCGCTTATCAATTAAGAATTGAGGCGTCCTGCTCGCTACCACATACAAACCGGTAGCTATTAAAGTAGAAAACATCATACCGACTCCCATCATCCAATACATCAAGATACCCACAATGACACCTAACCAGATTAATTTCCTGGAACCATCAAAATGACGTTCTTCACCACTATTAATCACATCAGTCAATGAGTTTAAGCGTTCTATGACATCAGCATCAGTAGGACACATACCGATAACCTGATCAATCAAAAGAACAGATTTCTTAATTTGCTTCATCTTTGTCGGCTTTCTGAATTCATCATCATCTGTTTTTTCAATCACCGTCCAAGTAGCAAATGCCTCATCCATCAGCTTCCACGCCTCCGTTATCTCTTCATCCGTCATTTTCTCCGGCATTCCGGCTGCAAGGCGTTTATTCAACATTCCTTCTACCGTAAAAACCTCTTTATAACGTGCGCCCTTATACCATACAAAAAACATATGCCCCACAATAAATAAAACAACGGCAATAGACAAAACCAGTTGGACAACAGCCAATATCTTTACTCCCAAAGGAACTCCGTCATCCGCCGCAGCATCAGCTATTGCATCAGCTCCACTACCGCTTTTTACAAGTGTCAATCCATTAAAGGCAGCATCTTTTCCGCCTTTATCAAGTCCGGTAAACGACAACTTATCATCCTTATAAACGACTTTGCATTGACCGGAAATCCCGGCATCAACCTCCGGACGTCCGCCTACAAAAGAAAGAGTCAGTTCATTCCCGTTCATACTCTCGACGTAAAACTCATAAGTTGCCATCAAAGATTCCCTTCCACCGGGTTCCAGCATATTCACTTCCATAAATCCATTGCATCTGGCATTCTCATTATAAGGATTCAATTGCCAATTACCATCACAATTCAATGTGAACGCAACCTTTAAATCGCCTTCTTTATTTGCTCCTAGCCAGTCACCGCTAAAAACATCTTCCTGCGCAAATGCAGTCATCGAAATAACCATCATTACAATGGCACACAAATACTTTTTAATATTCTTCATAATATAATAAAATTAATATTTCAACACCTTGGCTGCCACGTTCTTAAATTGCGACATGGCAAGCCCGATAGAAGCTCCGATATAAGTAGGATCACAAATAATGTACTTCTTTCCGCTTACAGTTATATAATCTCCGTCAATGTTTTCATCAAAACAGACCGCTGTTGCCATGTGATTGGGATATTCCAACAATACAACATCAAGCCCCATAAGAGTACGTACCAAATAAGAGTATAACACAGCACGGTCTTCGCAATCGGAATAAGGATAGTAGAACAGCTCATCCACAAAGAAAGGCTTTTCATAACCAAACTGGTCACCATCTGTCTTATAATCAAAAGCTGTCTGCACGAAATTAATCAGTATATTAGCGGCTTCCGATTGTTTTTTCCCTTGTATGGCAGCTTGCAATGATGGAAGCACTGTCTGTTGTACTTCCTGACTGACAGGAGCTCCCACATAGACAGAAAAGTCACATTGCGGATAATCCTTATAGAAGGAAATAAGTCCCGAATTTACTTTCGAGCAGACTTTGACGGATGGATAAGCTTTCGCTTGCAACGTTTTCTCCACGTAAGTTCCTGAAAAGGGTTGAGGAGTAGTGATATTCATATTTACCGGGTTCTTCGCATTGGCGAAATCACGGTTGTAAGTGTAAATAGAATTAGTTTTATTCGGGGTAGTATCAAACCTGTAATAGTTTACTCCATTCAAAGTAATAAAACAGGTAGCATAAATCATGTTACCCGAAGCATAGAATAAAGTAAGGCGGTTATCCATACGCGCCACCTTAACCCTATATCCCGATTGAGAAAGGAGAAACATTTGCATAAAAGCTATTTCATCGGAATGAGTACTTCCACATAGTTCAGTAGCCACTTTCCTCGTCAACAGCAGATAACCATAGTCATTCAGGGCAATCTCCTTTTTAAAAGCCAGACAGTCGTCTATCAAAGGCTGATAGTTGCTACGCGATAACGTCTCCCATCCGGCAGAAATATCTTTCTCTGCAATCCCTTTTAAAGTGAGCCGGTTCTTCAATGAAGCATTGCCAACACAATCTTTACTGTAGAACGAAAACTCTACACCGGAAAGCGAGCGTTTGGCCGGAACAGTTTCTTCAGGCTTCACTTCCGGTTTTATTTCAGGGAGCACCGCAGAATCCTTTTCCGGTTCTACAGTAACATCTTTACCTCCCGGTATAACCGGAACCGGTGTTTTCCCTTTTGAAGGAGAAAATGTCGCACTTGGAGTCACTGTCGGAATGGGGAGTCGGGTCACCTCCCCTACTTTAACCTCTTGCGGTTTTGTTGCCGGCTTCTTACGGTCAAAGCTAACCGGTTTTACAGGCTCTGGTCTTTGAGGACGTACCACCGGCTTCTGCAAGTCATACTCTTTCCAGGTTTCTTTCAGAAATTCGGCAAATTCCTTATTCTGTTCGCTCACAAAATCATCAAACTCTTTTTGCTGCTGCTTCACAAAATCGTCAAACTCCTTCATGTCTTTATCTATTTGCGCAAAAAGACTAAACGGCAAACACAATGAAAAAACTACCATAGATAGTATTCGTATCCTATTTTTCCTCATTTCCTTATTATATTTTGTTGTTCTGTTATCTGCCAATCCACATACAGCTTATTATTCCGTATATCTTTGATAAAGGGGGAAATGGACAAGACAGCGACAACCTTCTCCCGATACAAACCACAACCGGAATCAGTGCCGCCATTGAAACGATCGTCCACCTGCTTGACATTTACATCAGAAAACGGATATAACAACAGTGCCTTCACCAAAGAAGACATATAGGCATTCCAAAAGGCATTCCTCATATCCATCTTCTCCAATCCGTCCTGATCTCCAAAACCGGCATCTTCATACCAACAGCCTTCCTGTAAAGAACAAATTTCAACTCCGTTCATATATGAAATTATTTGAGGAGACGACTGTGTTCCCTTAAGCTGAAACCATGACTGGTCTGATTGCTCCCTACAACTATCCGATTCCAACAATAAATTGAATTTCACCTCTTCTTCCTCAACCCTTTCTTTCGTAAACAAAAGCATCAACTCACTAATGGAATGATAAGAAAAATCGCAACTATCATTCGATGGAGTAAAAGATACCTCCAGAAATTTCTCTCCAAATATAGAAGTATATTCATGCTCAATCCGGTAGGAAACATGTTGAACGGGATGTTCGATCACTCCCAATACAAGCATTTTGTCTCTTTGGTCTTCGTATGTATTACTGGCAGTCTCCATGGTGGAAAAAACGTCCGAGAGAAGTCTCAATTGTACCCCTTGCTGCAATGAATACAGATAAGCCGCTCTTTGCAAAGCAAGCATCCTTGCAGCTTCGGATTTCATACAAGGATCAGATATACCAACTACCCGGCCTTTCCGTTGAGAAGCAAACACCCATTCCGGCAAAGTCTCCCGCTGTCCCGGTCTCCAGTCATAAGATTGGTTATAAACTGTATCAACAGGCATTGCCTGTGAAAACACATCAATACCGGGAGACAAAAGCAACTGGATAATAAAAATAACTACCCAATTATATCTTATATCCGACAAATTAAGTTTCATCATTCAATCTTCAAATAGTTGGGTAGTTATTAAAGAGATCATTACTATCCTCTGTGTTCTAAACAAGCTGATTATTGGGCGTTTTTACTCATTTCTTCTTCAAATACCTTTTTGAACTTTTCATATTCAAAGTCAATGCGCAATTTGTCATCATTCTTAATACGATTTGCCATAGCATTCATGATTTCCTCTCCTGCCAGTTCAAGAGAGACATATACTTTGTATTTACCATCAGGAGTCTTCATGGTTTTTTCACAAATTACACGCGTACCGCTCAATTCCTGTTCCACTACCGTACGGGTCAATGATTGATAACGACTTTTGCTTTCATCATTTTCACCTTGCTGATAAGAGGAAACATAACTATCGGTTACCGATTTCACTTTTGCATTGATAGCAGTAGCAATTTCAGCCCGGGCCTCCGTCATCGCTTTTTTCTTTGCAATAGACATATCCGTAGAAAGTCCCATCGAACTAGCTCTAAAATACTCTTTGTTCGTTTGAAATTCCGGTCCCGAACAAGGAACATTAATTTCTACGTCCTGTTGCACTGCCGGTTGCTGCACTGTTTGTGTTACAGGTTTTGAACTACCGCAACTTGTCATAACAGCAATGGTTAGCAATGCTGTTCCCAATAAATTAATTCTTTTCATTTCAAGTCTTTTTTAATGTTAATATATGATTCATTTCAAGCCTCTCAACTTCACTATATTATTTTTGAAATCCTTCAATTGCAGCAGTGCCACAGATTGCAACTTACTTACCTCAATAACCATCTCCGTAGGCAGATCAGGCACAATGAGCGCAGTGACTCTGCGGTCATTGAACTTAGACCCCAGTTTGAGACTGACAATCGGAGATTCTTCACCTTTTTCGTTTATAACCGTCAGATTTCCACTATATAAGTCCACTTCGCAATCGTCAGCATTTGTATTCACAATCTTAAGATGTATCCTCGATTTGTCTCCCAAAGTTGCAAGTTTGCCAAATTCAACAAAGACACCATCCAACCATTCAACCCGAATTGCCTTTTGATTCTCTGGTTTGGCGGACTTAACCGGAACCAAAGGAGCAGGAATAACTTCCGGCACCACAACAGGGACAGATATAACCGGATCAGCTTCTTTTTCCGGTACGAAAGGACCGACTACCGGAACAGGAACATCCGGCAACATCTTCTGTCTTTCCGGAATCTTTCCGGTTCTGTCGAATGTTATTTTCTTCAATTCACGTGCAAACTCCCGGTTCAGCCGTTTTATCAATTCACGCGCCGCCATATTCTTGCCTTGAGAAGCGGACTTATTTTCAGGTACTAATGTCCGTTCATCATTAATAGAATAATTCAATAGGATTTGCCCCGTCCGGTTATTTTCTATTTTAATCCCCAACGTAGAAAAGAATTCGATGAAGTTATACAGTTCACCCGGAACGGTATTGCCTTTACGACACTTATTATCCAATGTAACGATAATGTCGGCTTCAGAAGGAGATGCAACTACGTTAAAGAAATGATTGTTCAGCAAACTCTTCACAGTTCGTTCCACCGCCTCTACATCGCTCTGCGCACTTCTAACATAAGCAGAAGTCTGTGTCTGCACCGTGTTGATAGTCAACGTTGCTCCGGGAAGAGAAGAAAGCATTTGTTTGAATAAAGCTGCATAACTTCCCTTCCGGAACAAGCTGAACACATCATCAATTAATGAAATTCCAATTTCCTGCTGTGCCTGTTTAGAAGTAATATTGCGCACATAAAGAGCGGCAACTCCCGATTCGTCGGTGGGAGACATGGAAGACAAATCTCCCGACCCGGAAACAAACTCGGCTTTCAACCGGATATTCCTTAACGGATTTCCATTACGGTAAACACCTATAGCAATAGGCTCCCTTATACCTTGAAACGGCGTGACTGAAACGGTTGCCGGATTCAGAACAATCGTTATTCCATCAAATACTCCAGCCAAAGCCGCATATAGTTCGGTCGCCAGATTAATTGTCTTTCCTTCGTAAGAGCAGAACAACTCCTGATTAAGCACCGGGCGTATAGCCTCCATTCCATTTGAGAATAATTCAATGGCAGTCATTAAATCTCCCTGTTGTAAAGTAATGTGTCCCTTATACCAAAAATCGAATCCGTTACGGATTGCCTTCTGACGACGTGCTTCCACCAAGGCTGCATAATCGCCCTTATTCAATTCATAATAAACCCAATACTCATTGTCACTTCGCCAGGAATCCACCAGACGAAAGTTCTCTATTTCCGCCCGGGCTTCTGTACGAATACTTTCTGCGAAGGTTCGTTTCACATTACCATCGTCCTCCAACGTATTCAACAAAGAATTGGCGGCAATCACCACTTGAATTTCAGATACAAGATCAGACAAAGCGTTTTGCTTTGCCTTTTGCTGATAATCTCCTTCCGATATTTCAGCCATTCCTATTCCGATGTAACTTAAACCACTAACAGGATGCTGTTTCACCCAGTCAGGACGGTTCGTTTGTTGACCGGAAAGCGGAAAGCAAAACCATGAAATCACAAGAATAAATAAAAGCCAATGTTTCATACGTCCTTGATTTATTGAATAGTCAAATAGATGGTGCTTCCATCCACTCTATGTTCACTATCTATTCCGGAATCATTCAGATAATTAACCAGATTATCTGCAAACGTGATGCAATCCATCGGCAAGCCGTCGCTGTCCTTTGCAGGAATCTGTATCGAATCAAATATCAGACTATCGTCCACAGCACCTTGAATATGGTAGCGTCCTCCCTGGGCATTTTTTCGTACCCAATTGCGTATATGCGCCGAAAGAGTAGTACTACCATTTATCTGGCTATTCATCGTATTGATAGCATTATCTGCGAGACTAACCCGAAGAACAATCGTATTCCCCTGTTGAACTTTCCGGGCAAACTCTTTCGAGATATCTTTCAGAAAACCATCCAGAACATCTTGTGCCGCATATGCGCATAACTTATCCACGTCCGTCGTCCTAAAGCGGTTCGTCCAGCTTTTCCGGCTAGCCAAATCTACTCCGGTAGCCGTTTCACGAGCAGTCATAATCAATGAGACTCTACTTCCCGAAGCTGCAGATATGTCTTTTTGTAAATCAACAATCACATAGACGTCCGCTCCCGAATTCATCAACAACTGCTTATCATTGGAATCAGCATTCTTACTTTCCCATTCGGAAGCACGCAAAGTTCCTGACTGTTTTCCCTCGGCAGCCACTGTCTTCACGCCAAGCTTAACAAATCTCTCCTTTACCGTACTTACGGCTATACGAAGATCAAAATCATTCTTCAGAATATCAGCGTATGAGCTTCGGTCATTGCTTTTATAGGGGACTACCATGATTGTCGGCAAAGCAATTTGTTGCCGGGTTTCCTCCATCGACATTTCTTCCTGGGGTCTCGTCATCAATTTGTTCCGTATCAAGTCTTTTTTAAGCGCACCTAATAAGATTTGAGCCGTTACTGTACCATTGTATAGCTTGGAAGATTGCCGTACCGGATCTCCTACCGTTTCATAGTTCTTCACAAAGAGCATATAACGTGAACTGAAAAACTGGTTCATATAGTAAGAATCTTCTTTCCCGACGAGCGGCAGTCCGTTTTCCACTCCGTCAATGCCGTTGAGAAATATAGCATTAAAGATCGACTTCAATGCCATATTATATACATCTTTCTTTTTTTCGGCTGTTCCGGAAGCGGTGATAACGGCTATGTTATCATCTGCCTTCACACAAGTTACGTCATTGGAGTATGACTCCTGTGCCATGAAATGAATAGTGTATACAACTAGCAGGCTCAAAAGCAGTATTCGTAACTTCATCATAGTCCAAGTCCGCCTAAAAAGGTATTTTTTCGAGAAAGAATAATCAATTTCTTTTCTTCTTTCGATGCTTTCATTATCTCCTCACCGCCTTTGCTCACGGTACATAAAGAACGCGTTCCGCTCAATACTTCTTTCACATTCAAGCGTCCGACTTCTTTCAATGACAGTTCTCCGGCAATATCCATCTCTATGTAAACGATAAATTTCTGGCCTTTTTGTACCCCTCTCTTAGTTCCAAGATCGATATATACAGTTTGTGCTTTATCTTTTTTGGTACTCTCAATCTGTACAATCGTTCCTTTCATTTTGAAATACTCGTCAACAAAATCGTCCATGCTTATTACTACATAATCCAAAGTCTTAATGATTGCTTCATCAGGAGTATCGCCAATATTCCCGGTCAGCCCCTCGTGAGTGAATGTCTGGGTTCCTTTGAGTGTACCGTTAGAAGGGTCTACTATTTTCAACGTGTAAGAAACACTCCCCTGATAATAGGTCTTCCCTTTACTATCTGTTTTTTTAACTCCCTGCATACTGGTAATATTTCCCTGAATAAGATATTGGGCGCCTAACGTTGTCATGACCTCGCTTCTGCAAACGGCATCTCCCATAGCAGAAGTCTCTTGGCGTCTTTTCGCTTCAGTCTTCAATGCTTCATTAGAATCAACATCAATAAGTTCTACACGATCCATCTTCTGGATACCTTCTATTACTTTATTACGCAATGCTTCCGCCAAAATATTACTGATAGTACCGGGACGAGAGAAATAATCAATATAGACTCTTTCTTTACCGTTTTCATCGGTTTGTGCATAGCCTAACATTGGAATTAGGCAAATAGAGAACAATAGTAAAATCTTCTTCATGTCTGTTTATTATTTATTATTAATGCTATGTTTGTTTTTTAGTGCAATATTTCGCTCTTTTAATACAATATAGAATGTTCTTTTTTTAATAATGATTTACTGTTATGAATGATTGTGTTTTCTCTGACTGCAAAGTTAAGCACACATTAAGGTGTATTGTATACACAATATTTACTACAACCATCCGTTAAACGAATAGTTATCTCCAAATATCAATGAGAAAAGGGAAAAGAGTGGTATGTTCAATAAAACGAGGTCGTTTTCCCGTCTCCAAGCTATTTGCACCATCGCATTTTCCACAGTTCTCTCGAATAAGTATAAAATAGCATTTGTTATATCCACCAAAATTGTTACATTTGTCCAATAATAAATTGCTTCCCAATAACAAGATACATGGAAACAGATTTAAAGAAGATAGTAGGACATCGGCTGCAAATGCTTCGTATGGAAAAGAATCTTACACAAGAACAAATGGGAGAAAAGTTGAACTTATCAACAAGTGCCTATTGTAAGATTGAATATGGTGAAACTGACCTCACGTTAACCAGGCTGAATAAAATAGCAGAGGTACTAAATATGTCTGCATTAGAACTATTTAATAAAATAGACGGGAATGTGTATGTCAATAATTCCGGTACTATCGGAACTAATATTGGAGTCGCTAAAGACTGTAGTAGCGTGCATATCGAAGCGGCAGATGATCTTCGTGAGCTAATAAAAGCAAACAGTCGGCTCCTTGACATGTTATATAAACGTATAGAGCTTTTAGAAAATAAAGTGCTCTTATAGTGATTATACGCCTAGAGAAATCTCTAAGACGATGTATCGCCTATCCTTCCGTCTTCCAGAATCAGGAGAGGAAAGGCATATCATTTTAGGAATGACACCGGAACAGGAATAGATATAGTTAACTATCAATAAAATACAAATAGAATATATGTCAATGCCAATACGATCAAATATAATCCGACTTCATCTTTTCAGTTAATCTTAGCATATACACTTTTTGTTGTTTATAACCATCAGGAGAACTATAATTTGACTATTTATAAATGATCAGTTTAGGTTCATAGCAAGAGTTGTAGTGGTCATCAAGTATTGCCCCATTTGAGAAAATGATGTGCTCATCCTTGAATGTACCATATCCTTCATGAGCATGACCGAACAAATGATAATGTGGCTTTACCTCATAAACCTTGTTTCGAAGTAATGCATTTCCCCAGTGAATTCCTGCTGATTCATCAAGTATCATGATAGGAGGTTCATGAGTAATGAGCACATCAACATCATTTGGTATCAAAGTCTCAGGATGGTTATATGCCAAACCAAAGAACTTAATACCATCAATCTCACATTCACAATCTTGAAGGAAGTATACATTATTAGGCAAATCTTCAATGCCTTCAGCCTCCCAAAGACAAAGGTCATGATTACCAGTTATGAAGATTTTGTGAGGATAGGGTAATTCGATGAACCAGTTGAGAAAGTTAAGCACTTCTTCCTCTGTACCATTGTCCGTAAAATCGCCACAGTGTACAATGACATCAGCAGCTGGAAGATCGGTCAACTGCCGATGCTGATTATGTGTATCAGAAATTTGAAGTATTTTCATTTTACAGAAATATGAATGTCATGTATGTCAACATCACCTTCGTCGAATATAAAGTATGAAGAAATTCCACTAATGCTATCATATCGTGAGTTCTCATCTTTATGTATAGGTATGACTCCAATACGAGGATGAACAGTTTGACAGACTTCTTTTAATGTTTCAACATCAGCGTGTCCACTTGTGTGAACACCATCCATTGTTCCATCTAATATTCTATCGCCAAACAGATTACGGATATTTATAACATCGCTGTTTGTGTAGTCTTTACCCTCTTTTGCATAGCCACCCCACATAGAATATATCAACCACGGTTTTTCATCATTATATATATCGAGCATTCCCTTAAGCAAATAGCCACTGCTCATTCGAATTGGCATTAAGAACCCTTCCTTCTGTAGCTTGTTTCTAACATTGACAGTTCTATAATTGATTAGCTTGAAAGCATTAAACTGGAATAAATCAGATTTGCATCCTGCATATTTCGTGAATACATTAAGGACCCTATTTTGATACTCATCAACTAAGAATATACGTCCAGTCTTTTTACACGCCGCATGGAATGTTGCAAGCCGGTCAAGGTCAGTTGACGAACACAAGGCAAAGACATACTTGTGTTCACGCAATGCCTTTATAATATTCTTCTGTATTTCGCTCTCTGAAATCACACATTCTTGACTTCTTCCTAACATTGTTCCTTCTGTTATAAGTATGTCAACTTCTCCCACATTCTTCTTCAAAGTAGGAAAAAGACCTTTGCCAATATAGCCATGTCTGCGAAAATCTCCTGTGTGCAATATCTTCTTTCCCTCACATTCTATTAAGAACATATATGCATCAAAAGCAGAATGACTAACAAAATACGGAGTAACGAAAATCTTCCCTTTCTTACTGACATCAATACGTTTTGCCGCACAATAGGTTTCCATACGCTCTATTGCTTCAATCTGTTTGGAGTAATCTCCGTGCCCCCTCAAAGCGTCATATTTGCAGAGCATAACTTCTTTTGCTCCTAATCCTATATATTGAAGGACATTTGTTGGTATCAGATGGTGCAAACCAACATGATCACTATGATAATGTGTATAGAATACGGCATCAGCATTTCCTATGATTGATTTTACTTGTTCTTCTGTCAGTTCTTCTTTTTTGCAACCAGGAAGATTGCTACCGAAGTCTATAAGAATTTTACAATTCTCAGTCGATATTTCTGTAATACAACCACCTATCTGGTCAGCCCCACGATGAATAATAAGATTCATTCTGTTTCTAAGTCTTTTGATATAACGAGAGTACCCTTGGATGTGCATGTGTATGCTTTCATTTCCGGCAAAAATAAATCACGAATAAATCTATATCTTTCGCGGATTGTTTCAGATAGTTCACCGTCGTCTCCTACAATTACACACGGTATTATTCTTCCGGAAAGCTTTAATGGTATTTTATTTTTGTAACAGGAACCGATAAGTCCATAATCTATTTTTTGCTCGATCATTGCTTTTATTCGTTGATACAACTTATCATCTTCTTTAGCTAATTTTTGAAACTGTAGATAATAATATGAAGTTTGAATAGGAGACAATGCAGTCTTAGCAGGATCATTTTGTTTAAGTTCCATTATCAATATATCTCCATTAGTATTTAGACCAAGGAAGTCAAATTCACCATACTCAGGTTTTATATTTTCAGGAAGTTCTCCATTGTACGTTTTTCTTAATTGTTTAATTTTCAATGTTTGTTGGTCTACAATTTCCTTATTCCATTCATCTTTTATGCCTTTTGTTTTAAAACCGATAACTAGTTCCTTGTCAAAAAGAATAAAATCATCAGTATCTTTAATTCCAAACGTATAACGACGTCCTATTAATGTCTGATAATATCCTTCATTGTAAACATCTGTATTATAGTATCTTTTGAACTTTTCCGCGGAAGCGATTTTCGCTAAATATGTGTCAAACTGATCCGGTGTTGGATTTCTAAAAAAATCTGGTTGCATTAATTCTTTGTAAGCCTCGGCTACATCACATATTTCATTAACTTTACTCGAATGACTACGAAAGGTTAGTATACGTCCAGTACCTCTATATATAGAAAACCAAGAACGATTAGTTTTAGGATCATTTCCAGTCTGGAAATCTAAACAATTATGTGATTTAACATAACTGATGATCCAAGGAAACCGCTCATTTATTTGGGTTAGCAACTTTTCATCCATTTTCCTATCGTAATAGGTTGTTTTTATTGTGTAATTATTAACCATTTTCAATTTCTTCATTTAGAGTTTATAACTATGTATTATTGATCTCTGCTAAGACTCTGCACGCCATTATTTTCCTATTTATATCTATTTATGGCAGCAAAAAGTCGTTTTCTAATTTCTTCACGCAGCCCTATTGGTTCCATAACTTCGATCTTTTCACCCATAGCAAGTAGCTGACTTGTTAGCTCTGGAGTTAAGCAAAGTTGGTATTCAAAGTCGCTGTACTCTTTGTGTTCTGTTTTTATCTCTTGTTGAGAGAAATGCAGTGGCAGAGAACGCATATACTCTACATGAACACCGAATACCCGAACAACTACTTTCTGTGGCTTCAATTTGTCATTGACAAATATGCCAACTGTATGAGCATAATATTCTTCTGCATCAAAATCATTGGGAAGTATAAATGAGTCATCTGTCAATTCCATTTCCAAAATACGATCAAGGGCAATATTCCTTATTCCCTCCTGCTCTTTGAGATAGCCGACTACATACCAACGCTGATGGTAAACCTTCATAGCGTATGGCTGCAAGTGAAATATTGACTGATGACCATTGAAAGGTTTATAATCAATCTTCAATTCCTTTTTTCGTTGCATTGCATCTATGACTGTTTGGAGATATTCAGTTCCTTCAGGAATTTCCTCAAACAAAATTCGATCTTTCATGTTGCGCCCTGCTTCTATCATGTTAGACACAGTGAAGGAGTTAAGCAACCACTGACGAGTCTTGTCATTTTTCAGTTGACTAGAAGAAGAAATATAATACTCATAGCTGGATGTATCACATTCGACCTCTACACCAAAAAGTTCTGCAATAGCTTCTCTATGCATGTGGAATGTACGTAATGCAAGCGGTCTACCATCACCGAGACAACTATCTTTCCATCGACAGCTTATCTCCTCAAAAGTTAATCTGCGATGCTGAAGCAGCGTGTTGAGCAACCAGATATAGCGGTTGAAGGTTTTACTTATCATTTTCTAAACTTCCGTGATTTTCAAAATATTATTACTATTTTTTATTATTCAATTGCTTAAACCCTTTTTGTATATCTCATCTAATTGTTTTTCCTACTTTAGATATCTTGATAGCATGTTTTATAGGGTAGAATTCATAATCTTATTTAGTACAAAGTTAACTTTTTTGTATGCAAAAAAACTGCATACCACCTAAATATATTAATTTATAGCAATTTTTTTTATGTGTGCAACGTTTCTGCATACTTCACCATTATTTTTGCACACTCATTTTAACATTCTATTCGTCATGGCATACAAAAAAAATCCAAAGAAAAAAGATGCTCTCAGTATAAAGAGAGCTGTAGAATCTCTGCGTTTCCAAATTGATTGGGGTTTAAAACTACTTGGCGCAGAGAAAGGAGATCTATTTCATCAATTAGCAAAAGTAGAGGTTGATTTCATCTCAGAGCTCAACCTCACCCAAGATATTCTTGCTATCAAGAGCCTCGTGGATGGAGTGAAACAGAATTTACAGATAGAGCCCACACCTGAAAGTGGAGACTTCACCCATAGTGTCGTTGCTCTCGCTCTTGGCATTGCCCCAATTAGCCACCTTAGCAACATAAGTTTACCAGAGTCATGGAGAGACCAGATAGAGAAAAAACTACTTACAATCTACTATCCGGAAAAGCTGCGTAACAAAGTCGTAGATTGGGCAAAAGCGAACGGTTACAGCACCTCCAGCTACCTTGGCCGTCCAATCGTGAAATTCAAGCAGTTGTACTTAATTATAGAAAGAACAAAATAAGTCCGCTTTTTTTGCTCTGACCATCGCATTTTTTACAAAATACGCTCATTCCATATTAAACATTCCATTCTACTACCGATAAATATCCATTCAATTACAACACATAAGAATTTTCATGATCGTCTTTACATTGAATTTATACGCAAAAGAAAGGGGCTGTCTAAAAAGGGACTTGTTAGACACTCCCCTAAAATTCTTTATT
Source organism: Bacteroides sp. MSSM.1001136sp1_RTP21357st2_D2_RTP21359_211015 (assembly GCF_040913205.1). Taxonomy (NCBI): domain Bacteria; kingdom Pseudomonadati; phylum Bacteroidota; class Bacteroidia; order Bacteroidales; family Bacteroidaceae; genus Bacteroides; species Bacteroides sp. MSSM.1001136sp1_RTP21357st2_D2_RTP21359_211015. Next base: position 359,818 of record NZ_JBDFVF010000002.1, on the reverse strand, counting down.
GAGTTACCTATACCCTAACTCTTATAAGAATCTACGCAAAAATATCGCTTCGTAGAATATAACCGATTACATCTCCCTTATGTACAGTCGCACCTTGCTGTGCACATATCTCCACCACACGTCCGGTAAATCCGGTTAGAATCTTTTCATATTCCCCCCACGGAGTGGAAAGATAACAAAAGACTTCGTCATGCTGATATTTACGCCCGATGAATGGAGCAATGGATGGTCCCTCTACGGAAACTTCCCAAAGTACCTGTCCGTTATCAGGGGCAATAACCGGATCTGCCTTGGCACGTTTCAACTTCTTAATTTCCTCTTCCGAATACCCGTTCTTTGCCATTGCCGCATCCTTTGCATGTTGTAACTCTTCCTCAAAGCGCTTTTTAGCAACCCCGGACTTATAATCACGATATTGACGATCGTGCATGGCCAGTTCGAAAAGCTCCTCGTCATCCTCTCCATATTCCCAGCCATTTTCATCCATTTCCTTTCGATATTCATCCAAAGCATCCGGATAATTCAACTGCGGGTCGGTATCGACAAATTCATATCCTTTAGATTTCGCCAACTCTATAATCTCCGGTGCAAGCGTACCAGGAAGACGTCCACTTTTACCCAGAATCATATCCCAAGTATGGTTATCTATCATTGTCCAACGTTCTTCCCCTTTTACCTGCTGCATAAGATTCATTAATGCAACATTTTTCACATACTGGCTGAAAGGAGTCACCAAAGGAGGATAACCCAGCTTGGGCCATACATATTCCACTTCATCAAAAAGCATCACAAGCAGATCATCCAGACTAAGTTCCGGCTCATTCTTACTCCTTAATATCATATTGATGCCGGAATGCACTCCTTTCAGGTCTGCCATCATGGAACCCATCATGCCACCCGGCAAACCACATTTCAGTAGAAGCGAAGACATATATTTATTGGTAGGATCCATAAAATAACCCAGAAAATCATCAATGAATTCTTGCGTCATCGCACGAGCTTTCATATATGCTTTCATATTTATGTCGGGAACCTGGAAGCCTAAATCTTTCAACATAGCTTGCACAGAGATTACGTCCGGATGCACTTTGCCCCAAGACATCGGTTCCATAGCCACATCAATGATGTCCGCACCATTTTCGCAAACCTCAAGGATAGAAGCCATAGACAATCCCGGTCCGCTATGACCATGATATTGAATCAATATATCCGGATGTTTCTCCTTGATAGTCCTGACCAATTCTCCTAACATACCCGGACGACCGATACCCGCCATATCCTTCAAGCATATTTCAGGTGCACCGGCCTCAATCAGTTGATCGGCAATTCGGGCATAATACTCAACGGTATGCACTGGAGAATACGTGATACAAAGAGTTGCCTGCGGAATCATACCTGCTTCCAAAGCATATTTAATAGAAGGAATGATGTTTCTCGTCTCATTCAGTCCACAGAAGATACGGGTGATATCCACCCCTTGTGCATGCTTGACTTTATACATTAATTTACGCACATCCGCCGGAACCGGATACATACGTAATGCATTCAAACCACGATCGAGCATATGTGTTTGAATGCCCGCTTCTCTAAAAGGTGCAGTAAAAGCACGGACAGCTTTATTAGGATTTTCGCCGTACAATAGATTCACTTGCTCAAAAGCACCTCCATTCGTTTCAACTCTTGTAAAACAGCCCATCTCAACAATCAATGGAGCTATACGTACAAGCTGGTCAACCCGAGGTTGATACTTACCGGAAGATTGCCACATATCCCGATAAACAAGACTGAATTTGATTTCCTTTTTCATCATAGTCAATAATAAGTGATTTTTTCGGTTAACTTCACATATACAAATATAAAGGTTTGTTTTGACATATAGTCAAAAACAACCTTTAAAAAATGGGTAAATAGAGATATTTTACATCATAATGAAAGCAAACAACGTCTATATTCTTCCAACTATAATAAATAACAAATCAAATTGTCTAATGTTCAGATATATCCCCTTAAGAATCCAAAGGCTTCACGAAGTTTATTCATACTAAGGTTTGCACGAATGCAAATCGCTTTTCAAAGTCATCATTCGGTATAAAAAGGGTAAGATAACCATCAGGCATAATCCATCTATCACGAAGTTTATCATATTCAAAAGTACTATTGCAATAATTAATATAAGATGTTACATTAGTGGAGTCATTAAGATAAAGAATAGATTTATTACAGATATCATTTTCTAAAACACAAACTAAGACAGCATTGTCCACTACAATTTCAATGCCTTTACTTGCTTCCTCCTTAAACAAGTATTCATATATACACATCTCTTTTTTAAAAAATAATCTTTGAATGCGGCTACTTGTATTAGTGAGCACGCTTCTTCCCACATACAGTAAATTTTCAAAGTGTGAATGCAATTTAAGAGTATCCATTTCATCATTTTTTTATTGTTATTACTCTGCTAAATATTTTATGACTGATCTCTCTCATTTAAGACCCTTGACTTGCCAGGTATAAATTATTCTCCAAAGTAACATATTCACATTCATATACTCACAATCATATATGATTGTATGATAAGTTTCAATTAAAATAAAGAATTACAAGAAAAAACATCTACCCATTCAAGATTACACAAATAAAGATGAAATGAGACTGTCTTTAATAATGTAGTGATTATTAACCAGACACACAAAGATTTCGTATATTTCTCATTTCAACACACCGAAAAAAGTTTATCTTTTCTGCATAAACGACTTTTGAGTTTCTAATAAACTCTCAACAAGTTTATTAAAAACCCGAATGTAGCTTTCAGAAGGATTTACGTTGAATTTATGCAACAAAAAAGGCTACAAACCCTATAAAAGGTTGCAGCCTCAAGCTTTTAATCGGGTCGTCTATACCCTAATACTCATAAGGATCTCCTAGATGTTTTGTTATAATCTTATACTGTTTCATCGTCAAATAACGATGATTATACGGCATATAACCAGTCGGTACAAGCTCTTTGGTCAACGGGTTACAGTCTTTAATCCATCGGCTCAGACAACGCACTGCATTTTTACTGGTCGTACATCCGGGGAAGTACAATGCAGCTAATACAGCAAAAGATAAGATTCGTCTCATTTCGTTTTTAAAGTTTTAATTTGTCGTTTCATTGTTTCTTTCGTTCTACAAATATACAACATCAAAAAGCGTTTGTCAAGTCATTTGGGATTTTATCGTTAATATAAAGGAATACCCACCTTTATTAACCCAATTACTAAGCAATTGAAACAAATTGAGCATTCTCAATATTTAACGCTAGAATTAAGTCTAATGCTCACAAAAAGAAACTTAAAAATACTTATACGAAAATGACAATCTTTAAATCACAAGAAATAACATGTTTATATTAAAAAGAGATACATGAATGGATTGTGATTTACTTTTAAATTAGTAACTTTGAACCATTGGAAACAATAGAAATTAAAAAAAAAGTCAGCCAGCAGAGTTGTGATTTGCTTTCAAATTAGTATCTTTGAACCATTGGGAACAATTAAATAAATGTTCCATGTCTGCCATACCTGTTGTGATTTGCTTTCAAATTAGTATCTTTGAACCATTGGGAACAATTGTGACGTCTTAGAACCTTTCACCGCTGCGGTTGTGATTTGCTTTCAAATTAGTATCTTTGAACCATTGGGAACAATCGGTTATAGCCCAATATAGAGCCTTTTCCGTTGTGATTTGCTTTCAAATTAGTATCTTTGAACCATTGGGAACAATTAGGGGGTTAGAGCTATATTGTAAAAGATGGTTGTGATTTGCTTTCAAATTAGTATCTTTGAACCATTGGGAACAATAGACTCTAATGCAGAGAATGCTAACAATAGTTGTGATTTGCTTTCAAATTAGTATCTTTGAACCATTGGGAACAATTTTGATCATATTGTCTGTAAACTTGTTGCTGTTGTGATTTGCTTTCAAATTAGTATCTTTGAACCATTGGGAACAATTGTATTACAACGACCTATAGCAACAGAAGGTTGTGATTTGCTTTCAAATTAGTATCTTTGAACCATTGGGAACAATCATATTAATTTACTTTAAATCCATTCTGTGTTGTGATTTGCTTTCAAATTAGTATCTTTGAACCATTGGGAACAATCCCACGCTAACAAATCCTTCTTAGACATTTGTTGTGATTTGCTTTCAAATTAGTATCTTTGAACCATTGGGAACAATATGGGCGCAAATGTATTTAGTCGATGGCGGGTTGTGATTTGCTTTCAAATTAGTATCTTTGAACCATTGGGAACAATAGCAGCAAGTAGAAGCGATAGAACGGAACGTTGTGATTTGCTTTCAAATTAGTATCTTTGAACCATTGGGAACAATAAATCTATAATGTGTATCGTCTTGTCAGAGTTGTGATTTGCTTTCAAATTAGTATCTTTGAACCATTGGGAACAATTCCCACAATGCTTCAGACAGCTTATTTCCGTTGTGATTTGCTTTCAAATTAGTATCTTTGAACCATTGGGAACAATAACAGTGAATGAAGAATCGACAATAATTAGTTGTGATTTGCTTTCAAATTAGTATCTTTGAACCATTGGGAACAATTATGATATTTGAGCAAGAAGTTACAGATAAGTTGTGATTTGCTTTCAAATTAGTATCTTTGAACCATTGGGAACAATAAACCGGGATAAGAAGTGACGTGCACCCGAGTTGTGATTTGCTTTCAAATTAGTATCTTTGAACCATTGGGAACAATCCTGGGATAAAACATACCTATCAAGATGCCGTTGTGATTTGCTTTCAAATTAGTATCTTTGAACCATTGGGAACAATTCTGTTTCAAAGAATAATCAAAACTCGACTGTTGTGATTTGCTTTCAAATTAGTATCTTTGAACCATTGGGAACAATGAGTTAGTGACAGAGCAATTATTAGGAGAGTTGTGATTTGCTTTCAAATTAGTATCTTTGAACCATTGGGAACAATCAAACAATAACCAACAGTCCTAGACTTTAGTTGTGATTTGCTTTCAAATTAGTATCTTTGAACCATTGGGAACAATAATACCTCCATTTTTCCGGGAAGCCAGCAGTTGTGATTTGCTTTCAAATTAGTATCTTTGAACCATTGGGAACAATGCTGATAGTGGTCTAACAAACCATTATAAGTTGTGATTTGCTTTCAAATTAGTATCTTTGAACCATTGGGAACAATGCGCATGGGGTTGGCGAACCACCAGTACATGTTGTGATTTGCTTTCAAATTAGTATCTTTGAACCATTGGGAACAATACATTTCATATAATAAGATGTAATTCAATTAGTTACAAAGAAGATTAGAAAAGAAAAAAGAAGACTGTTCCCAACACAAAATCTCGCATTAATGCGAGATTTTGTGTTCTAAAACAATTCCAATTGCTGCCCTGGTGTATTGACACTCTGCGCCTTCTTTCCATAGAAAAGTTCTATGTCCCCAAATTGTTTATCCGTAATACACATGACTCCGACATGCCCTAGTTCCGGAAGAAAAGATTTAACTCTTTTTATATGTACTGCTGCATTCTCGCTACTAGCACAGTGACGTACATAAATGGAAAACTGAAACATCGTAAAACCATCTTTTTGCAGATTCTTTCTGAAATCCGCATAAGCCTTCTTTTCCTTCTTCGTTTCAGTTGGCAAATCAAAAAGAACGAGCACCCACATTATACGATATTCACTAAGACGATCCATTACCGTTCGGGATAGGCAACTCGGCGAAGCTCTCCATTGAAACATTTATAAAGTGAGGCAGTAGTTTGCCCCACAGCAATCATCAACGGACTGCGTTTACCTCCAATTATTACTTCCAATGTCGGAATAATAAGCAATCGCGTTTTCACCTCTTTCGTTAGCTCCACACCCATTCCATACTCCTGTATCAAGCTAAATACTAATTCATCCACATAAGGACGATAAGGTTCCATAATATCATCCGCCAAGCAATAAGCATTGTATCGATTATGATGATGGATACCCAAAGTAGGAAGTAATCCACTTATTACCAACCCACGTGCTACCACTGCACGAAGAATTGCATATCCGTAGTTTAATAGGTTATTTGGAGGAATACCTTCACGATCTCGCGTAAAACCGTCAACATCTGCAAATAAAGATTTCCAATAATATGCAGCAGCACGTGCTTCCAAATTATCAGGGTCGCCACTACGTACATCAGCTGCCCACACGCGCATACACTTTACCTCTTCATTCATACAATCTTTGAGCACAGATGCTTGGTTGTTAATCTTCGCCTGAATAGTTTGTTGCCAAAGTTGTTTCTTCAACGGCAACGAAGCGTCTAATTGTTCACGAAAACGCTCATTCTGCGTTGTATTTCCATAAAGAGGAAGCATCAGTCCAACTGGCATACTCTTACTATCGCAAGTGATTACAGAGCAAGTGTTTTCAAGCAAAGCCTCCAACACACCGGAAGTGATGGTGATTTGCTTGTTATCCAAAACTACAATGCCAATGTCTTCTATAGGTTTTGTCACTTCCGCCTGCTTTTTCAATACTTCCGGTAAGGCCGTTGCTTTTTCCACATCAGGCAATTTAATAACTAACTGCGCATTGCGCAACGACAGATAAACCGGATTTCCGAAATAAAGTGTTTTCTTAATCATGATTCATTCCTTTCAAAAGTTTATCAAAGTCCGATTCGTAATTCCGAAGTTGCCTAGTATGAAACTTGTCATATTCTTGTTCCGCCAATGCTTTGGCGACCTCATGGCTCACCTGCCCACTATGTTGCAATACCGCTTCTTCGTTAAATTGCAAGAATGCATCTAGCTTCTTCACCCAATCTTTCATATACATCACCTGTCCTTTTTTCGCTTGACGTTCTGCATAATCCAAATACATCGAAACAATACGATTCAAATCATCCATTTCAGTTTCATTGAGATAGTTCTTTGCGATGGATACATCCGGTTTACGAATCATCCCGTTAGGCGCATTTTTCCAAGTAGTCAATCCCATATTAGGTTTCTCTGCATCCACACGGGCAACAATTATCTCCGCTGCCGTCTGTCCGGAAATTGCCCAATGCAACTTATTCTGAACAGTTGCAAAAAACGTCTTTGTCACCTCGCTACCAGCTTCGTAATCAGCACTACATTGCGAATAAATATCAGTTATCTTCTGATAAAAACGACGTTCACTGCTACGAATATCACGAATACGAGCCAATTGCTCCTCGAAATAATCTTTGCCGAATAGCATTTGTGGATTTTTTAATCGCTCGTCGTTCATGGCAAAACCCTTAATCAAATATTCTTTCAGTACGCTGTTTGCCCAGATTCTAAAATGTGTGGCCTGAATGCTGTTGACACGGTAGCCTACGGATAAGATAGCATCAAGATTGTATAGCTTCGTTTGATACTTTTTACCATCAGCAGCAGTTAGTGCAATTTTTGCACTAACTGAATCCTCCTGCAATTCAGCCGTTTGAAAGATATTCTTCAAATGTTTTGTCACTACGCTTCTATCTACTCCAAACAATTGCGCAATCTTATCCTGTGTCAGCCAAACTGTTTCATTAAAAATATAGATTTCGACTTTCACTTCTCCATTACTGTCTTTGTAAAGAAAGAAATCAGAGGGAATTGGGGTGTTATTGTTTTTATTCATAAGCCAGATATTCCTTTAATATTTCCTAATCGATCAACTTTTAGTTTTATACAAACGTCTTTAATCATCTCGCCAGTCAGACTCCTTCCAATCTTATTCAATGACGAATATTCAACTTTGTTTACTATAGGACTTGCTACATAATAAGGAACAAAATGGCACTCTGAACCTGTACAACTTACCATTTTATAAATTCTCTTCCGTTGTTCATTATTAAGTTGGTCCAAATTAACAGCGTGAATGTTTTCTCGTTCATCCTCTATAGGCACATATACCAAATCATTAGGAGATAAATAAAATAATAGACTATGTTCCTTTCTATTTTTTTCCGGAACCACACTTAATCCTTGTTTTAAACGTTCTATTACGATATTTAAAGGTATAGTTTCATAAGAACGAATACCATTTTCATCTACATATATAGCAAAGAACAAATTGGTTCCCTTTGCCGCTTCCACATATTTGTCTTTCTTGTTTCCTTTTACTCCAACAGAGAATTTATTACCAATTGTTTCATAAACACGAACTTTAAATATTGGAAGATGCAACTTCCCTTCATTAAGCTGAATGATATTCTTGTTCATCTCCTCAATACCTTCAGGAGAGAACGCAATTTCAACCTTATTCCCTTTTGCCTCTAAATGATTAAGCAAGATTTTTTGTATGCCAGTGTCTGTTACAGATCCTTGAATAAACTTTTCTGTAAAAGATGTATCTACATTTTTTCGCACCGCCGCATTTTCTTCATCAAAATAATACATTTTTACTTTTGATACATCTACTTCTCCAAACTGGTACTTCCGATCTTTAAAATATCGCAAGATTGTATCCACATCAAATTTACCATATTGACAGGTAAGCCGTTTTATTTCTTGTTTTAGCTTTTTATCGACTATCTTTTTCCAATCTTTTAAAGCCTCACTCAAACGCACGGTTTTTCTTTTACGAAGTGATACTTTTGCAAATACAGTTTCTTTGTGTAGAGGTTTACGAATTGCCCAATTAAGACCTTTCTGGCCTACCTTTATCTTTTTACCGTTTTCATATTTCGTATATATATTGGTTGCCTTATTAATTATACGCAGGTTTTGTTTAAAGCTAACAATAATTTTTTCCAATTCATTACGGGCATCAACAGTGAAATTATCCCATGGCTTTTTAAATTCTTTCGGAATATCTTTTGTTACATTGTTCTTTGTTTGCGGGTCAATATATGTCACTCGCTCAAACAATCGTAATTTTCGTTGTAAATCATATCGAATTGTATCTGTATTTGCATGTTTATTGTTTAACAGATTGACATGGTCACGAGTTGCACAGGCTATTACCAAAGCATCCATTGCATGATGCCGATGATCAATACGCTTCTTTTGAAACCCTTTTGATAGTTCTAATGGAACAGTAGGCAAATATTTTTGATGTTGTTCATTCCAACTGGTGAATGCGATAGTCTTTGCCAACTCATTCATCCGCACAAAACGAGGAAGAATCAAATCATTCCAAACATCATTCAACCCCCAATCTTGTTTCAACATAGTTGTAATCTTGCCATTTACAGGAAGTACATTTTTTGAGTTTACTCCATTGTCATTTTCTTTTGCACGTACAAGATTTGACAAAAGAGGGAGAACAAATTTGCTGATGTAACGTGTATCATTCATTTGGCGTTCTATCATCTTTTCAGGTATTTCTTCCAATAGAAGCTTTGTCCTCTTGGAATGATTATAAGCATAATGCTGCTTTACAAAATTCTGATACGCCTCCTCATCAAAGATAGTTACTTTTTGTCCAAAGCCTGTTTCCACAATCTGCCCATGGTAGTTTTTTATAAACTCCAACCCTAAACATTTATCCTTCAATTTATTTACAGCGGCCTCACAAATTACTTTATTACTGAAACTATCATCATAGTAACGAGATTTTGGAATGATATGCTCAATCTGATATTCTTCGGTAAAGAGCTTCCCTAACGGGATGACCTTACCCGTATATGGAGAACAATATTTTTGCTCCAACCATAGTTTGTAGCGTTGTAGTTCTGTCGTTGTGGGTTGTGCAACCCTGCTTATTTTCTTTATATCTTCCTTTACCTTTTCATCCTTTTCGTTATCAAGCCCAGTGCTAATTGCATACTCTTCATATATTTTCAGAATATCCTGTTGCGTGGGTGAATAAGGACGGACATTTTCAACCTCCAATTTGCCATCAGAATTATTCTTTAATTCCATTAATAATGCTTTGATTCGCAAATTGGTATTCTCATTTTCTGTTACAACATTAACTATTTTTTTCCTTTCGTCAGCAGTGTTCTTCATATCACGTCCAAGCTCAACATGGATTTCACTAAAAAAGTTTTCTGCTCCTTGTCCGTATTTTCGCCAAATATCTCTCACTACCCGTAAAGTTTCCGTAATTATTTGTTCTACAATCGGATTACGTAAGGAATGCTGTTTAAACTCATTCAAATACTTTTCTAAATCAGCAACCGAATGCCATTTTCCTGCAATATCTGCTTCTGAATGTCGCCCATAAACAAGATATTGAGCCAACCATAACTGTAAACCTTGAAAATCGTTTTCATTAGTTAAAGCAATAGACTTTTCACGAACTATATCCTTAATTTCCTCATCATACTCGCCTGTGATTATTTTGGATATTCTATTTTGGGTATTATTATCAATATCATTCCATTTCCAGTATTTCCCCAAACGCATCAAAGGTAACAGTTTCTTTATTGCTTTTTCGGAGAATGATCCATATTCATTTTTAAAAGGAGGAATTTTCTTGAAATTATCTACAAAAGAAGCAATATCTAAATCATACTTTTTTGCAAAAGTTCTCAACGCTTTCTCAAACTCATTTTTATCTGTAACAGAATAAATGATATGCCAAAGTTTTTGTTCTATTTCTTTTGTAAAGAAATTATCTGGAATATTTTCTACTTTAGCCAAACGTGTAGAAATCATCGTTTTTGTTTCACTGCAAGGATATATCTTATCTTCAACATAATTCCATCGATATGCCTCTGTCTTTACCTGTTTTTTCAGACCTTTTGCCTTTATCAAATATTCAAGCAAAGGTTTCTGTTCTATACTTTTCCTATTACTTAAGAAATCAAATAGCTGTTCTTTATCTTCAATGTTTGCAATAAATTGCAAAGTAACATCTTCGTCATCTTCCTTCCGATATATCTTCAAATTGTACAGCCATTGCCATATACGGAATTCCTGATAAAGAGGATTGGATTTTGAAATGACCTTCAGATACTCTTTAATATTATTTCCATCTTTATCTTTGTATGTTTTAAATTCAAGTATGCAATCACCTATCGCAGACTTCTGACTCCGTAATGGTCTCTGATAAAATAAAATATCGTCCAAGAATAAATGAACAAAATCTCTTTTACTTAAAATAAATTGGTACGTCTCATTACTCCGATATAACTCTCTTACACAGTCGTTGTATAAATCTTCATCTCTCAATTCGGGATGAAACTCTCTTTGTTTCTCAAGAATTTGTTTCAGTTCATCCTTGTAGAACTTACGTTCGATTGTCCGTACAAGCTTTCCACGAACTTTTTGCATAGGATTTTGCAGTAATGTCTCATAGACATACGCACCAACTGTTTTATGAGACTTTTCTATATCACTCTCCGTCTTCTTTTTCAACAATACCCAATCATTTTCGCTTGGCGCACGAAAAGACCGCTTTTCTATTCCTTCCTTATCTTTTTTAACCGTCCCGTCGTCGTTCAAATCTGTAGTAACAATAAAATCACGTGTTTTATCTTTCCATCCAAATAACGGAATCTTACTGGAGCGACGATAAATCCAGCCGTTTTCTAAATGTAAAGAATACCATATATCACTTTTACTATTCGGTTTTTCATCGGCTATGACATCCACTATTTTCAATGAATAATATTCTACTAATTTATTAGGGTTCTCTTCCTCTTCTTCCCCTCTTAATTGATAATATCCCCGTTTCTGATTGAAATTTAATAAAATCCAAGCTAGTTCTTCCTTCTCTATCTCTTGAGAAAGAGCTTTCTTACGCAAATAATAGATAGTCCAATCATATGGGATTTTTTTATCTTCTCTAACCACCCCCTTATTCTTAAATTCTTCTATCATTTCATTAAAAGACTGTTGAAAAATAAACTCGAACCTCCCTTCATCATTTTGTTTCCAAGCTAGTTTGGGCTCCTTTTCATCAAAAAATTGTCCTAATCGCTTCTCAAAATCTATTTGAGAAGCATAATGTTCGGGTAAAAACTTCATCATATTCAAAACACGAATCAGACGCTCACGACGTAATAATGCTCTTTCGCGCAATCGGCGTGTGCCACGATAGACCGTTCGCGCAGCTGTTTGAGTCTCTACCGGATTCCCCCCACTGAAAGTATCCAACACACCCTGATCCATAGGAATAATCCGACTACCCATTCCTAAAATTCTCTGCTCTTCGCTGTCAACCAATGCCCAACCAATACTGTTGGTTCCCAAATCCAGTCCTAATATTCTTTTCATATTTGCCCTATCTTATTATAACTCATCAAATATATTAATATTTTTCCACAAATTAGACATTAAAACAAAATAAATTACTATCTTTGTCACACTAATTAAAAGCAAATCACAATAAGGATTATTCCGTTGTGAAAACATTCAAGGTGGGGCATTTGCCTCGCCTTTTTTGTACTACTACAAACAAAACATCCCATATCAGCAGATAGGTTATATCATCCTTCAACACCAAATTCTTCGAATGAATCACATAATCTCCTTCTATACATTTATGAGAACTTTTTGTTGATTTTCCCCAATAGTCCTCGTAACACTTTTCTTTATTATATAAAATTTATGCTCCGTAGTGACAAGCATTAGTGTTATAGCATTCTCATAAAAGCATTCATTGGTAGTCATTGAATTTGACAGCAAAAAAATCCACCATGGCTATTATGAAAAGATGATTCTATATATTACACAGCAACATACAAGTACACATTTTCCTTTAAAAGGAACACCTCGTTGGTTTTAAAGGAACGATGCCTTGGTTTTAAACCAACGGGGCGTTCCTTTTAAACCAACAAAGCACTTATTTTAAGCCTTATTTCACGAACCCTTCGAATGACCATGAAAACATATTCAAGAAAGCTTGCATTTCTTTCCATTACTTACCATGAAAGTGCCAAACTTTATCCATTAGAAGTGCGTCGTGTCCGATAACAGTGAAAATCAGTGAAAGAATTTAAAAGAGAAACAAATACAACAGAATTATTTGGAAAGAATAAGTTGAACGCTTACATTTGTCATGTGATTTTTTTCATAGTATTAGATTTAAGGTTAACAAAGGTTGGAGCAAGGCGTTGCTCCTTTTTTTATATCCATATATGAGGTTAGTCTATACGAGTTAATTCAATAACTGATACATTCCTCCTGCCAATACACGAACTACTCCTTTCATTTCCAGTTCAAAAAGAATAGCATTTATCTTATGTACGGGAATATCTGCTTCTACTACCAGAGAATTAATCTGTAAATTCCCCTGTTTCTCCAGAATAGAGACAATCTTCTGTTCTTCTTCGGACAAGTCGAGAAAAAGACTACGTTGCACATTTACTTTTTCGGAAGAAGTTGTTGGTATATTCCATCCCATTGCCTGTACAAGATCTTCAGCCGATAATAGTAAGGAAGCCTTATTATCTCTAATCAACCGATTACACCCCTTTGAATATTCATCATTTATCCGGCCGGGAAAAGCAAAACAATCGCGATGATAGCCTTCAGCAAGTTCAGCAGTGATTAATGAGCCTCCTTTTTCTGCCGATTCAATGACAACCGTAGCATCACACATACCTGCGACAATGCGGTTACGACTGACGAAATTATGTTTGTCGGGATTCGTACCGGACAGAAATTCGGTCAATAGTCCTCCTTTTTCGAGCATATCAATGGCTGTTTTCCGATGGACATAAGGATAAATACGATCCAGACCGTGGGCAAGGACACCTACCGTAGGCAGATCATTGACCAGCGCTTCACGATGCGCATGAATATCGATTCCGTAAGCAAGTCCACTGACCACCAACACATCAGGACAAAGTGTTTTCAGATCGCGTAAGAAAGAGGCGCAAATCCGGGTACCATAATCAGTGGCATTACGGGTTCCTACCATATTCAGGATATGAAGGGAATTCAAATCGGTATTTCCTTTAAAGAAAAGGACAATAGGAGCATCTTCACATTCCCGCAAACGAGAAGGATAAGCCTCGTCATGGAAAGTCAGGCAGGAGATCCGGTTCTTCCGGATAAATTCATATTCCTGTTCGGCACGGATCACAGCTTGTGGACAATCCAACGCATCTACCACCCGTTGACTCACTTCAGGAATACGTTCCGGTATTTCTTTACGCAGACGGAAGACATCAACAGCATTATTCATTCCGTCTATCAGATGTTTCGCCCCTATGTGCCCGATACCGGGCACCATTGTCAGGGCGATACTATAAATCTGTTCTTCCTCGGAACTGCTCATTTCAGGTAAGGGGCAAAGACGCTATCGAATAATTCGCTGTCACTCAAACGTCCGTTTACCACACATACCGTTTCAACAGTGGATTTCACTACTACTTTATTATCACTCTTACGGAAAATATCCTGATAGAATACATATTTGATACCTTCCTTCTTCATATAGAGTTTAGAGACAAACTCGTCTCCGCTTTTCAACGGCGTTTTGAATGCCATATTAATGCGTGCCACTACCGGATCGACTCCCTGTTCGTGGAGTGCAGCAAAACTGATGCCTACCGACGTCAGAAACTCATGGCGGGTATGTTCCAAATAATGCTGATAGTTCGCATTATTAACAATCCCTTGAAGGTCGCACTCGTAATCACGCACCTTCATTTCCAATTCATAGATATAGTTCATCAATTAAAAATTGAAGATTAAAAATTAAAAGTTGAGAAATAGCAGTTAGCCTCTTTTTTGCTCAATATCGAGTCCTTTGAACTTCTTCAGTTCTTCGGTTGATACCAGTTTATACAGCTTGTCACTGGGGCGTATCTTATCTGATTTCATGGAGAAGTGCTGGCCTTTCTTCACAGTCTGCACGGATTCCAAGTCAACACGGGCTTCTTCCAAAGTCATGAATAGAGCACCTGTGGTCGGTCCGGTAATGAGAAGTTTATCGCCTACGCTAACTTCCGCAGCCTCTACCAGAAATTCGGAAACTCCAATGTTAGAGAAGTATTTGATACCTTTACCTACATATATCTTACGTTCCGTAGCTGCCGAGCCATAGTTTCTGGTCCATTCGCCTAAACGTTGTCCCAAATAATAGCCATCCCAAAAGCCGCGGTTGAATACTGTTTTCAGACGTTCGTCCCAAGCTGCAATCTTTTCATCGGTAAATGTTCCTTCCAGATAAGCTTTGATAGCCTCTTTGTAACATTCTACCACTGTACGTACATATTCAGGTCCACGGGCACGGCCTTCAATTTTGAATACACGCACACCGGCATCCAACATCTTATTCATAAAGTGGATGGTCTTCAAATCTTTCGGTGACATGATATATTCGTTATCAATATCCAGTTCCACATCCGTCTCTTTGTCACGGACTGTATAGGAACGGCGACACACCTGCATACAAGCGCCGCGATTGGCAGAATGGTTCATCTCATGCAAAGAGAGGTAACATTTACCCGATACAGCCATACAAAGCGCACCGTGACAGAACATCTCAATGCGAATCTGTTCACCGCTCGGACCACAAATATGTTCTTCCTGAATCTGGCGATAGATTTCGGCTACCTGCTCCAGATTCAACTCACGGGCCAATACTACCACATCTGCAAATTGTGCGTAGAATTTTAAAGCCTCTGCATTGGAGATGTTCAGTTGAGTGGAAAGGTGTACCTCCTGCCCTATCTGACGGGCATAGTTCATCACCGCCACATCGGCTGCAATCACCGCAGAGATTCCGGCTTCCTTGGCTGCATCGACAATGGTATGCATCAATGGAATATCTTTATCATAGATAATCGTGTTGACCGTCAAGTAACTTTTCATCCCGTGTTCATCACACGTACGGGCGATCTCCCGCAAATCATCAATCGTAAACGTATTGGCCGAACGGGCACGCATGTTCAGGTTTTCTATACCGAAATAGATAGAATCAGCACCTGCCTGAATAGCCGCAGCAAGAGATTCGCGCGAACCGACAGGAGCCATTATTTCAAAATCTTTCAAACTAAGACTCATAGAATATATACTTATTTGTATCAGTTAAGCAAATGAATGCGTACAAAGGTAGGCTTTTTTCCGTATTTTTGCAGCGAAAACAAGAAGTTACTTCAATCATAAACAGTAAATATCAGATTCATATATGAAGATAGGCCAAATAGATTTGGGTAAATATCCCATCTTACTTGCTCCGATGGAGGATGTGACTGATCCGGCTTTCCGCCTGATGTGCAAGAGGTTCGGAGCAGATATGGTATACACCGAATTTGTGTCGAGCGATGCGCTGATTCGCGCTGTCAGCAAGACTGCGCAGAAACTAAGTATCAGTGATGCCGAACGTCCCGTTGCCATCCAGATATACGGGAAAGATACGGAAACGATGGTGGAAGCTGCCAAGATTGTGGAACAGGCACAACCTGATATTCTGGATATCAATTTCGGATGCCCGGTAAAAAGAGTAGCCGGAAAAGGAGCAGGAGCAGGTATGTTACAGAATATCCCCAAGATGCTGGAGATCACCCGTGCGGTAGTAGATGCGGTGAAAATCCCCGTAACGGTCAAGACCCGCCTGGGATGGGATGCTAACAACAAAGTAATTGTAGAGCTAGCAGAACAGCTACAGGATTGTGGTATTGCTGCACTGACTATACATGGCCGCACCCGTGCACAAATGTATACCGGAGAAGCAGACTGGACATTAATAGGCGAAGTGAAGAATAATCCACGGATGCATATTCCTATTATCGGTAATGGTGACGTGACGACGCCTGAACGCAGCAAAGAGTGTTTTGACCGTTATGGAGTAGATGCTGTCATGATTGGTCGTGCCAGCTTTGGTCGTCCATGGATATTCAAAGAAGTGAAACACTATCTGGAGACTGGTGAAGAATTACCACCGCTAAGTTTCGACTGGTGCATGGAAGTGCTTCGCCAGGAAGTGGTCGACAGCGTAAATCTACTTGATGAGCGCAGAGGTATTCTGCACGTACGTCGTCATCTGGCTGCGAGCCCATTATTCAAAGGAATCCCTAATTTCCGTAATACGCGTATTGCCATGTTACGGGCAGAAACAAAGGAAGAGCTTTTCCGCATATTTGAAGAAATCACTTCCCAACGTAAAGAGAATCCGGAAGTTTAATCTACTATAGATCATAATCTTCATCCGCAAACTCTGATTCCTGCGGATGGAGATTACCTGTTTCAAAATACAGAAGTATATTCCAATTTTCTACTTAAACATCGGTTGTGCAAACCACTTCTTAAACATCCAGGTCACAACCACATACAATAGGAATGCAGAGAAAAACCCTACAATGGCATCAATCACATAATGTGCCTGAATATATACGGTAGCCCCGCAAAGCAACATATAGAAAGGTATCAGACAAGCAAACAATTTCTTGCTGCCACGCCATGCCATAATCATCAAAATAGTAGAAATACCGACGTGTGAACTGGGGAATGCTGCCGTAGGACGTTCGCCTACCTGCTGTGAGCCTTCCACTAAGCTATAAAAGAATCCATGCTGATAACCCGGTCCGGGAAGTAATTCCTGATTATGATTGAAATAGTCACCGATAGCAGGGAAAATACCTTTAGATACATTATCAATCCCGATGGCAGGGAAATAGAATTGAGGCCCCGCGACAGGAACGAATATATAAATCAGATAATAGATAAAGAAGGAAGTGACGAGAACAAAAGACATCTTTTCGAACCACTCAAACTTATAAATGAAATAAAACAATGCCACAATCAGCATCATCGGATAATAAAAGAAATATCCCATATTAAATGCTTCACTGACGATAAGGTGCGGAAACGTATGGCAAAACCAGATAGCAGGCTGACCATTGAAAATAAACTCCTCGGCAGTTGCAAATACATGGTCTAAATTCGGAAAGAAACGATTGAACTCGAAAGTATCCGGATACCAGTAAGACAATAGACTCATCTGGATAACAATGCGCACAAACGCTGAAAACTTACAGGGGGCAAGACGATAAAGATACATCAACAAAAAGGTCATCGCCGCGATCATAGCCCTATCCAGCAACATGTGCCATGGATGATCCATTCGCTGAAACAGGAATAGAATCAATATGGAAGTCAACAGATTATAAATCAGTGTAATCTTTTCCACAGCAAACAACCCTTTCCGGGTTTCTACGCGCTTAAATAAGTCTAAAGCCATCCTTCATTTTTATACCAGGCAATGGTTTCACGAACTCCCTTTTCCAAATCATATTCGGGTACATACCCAAGTTCTTTCATTACCGGGGATATGTCGCATTGCCAGTTGCGTTGTTTCATTATCTTATATTTATCCGAATTCAGGGTACTGCTCCTCCCGGAACGTGTAGCAATGAATTCAGCGAACAAAGATATAACTTTTAGCACAATTAATGGACATTTCAAGTGAAGAACAAACGGATTGCCCAATTCTTTTTGTATCAGATCCGAAAAGGCACGACTTTTATAGATTTTCCCATCTGTCAGGAAATACGCCTTTTGAACCACTTTTTTCTCCATTCCCAGAAAAATCGCCTGCACAATGTCCTTCACATAAACAAAAGTCAAGTCCTGGCGTCGAAAACCGACCGAAAAGTCTACATGCTTCTGAATGGACTTGGCCATCAGGAAATAGTCTGACTCACGGGGACCATAGACTCCCGTAGGACGATAAATGACATAAGGAAAACCGGGAATACTCTGAATATATAATTCCGCTTTCAATTTACTCAATCCATAAGCCGTATTAGGCATCGGAGTATCTTCTCCGCTTATCGGAGTATAATCCTTCTCACGTACAGGTCCGAATACACTCAACGTGCTAATATATATAAACTGCTTCGGAACCATATTCAATTCCTTCAGCGTGTCTATAAAATATTTAGTCTGAAGATAATTCACATAATCAAAGGTCTTTTTATCAGAACACTTTGTCACACCGGCGCAATGGATGATATAATCAAATTTGCTGTAAGTACCTTTATGCCCGGAGAGTTGGGCGCGAAGCTCATTGGGATGTGCAAAGTCCAGTTCCAGAAAGTGAATTTTCCGGTTCTTTAAATACCGCTTGCTACTCGTGGGGCGAATTCCGGCCCACACACCAAACTTTCGTTTCAACGCTTCTTCCACGATGAAACTTCCTATAAAACCACTTGCACCTGTAATTAAAACACTCTCCATTATTACTTCCCTGGTTCTACATGAATATTGATTCAAAAAATATGATGCCACAAAGATACGATAAATATAAAATAAAAGCCATTTTGCTTTTCTCAATTATTATTTGTTTATTTGCAATGCGATTTATTTACTATTCAACACTTTTAAAGCACGTGGAAGATAAGGCCGATTTTGATTTTCTTTTTAAAGAGTACTATCCTCAACTTTATTATTACGCATTTCATTTGATTAATAATATGGAGGCTAGTAAGGATATTGTCAGCGACGCCTTCGAATTTATTTGGGCCAATTATGCTAAAATAGATAAAGCCACAGCTAAATCTTATCTATATGTCTACGTTCGCAACAAAAGCATTGATTTCCTGCGGCATCAGAATACACACGAACAATACGTACAAATCTATTCCGAACTGACCAAAAGTTATGTTGAGACGGAGTATCAGGAGCAGGATGAAAGAATGATGCATATCAGTAAGGCGATGGAAAAACTGACTCCACATACCAGGCATATTTTAGAAGAATGTTATATTCAACGCAAAAAATATCAGGAAGTGGCAGAGGAATTAAATATTAGTGTCAGTGCAGTCAGGAAGCATATTGTGAAAGCATTACAGGTGATACGTGAAGAATGTGCAAAAAAATCATAAAGCAGGTGTCTTTATTTTATGATTAAACGTAATATAAATAAGTATGATACAGTCGAACAGTGATGAATAAAGATATTGACAATATAGATAGTACAGATAAATCTGTAGAGAAGGCACTCGACATTATGGAGAGCTCTTCAGAAATAAACGTCGAACAACTGCAGGAAATGCTTAAAGATGAAGAAACCCTGCAGGCTTGTCGCGACATCATGGATAGCAGCCTCTTCCTACAACAAAAAAGTGGAATGGAACTACCCAATATAGAGATGGAGCTAGAACGATTCAAGAAAAAACAATACACGGCAAGAATGCGTTCCAACTTCTGGAAAGTAAGTATGGGAATAGCCGCCATGATTGCCGTTCTATTTGGAACTTACTATCTTATCAATACCCTGACGACCCCTGCCCTGGAGCCAATCACAGTATTTACTGCGGATGCTGCCCCTCAACATATCACTCTGCAAAAAGATAACGGAGAAAAGATTGTATTAGACGAACCGCAATCAAACAATCAAACCTTACCACAGAAAATGATCTCAAAGTCCGAAAAGAAAGAATTGGATTACAGGCAAGTCATTTCAACGACCACTCAAACACATGTACTCACTGTTCCACGCGGTGAAAGTTTCAAGGTAGTGTTATGTGACGGCACGGAGGTCTGGCTCAATGCCAATAGTAACTTTGTCTATCCAACGGCCTTTATTGGCGACGAACGTATCGTCACTTTAGAAGGTGAGGCTTATTTTAAAGTGGCCAAAGATCCGGAGCGACCTTTCATCGTAAAAACCAAAACTGTGCAAACCCGCGTTCTCGGTACTGAATTTAATATACGCAGCTATACTCCTGAAGATACTCATGTAGTGCTTATTAATGGAAAAGTAGAAGTCAGCAATACCAAAGGAGGATCATATACCAGACTATATCCGGGAGAAGATGCACATCTGCAATCTGATGGCAACTTTATCCTGGCAGAAGTAGATCTAGACTCCTATGTTTATTGGAAAGACGGCTATTTCTACTTTGACAATGTCACATTGAAAGATATTATGCAAAATTTGGGACGTTGGTACAATGTAAACATAGAGTTCAGAAACAAAGAAGCGATGGAGTATAAAATGCACTTTATATCCGATCGTACCAAAGACCTGGAACATACGATCTCATTACTTAATAGAATGAAAAAAGTGACAGTCACCTTGCAAGGCAATACGCTTACTGTAGACTAGATTTTTATTGCATAAGTATAACTAATCTATGCAAAATACAACAAAATATCACTTTTATTAAAAAATAAATCGCAAAAGGGGTATCCATTTTTTCTTCTCATACGCACTAGTTATATAAACATGTTCAAAATAGTGTTATTAAAGACAAACGTATGAGAAATAATTGGAACCTACTTATTGTGTGTTTTCTATGCGTATTATGTTTCCGGCCCTACCAAGTAAATGCTCAGGTGCAATCGCAAAAGAAAATCACGATTGAAATTAGCAACGAACGGTTGCCGTCCGTACTAAAACGTTTAGAAAAACTATCCGGATATAAGATCCTGTTTACGTATGACGATGTCAAGAAATTCACCGTTTCTGGCTCCGTCAAGGATAAGAGTATAGAGCAGACTCTCGATATAATCTTAGCCAATAAGCCACTGGAATATCATATTGAAGACCAATTTATCACAATTACTATCAAAGGTCCTTCCAAACAGGCGAAAGTATTCAATGTGAAAGGAGTGGTTATTTCCGGTGATGACGGACAGCCGCTCATTGGTGCAACCGTTGTCATCAAAGGAAGTAAGTCCGGTGTATTAACAGATATAGATGGAAAATTCTCGATAGAAAATGTATCCAATAAATCCCTGTTACAATTTTCCTATATAGGAATGAAACCGCAAGACCTGACTCCTGCTCCAAATATGAATGTTACATTAATGCCTGATGTACAAACATTATCTGAAGTAGTAGTAACAGGTATGCAGAAAATGGACAAACGTCTGTTTACAGGAGCAACTAAACAATTGTCCGCAGATGAGGTCAAACTAGATGGTTTGCCTGATATCAGCCGGGGACTTGAAGGACGTGCCGCAGGCGTATCTGTACAAAATGTTTCCGGTACATTTGGTACTGCCCCAAAAATCCGGGTACGTGGCGCTACATCTATTTTCGGTAGTTCAAAGCCACTATGGGTGGTAGATGGAGTCATCATGGAAGATGCTATCGACGTAGGTCCGGATGACTTATCCTCAGGAGATGCCGAAACATTGATTAGTTCAGCTATTGCCGGATTGAATTCAGATGATATTGAAAGCTTTCAAATATTGAAAGACGGATCAGCAACCTCTATCTACGGTGCGCGAGCCATGGCAGGGGTTATTGTAGTAACCACCAAAAAGGGAAAAGCCGGTGTCAGCAAAATCAGCTATACCGGTGAATTTACAACTCGTATGATTCCCAGTTATAAAGAATTCAATATCATGAATTCACAGGAACAAATGGGAATCTATAAAGAAATGGAACAAAAAGGATGGCTCAACAATAGCGATACTTACCGTGCAAAAGATAGCGGAGTGTATGGACGTATGTATCAGTTAATCAATCAATACAATCCGGTTACAGGACAATTCGGACTTGCCAACACTCCGGAAGCGCGTAACGCTTACTTGCGTGAAGCGGAAATGAGAAATACCGACTGGTTTGATACTTTATTTTCCAACAATATCACACAAAATCATTCTGTCAGTATCACTTCCGGAACAGAAAAATCTTCATTCTATGCTTCATTAAGTGCCATGTCAGACCCGGGGTGGTACAAGCAAAGTGAAGTAAAACGTTATACAGCTAATTTAAATACAACATATAATATATATAAGAATTTATCTATAAATTTAATATCCAGTGCTTCCTACCGTAAGCAGAAAGCGCCCGGAACACTAAGTTCTGAAGTGAATGCAGCTAGTGGAGAAGTCACCCGTCAATTTGACATCAATCCATATTCGTATGCACTAAACACATCACGCGCATTGGATCCGGCAGTCAACTATACAGCTAACTACGCACCATTCAATATCCTCCATGAATTGGATAACAATTATATGGACTTAAACGTAGTTGACGTTAAATTCCAAGGAGAAGTAAAATGGAAAGCACTTCCAGAATTAGAGCTTAGCGCATTAGGAGCAGTCAGATATCAAGCTTCTTCGCAAGAACATAATATTAAAGACCACTCGAATCAGGCAACAGCATATCGCACAGGAATGGATGACGCCACTATTCGTGACAACAATAATTTACTCTACACCAACCCCGACAATCCTTATGCTTTACCCATCAGCATACTGCCGGAAGGCGGTATTTACCAGCGTAAGGACTATCGCATGCTGGGAGTAGACTTTCGTGCCACAGCATCCTGGAATCATTTATTTGCAGAAAAGCATATAACCAATCTTTTCGCTGGTATGGAGGTGAATGATTTAAAACGCATGCAGAATTATTTTCAAGGATGGGGAATGCAATATACAATGGGCGAAATTCCATCGTACGTATATGAATTTTTCAAGAAAGGTATTGAGTCCGGTGAAAATTATTATGGATTAAACCATACCACAACAAGGAGTGTAGCAGGTTTTGCCAATGCAACCTATTCGTATGATGGCCGTTATACAGTAAACGGAACATTCCGCTATGAAGGCACCAACCGCATGGGAAAAAGCCGTTCTTCCCGCTGGTTACCTACATGGAATATTTCAGGAGCATGGAATGTACATGAAGAAAATTTCTTCGAAACACTCAGCTCCGTGCTGTCACATTTGACATTCAAAGCATCCTACTCTTTAACAGCCGACAGAGGTCCGGAATATGTAACAAATTCACATGCCATAATCACCAGCTATTCACCATTCCGCCCTTTCACCAGCGGACAGGAAACCGGACTTTATGTATCCGACCCCGAAAATAGCGAATTGACTTACGAAAAGAAGCATGAATTAAACATCGGTGCTGATATGGGATTCTTAGACAACCGGATCAATTTCTCAATCGACTGGTATAAACGCAACAACTATGACCTGATTGGTATAACTCCGACACAAGGAGTAGGTGGTTCTATTTATAAATATGCCAATATAGCCTCCATGAAGTCACATGGTATTGAATTCACCATCTCAAGCAAGAATATCCAATCGAAAGACTTCTCATGGAATACAGATTTCATCTTTTCCAAAGCAAAAAATGAAGTGACCGAGCTTAACGCCCGTTCCAGCGTGATGGATCTGGTTTCAGGCTATGGTTTTGCGCGTCAGGGCTACCCGGTGCGTGGTTTGTTCTCTATCCCATTTGTCGGCCTAAGTTCAAATGGTATCCCAATGTATAATATCAATGGAAAAATAACCAATACTGATATTGATTTCCAAACACGTGACAATATAGACTATCTAAAATATGAAGGTCCCACTGATCCTACTATAACAGGTAGCTTTGGTAATATCTTCACCTATAAAGCATTCAAGCTAAATGTATTTATCACCTATTCATTTGGTAATGTAGTACGTTTAAATCCGTGCTTCAATTATCAATACAGTGACTTATCCTCTATGCCCCGTGAATTCAAAAATCGCTGGACAGTTCCGGGTGATGAGAAACATACCAATATCCCTGCCATCATTTCCAAACGTCAATATGAAGATAATAAAGATTTGATGTATGCATATAATGCCTATAATTACTCTACAGAACGAATTGCCAAAGGAGACTTTATTCGTATGAAAGAAATTTCCTTGTCCTATGATTTTCCAAAATCATGGATTACATCAGCAAAGATATCCAATTTATCTTTGAAACTTCAGGCTACCAATTTATTCCTAATCTACGCAGATAAGAAGCTAAACGGACAGGACCCGGAATTCTTCAATACCGGTGGAGTTGCCTCCCCTGTACCCCGTCAGTTCACATTAACTCTTAGATTAGGATTTTAACCATTCAGATAATTATAAAAATGATGAAATATAAAAACGTATTATATACAGCAGTCATTTCAACCTTATGCCTGGGAATAACCTCCTGTAGCGATTTTTTGGATGAAATGCCGGACAACCGAACTGAACTAACTACCGAAGAGAGCATTACCAAAGTATTGGTATCTGCATACCCAATGACCACCAACTGTCATATAGGCGAATTCTACAGTGACAACATTGATGAAAATAGTAAAGCATACAGCTATCTTTTCCGGTTAAACGAGCACTTGTATCGCTGGCAGCAAACCACTGAAGAGAATCAAGACTCACCTCATGCCTTATGGAATGATTGTTATAACTCGATTGCATCGGCCAACCAAGCCCTGGCAGCCATCGAGCAAATGGGAAACCCTCAATCATTGTCAGCACAAAGAGGTGAAGCTCTAATATGTCGCGCATATAATCATTTCGTACTAGCTACCACATTCTGCAAAGCGTATGGTACAAATGCAGATAAAGACCTAGGTATACCTTACATAAAGGAACCGGAAACATCTGTAAATCCACAATACTCACGCGGAACTGTTGCTGAAGTCTATCAAAATATCGCAGCCGATTTAGAAGAAGGATTGCCTCTAATCGACGACAATATTTACTCACGAGTGAAATATCATTTTAATAAAAAGGCTGCCTATGCATTTGCTGCCCGCTTTTATCTATATTACACACAGCCGGATTTTTCTAACTGCCAGAAGGTTATCAATTATGCCAATATAGTACTCGGCACGAATGCTTCCCAATATTTACGTGACTGGGCTGCATTAGGAGCTTTATCTCCCAACAAGAACATACAGCCGAACGCTTATGTAGATGCAGATAATCGGGCAAATCTACTGGTAATATCAGCAGCTTCATATTGGCCATTGGTTTCCGATCCGGGTTATGCCAACTGTGAAAGATACTGCATGAATAATATTACTGCCTCGGAAAGTTGTAAATCCGAAGGTCCATGGGGAGACCAGTCAAGCTACCACCAAATCCCATTTGCGCCTGGTGGCTCTATCAAGAACGGATTCCGCCGTTTAGTCATCTATCAGCAGTTCACATCGGGCAACAGCTGGGTCGGTTATATGCTGTATCCTGCTTTCACTACCGATGAAGCATTACTTTGCCGGGCTGAAGCTTACACATTACTAAAACGTTACGACGAAGCTGCAGCCGATATAGACGCCTGGCAGAAAGCCTTTACGAAAAATACACAAACCTTGTCCAAAGAGACAATCAATGATTTTTATGCTCAATTAAAATATTACACACCGGAAGCCCCGACAGTAAAAAAGGAATTGCATCCGGATTTTATAATAGAAAAAGGAATGCAAGAGAATCTGATACACTGTATTCTACATGCGAGACGCCTGTTAACTTTAGAAGAGGGACTTAGATGGCAAGATATAAAGCGCTATGGCATTGTAATCTACCGCCGCTATTATGAAGGTTATACCTTGGTGAATATCACCGACAAGATGGACACGAATGACCCCAGACGTGCAATTCAGCTACCGGCCAGTGTCATTACGGCAGGTATGCAACCAAATCCAAGAAATGACTAACTAACTTAAGGAGGGAAAAATATGAAGAAATACATCATATATAGTTTAATCATAACATTAACCTGCGGACTGGGAGCTTGCAACAACGACGAGGGCGTGGACAAAGCAAACAGCATCTTCTCTACAGAAGAAGTAGAACGCAGCCCATTCGACAACTGGATATTGGGTAATTACACCCATCCGTACAACATTGCATTGAAATATCGCATGGAAGATAACGAGAGCGATATGACACATGTATTAGCTCCTGCCGACTATAAAAAATCCGTAGTACTGGCTAAAATTATCAAACATGTATGGCTGGAAGCATACGATGAAGCGACCGGTAATCCGGACTTCTTACGTCAATACATCCCCAAGACCATTCACTTTATCGGCTCTCCTGCCTATGAAGACAATGGCACCATGGTATTGGGAACGGCAGAAGGTGGTATGAAAATTACATTATACAATGTAAATGACATCAATCCTGATAAAATAGATATCAATCTGCTAAACGAATACTATTTCCAGACAATGCATCATGAGTTCGCCCACATCCTGCATCAAACCAAAAACTATGATCCGGCATTTGATCGTATCACAGAAAATGCCTATATCGGCAGCGACTGGTATATGGTGGGAGCTAACCGCAATGCATGGCAACAAGGATTTGTCACTTCCTACGCAATGAGTGAATCACGTGAAGATTTTGTGGAAAACATCGCAGTGTATGTCACAAATACCAAAGACTACTGGAATAACATGCTGCAGAATGCCGGTGAAAACGGCCGTGCACTCATAAAGCAAAAATTCGAAATAGTCTATAGTTACATGGAACAAACCTGGGGAATCAATCTGGACGAATTACGCGACATCGTTCTACGCCGCCAAGATGATATAGCAAACGGCAATGTAGACTTAAGTATTATTGAATAAACTATGAAAATTATGAAGAAATATCTATCAATATACACACTTCTGGCATTGATTTGCATTGTATTACAATCTTGTCTTTTCTCTGAAGAAGAAATATTCGACGAATCATCCGCCAACAGAGCTACAGCCGATGTAATAAAATGTCAGGAGATTCTTAAAGATGTTCCGAACGGATGGAAACTGGAATATTACATAGGAAGCAACTATTCTGCAGGTGCAGTCACCCTACTAATGAAATTTGATGGAAAACAGGTAGAAATGGCGTCGGAAGCAGGAGCAGAAGGTTACAAGCCGGGTACCATAATAACCTCCCTGTATCAAGTTAAATCGGAACAAAGCACTATGCTCACTTTCGACTCATACAACCAGCTGATCCACATGTTTTCAGGTCCTTTAGGCCTGAACATGAACGTGGGAGGAGATTATGAGTTTATTATCATGAGCGCAACTCCCGACAAGGTTATTCTACAAGGAAAAAAATATAAAAATATAATGGAAATGACGCCTATGCCCAAAGATATACCATGGCGTATCCAGCTTGAGGATATCATTAACATCGAGAAAGATGCTTTTCTGAATACATATCGCATGGAGAAAGGGGGCCAAGTACTGAACTACTTTATACGTGACAATGGCACAATGTCTACATTCTCCGTTTACAGTACCGATTATAGCAGTGCAGAAAGTTTACCATATATTTATACAGAAAAAGGGCTGAAGTTACAGTCTCCATATAATGTCAACGGAGTTGAAGTCCAGCACTTCAAATGGGATAAAAAGTTCAGGCTATTTGTTTGTACCGATGCAGATGCAACGGATATTGTATTAAAAGAGTATTATCCCGAAAACTATCTGCAATATGAAGACTATATCGGTACCTACACTGCAACGGTTGACGATTACGATGAAGGTCCAACTTCACAATCTGTAACCATCACTCCTAAAGTCAGAGGAGAAAGTTATACTCTGAAAAGTATTGGCGGATTCAACTTCACTCTTCTGTATGACAAAGCCAGCGGAAAACTGATCTTAGATTCACAAAGTATAAGTCCGGTTTCTTCATCGTCTTACTACTTTGCGTGTGCGGCAGGTGTAGAAGGATATGCTCACACAGAATTAAGTTTGCCTTCACGCTTACGCAGCGGATTAGTAAATGTTACGGTGAAAATCAATCCTTTCACTTTCTACTTCGCGGATAAAGCAAGCCAAGAAAATACGTCATTGATAATCTGGGCTTATTCATCCGATGAATATTCAACTTCAGGACTAATGGGTTACTGGAGTTGGTATAACTCAATCTTAATGGAAAAAGAAAACGAAGGTAATTAATACAATTATGAGAAAGCTTTTTAATATATTCTTATTTGTACTTTGCACCATAGCAATAGCGGGATGCAATGATACGGAAAGCAGCGAATCCAGGTTAGAGATCAAAGCTGTAAATACTAATTTCCAAGCGACTGGAGGAAAAGGCTACATACAACTTCAGGCAACAGGCAATATAACAGCAGATGTTAATGCCGACTGGTGTGTGCTGAAAGAAGTAAACCCCAATGAAGTAGTATTCGAAGTAAAAGAAAACACCGGATACTCTGGTAGAAATGCTTTATTGACAATCAGTAACGGAGTAGAAAAAAAGGCGTTCAATATCAATCAATCCGGAGCTGTTTTCATCTTCGGTAAAGACGAGTGGATGCTCCGCACCGACAATAAAGCAGCTACGCTACCTATAAAATTACAAAGTTCTTTCGATTATACAATAGACATACCCGCAGAAGCTCAAGAATGGTTGTCATTTGAACAGAATGCGAAGGGAATAAATTTCAAGGTAAAAGAAAATACCTCCGGAAAAATGAGAGGAGCTATTGTCAATGTGGCAGCAAAAGACAGATCGGCTTCTTATCAGGTAATACAATATGATGTTGACGAACTTACCGGAACATGGCAAGGCATGTTTTCAGACGGGCAAATGAATTACGGCTTGAAAGATGTCATCATTGAAAAACAGGAAGACGGAACATACCTGCTTTCAAACATTCTAACCGGATTGCCTTACAAACTGAAAGCAAAAGCCATAGACAATTGCCTGGCTTTTGGGGCCGGTCAAAACCTAGGAGTCTTCGAGGACAATTTATATCTCTCATTCGAAATTCTTAGCTCTGACCTATATTATGTAAAAGATCCTTCTGTAACAATCTCATTAGGCCCCGTAATGTTAACAGACGGAACATTCGTTTTCGCTTTTTCCGGAATAAAAGAGAGTGATCCTTTCGGTTTTGTTTTCCGGGTATATGAAGATGCAAAACTACAGAAGGTTATAGACAATCTGTCCATTTTTATTAATTGTATTCTATTTAAAGAAGACATAATCCAATAACATATGAAAAAGATACTATTAACTAGCTTTATCGTGGCATTAGGATTACTTGGTGCAAGCTGTAAAGATGACAACAGCACCGCAGGCGGAGGAGGAGAAATACTTCCAGACCAACAGGTAAGCTGTGAGATATTTATGCCGACTAACGGAGAAACCGTTATAATATCAGACAAACTGATTATCAGAGGAGAAGGAACGACTAACTATGGTAAAATTATCTCCGCTGAACTTAAAGTAGGAGGAGAAGTTATTACCGACATAAGTTCGGTTCCATTCTATTATGAATATACTTTCCCCAAGGAAGCTGAACCAGGAGAGTTGAAAATTGAATTAGCAGTCAAAGGAGATCATGAAGGCAGTGCTTTGGCAACTATTACTGTCACAACAGAACTCGGTGACAGGCCTGCACCACCTCAATATGGAGAAGACCTCACAGATACACGTGATGGAAATGTATACAAGACGATACAACTTGCAGAACAAATCTGGATGGCAGAGAATTTACGTTATTTACCGGAACAGAATTTTGATATATCTTCAACAGCGCCCAAATATTATGTTATGTTCGACAGTGATATCAAAACAGACTTGGGAAAAGCTTATTTAAAAGCTTATGGAGCCTACTATAACTTACCTGCAGCACTTCAAGGTGAAACAGCATTAGGAGAAGATGAAACACGGAATATAAAAGGTGTTTGTCCTGACGGATGGCATATTCCTTCACAAAAAGAATGGCAGACATTATCTAAATATGTTTTAGACTCCGGCATGGCCGCTATCATGAATGATGGTCAGGTAGACGAAACAGCAATAGCAAAAGCTTTAGCTTCAACAACAATGTGGATGCTGCCGGAATATACAGAAATAGAACCTCAACCAACTTGGGTTGGCGTAGAAATGGAAAAGAATAATGCAACCTTATTCAACGGTCTACCCATCGGATTCCGTGCATGTGCAGGTGACGAAGACTGGATGCATTCCTGCTACAGTGCCGGCTGGTGGAGTTCGACAGCTGGAGTACAAATGGGACCTGAATTCGGTATCACCGTACGTTTATGGTCAGACCTCCACACATTTGTAACCAATGCAGAATTCAATCCGGGAGTAGGTCTTCCTGTCCGTTGCATCAAAGATTAACGATTATATTATTACTCACTAAATATAAATACATTTATGAAAAAATTTGGATTCTTTTTATTCGCAGTCTTAGGACTAATTGCTTGTGGTGACGACAACAATGATCCCGCTCCAGAACAACATGTAACATGTGCCATATCTTCTCCTACCGAAGGGGCAATGATAGACATAGCTGAAAAGATGACAATCAAAGGAGAAGCAACTGTTGACATTGGTCAAATATCGAATGTTACTCTTAAAATCGGAGACAAACAAATTTCAGAAGTAACTTCTGTTCCATTTAGTTATGAATACACATTCGAAGCCAGTCAAGCCGTAGGAGCACTAAAAATTGAACTGACCGTCAAAGGCAATCAAGGTGCCATGGCGACAAGTGAAGTAAATGTCACACTAAAAAAGACCGAACCAACCCCAGAACCGGAAGAAGGAAAGATGATTGACCCACGGGATAATCATGAATACAAAATTGTTACAATTGGTGAACAAATATGGATGGCAGAGAACTTGGCTTATTTACCATCAGTTAGCAAACCGGAAGATGCCGCTACCAGTGATGGAGATCCGCTCTATTTTGTTTTCAACTATGATGGCAAAGATGTAAATGCAGCTAAAGCTACGAAAGAATACAAGACATACGGAGTCTTGTATAATTGGTATGCCGCTATGAACCAAAAGAACGCAACCGGTGGAAATGCGGATGCCATACCAAGTGGCATTCAAGGAATCTGTCCTAACGGATGGCATCTACCCAGCAAAGCAGAGTGGAAAAAACTAGAAAGTTTTGTTGCAGATGAATTAGCACCAGTTGAAGGTAATGTATGGACAGATGATGAAGGAAATAAATACTCCGATAAAGACTGTAAAAACGTCTGGTCAGCATTGACAGGAAAACTGGATGCTGACGGTTGGGGAGAATCCGGCATGATAGATGAAAATCCTGATCTCGCTAAAGGTCCACGTGACACCTATGGCTTTAATGTTATACCTGCCGGACAATGTTATCAGAGCGGAAGTTTTGAAACGCCTAAGTCACAGAGTAGAACAGACTTTTGGAGCACAGACCAAGCTACTTATGGAGCAGGAACTGTATATTTCAGTAATATGAGTTATGGGTTAGGTTATTCTTCTGATAAAGGAGGAATACAAGTAAAACGTGGCCTTTCAGTACGTTGCGTAAAAGATTAACTATATTGTAGATAAACATTTATCAATTAGTTCATTACAGAATTAATAAATTCTCTCTTAAAGATAAGGGAAGTATGTCGGGAGATATGCCTCCCTTTTAATATATCTTTTTACACCTAGTTATCAACTCACTCAAACATATAATTAGTCGATATCCAATATCACGAAATAAAACAAATTCTGAATGTTCTTCCATTTTATTATATATCTTTGTAACTAGATATTTTAAAAGACTACATTATGGCAAAAAAGAAAGAAAAGAAAGAGAAAAAGGCCGGCAAGAGAATGAGTAAGAAAGAGCTGGCAGCGTTATTAATAGACTTTTTCCATGCCAAATCCAGCGAGACCTTAAGTATGAAATATATTTTTTCAGAACTGCGTCTCACTACCCATCCGCAAAAAATGTTATGCGTCGATATATTACATGACCTTTTAGCTGACGATTATATTTCTGAAATAGAAAAAGGAAAATTCCGTCTCACCAATCATGGAACAGAGATGGTAGGCACTTTCCAACGGAAAAGCAATGGCAAGAATTCCTTTATTCCTGAAGGAGGAGGCGAGCCGATATTTGTAGCCGAACGCAATTCGGCACATGCCATGAACAATGACAAAGTAAAGATCACCTTCTATGCCAAACGGAAAAACAGAGAGGCAGAAGGAGAAGTGATAGAAATACTGGAGCGTGCAAACGATACTTTCGTCGGCACACTGGAAGTAGCTAAGTCATACGCATTTCTGGTGACAGAGAATCGTACATTAGCCAATGATATCTTCATCCCGAAAGATAAGCTGAAAGGCGGAAAGACCGGAGATAAAGCCATTGTGAAAGTAACCGAATGGCCGGACAAAGCAAAGAATCCTATCGGACAAGTAATAGATATATTAGGTCAGGCTGGCGACAATACCACAGAGATGCACGCAATTCTTGCGGAGTTCGGTCTGCCGTATGTATATCCGAAAGCAGTAGAGACAGCAGCGGATAAGATTCCTGCCGAAATTTCAGCAGAAGAGATTGCCAAACGCGAAGATTTTCGTAAAGTAACAACTTTCACCATCGACCCGAAAGACGCCAAAGATTTTGACGACGCACTTTCCATCCGCAAGCTAAAGGACGGATTGTGGGAAGTAGGTGTACACATTGCCGACGTGACACATTACGTAAAAGAAGGCAGCATCATCGACAAGGAAGCAGAAAAGCGGGCAACTTCCGTTTATCTGGTAGACCGTACCATCCCGATGCTTCCCGAACGGCTGTGTAACTTCATTTGTTCACTCCGCCCGAACGAAGAAAAACTAGCTTTCTCCGTTATCTTCGATATTACGGAAAAAGGAGAAGTCAGAGACTCACGTATCGTACATACGGTTATCAACTCCGACCGTCGCTTCACCTACGAGGAGGCACAACAAATCATAGAAACAAAAGAAGGAGACTTCAAAGAAGAAGTACTCACATTAGATACGATTGCCAAAGCACTGCGCGAAAAACGCTTCTCTGCAGGAGCCATCAACTTCGACCGCTACGAAGTGAAGTTCGAAATTGACGAAAAAGGAAAACCAATCAGCGTTTACTTCAAAGAGTCAAAAGATGCCAATAAACTGGTGGAAGAATTCATGTTGCTCGCTAACAAGACCGTAGCAGAAAAGATAGGATGTGTGCCGAAGAACAAGAAAGCCAAAGTGCTTCCTTACCGTATCCACGACCTGCCCGATCCGGAGAAGTTGGAGAACTTGTCACAGTTCATCGCCCGCTTCGGCTACAAAGTGCGTACAAGCGGAACGAAGACTGATATTTCAAAATCCATCAACCATTTATTGGACGACATACACGGAAAGAAAGAAGAGAACCTGATAGAAACCGTATCCATCCGCGCCATGCAGAAAGCACGTTACTCAACCCATAACATCGGTCACTACGGACTAGCTTTCGAATATTACACTCACTTTACTTCTCCCATCCGCCGTTTCCCGGACATGATGGTACACCGTTTGGTGACGAAGTATATGGACGGAGGACGTAGCGTATCCGAAGCCAAGTACGAAGACCTCTGCGACCACAGCTCGAACATGGAACAAATTGCAGCCAATGCCGAGCGTGCTTCCATCAAATATAAACAGGTGGAATTTATGAGCGAACGTCTGGGGCAGATTTACGACGGTGTAATCTCCGGCGTAACCGAGTGGGGACTTTATGTAGAACTGAACGAAAACAAATGTGAAGGTCTGGTCCCTGTTCGTGATCTGGATGATGACTACTACGAATTCGACGAGAAGAACTATTGTCTTCGTGGACGCCGCAAAAACAAAATATACAGTTTGGGAGACGCTATTACTGTTCGGGTAGCTCGTGCCAATCTGGAAAAGAAACAATTGGATTTTGAATTAATAGAAAAGTAATATTCACCACAGAGGACACGGAGTACGCAGAGGAAAATTAATTTGAAGACTCTGTGTCCTCTGCGTCCTCTGTGGTAAAACCATGAAAACTACAACATCACCATGAAAACCCTTATTATCGAAGACAAACAACAAATCGAGTCTATTATCCTCCATTGCGATGCCTGTTTTGTAGGCATTACTGATTTGGAAGGTAATCCCTACGTAGTTCCGATGAACTTCGGTTATGAGAATGGCATCATATATCTTCATTCGGGTCCTGAAGGCAGCAAGTTGGAGATGCTGGAACATAATAATAATGTATGCATCACTTTCAGCGTTGGACATAAACTTGTCTACCAACACGAAAAGGTAGCCTGCAGTTACAGTATGCGTTCGGAAAGCGCGATGTGTCGGGGGCAAGTAGAATTCATCGAAGAGATAAACGAAAAACGCCGTGCATTGGATATTATCATGCGTCATTACACGGATAGTGAGTTCAACTATTCCGATCCTGCCGTGCGCAATGTAAAAGTATGGAAAGTAGCTGTCAGACAGACGACAGGAAAAGTCTTCGGTTTGCGAGCCAACGAAAAGCCATAAACCGGTTTCCGGCTTTCTGCCTATTCGCTTTCTTCCTCCTGTTGCCTGCTTTTTCTATTTTCGCACAATCAGAAAAGCAGGTAAACAGTAAATGTAACAAACTACAGCCTCTTCGGAGAAGATATCATTGTAGACGGAGCCAGACGCATGATTTACCTGGTCAAGCTCAAATCAATCCAAAAGTGATACATTGTAAAAACTCCTTCATGATTTACATAAGTATGTACAGATGTATATTCATTCGTATTATCTGTTAAAATCAATGGGGAATCCTGTGGAAATTCTTTCGTTATCTTATTATTAACAATCTGAAGCCACTCCTTGACAGACTTATTTTCAATATATGCAAGCATTCCGTTGTTTCGCAAATTCTTATTGCCATGTATCCCTAGTTTATAGCGTTCAATGCCACCTGAAGGATTGTTCGTTGAACTTTTACCAACCACATATTCTTCTTCACTTTCCGTTTTATACTTCGGCAATCTTTTAGCCTCTGCAAAGAATATACGTGTATAACTGTCGTCATTCAGATAGAAATAGATATCTTCCTTCCCTCTGCCGTCTTCGCGTTCGTGTTCCTTCTGAGCCCCAATCAAAGTTTCACACATAGTAACGCCAATCATATTGAACGTGTCTACTAATGATTGAGTATTCAACACTTCACGCTTATTCCTGCACAACTTATTCCGTTTCTGGATACCCAGCCGGATGATATAAAGAATCTCTTGTATATATTTATTTGAATAATCTATATGGTCAAAATGCATAGCTTTTAATATCCGTTTTTAAACATGTCGCTTTTAACATTTTCCGCATCCCGGTAAGCAATGGTACGCATCCAATATTTAAGTTTATTCGGTTTGATAAAATTTATTTGATTGTCTATTTTATAGTATGTGATAATTCTATTTATTGTTAATGCATTATTGGAAATATTATCATACAAGATTTCCGACAATATAGTTTCATTACGTCCTGTAACATCATTTTCTACAGTCACAGCAGACTGGTTTGTATGTTCAAAAGTAACCCAAACATAATCGTCAGTAATAATTTGACGAACAGATTTAAATCCGTATCCCTCTTTTCCGTATGTACGATTAAGAATATCACAAAACACATCACAGTATTTGTCCAATAGTCCGGCATCAATTCCTTTAAATATAACCGGATCGGAATTATTCAGATTATTAGCCAAAAGCATAGTGTCTTCTATTATCATGCAATCCAAACGATCCATCCGTCCAAAGGAAACAGGATAACCTTTTTCATCCGTATTTATCGGTAACCTTAAGATATCCTGCGCATCAACGGTATATGCATCACTCTGTTGCACAAATGCTTTCGCCGACATAACCTTTATTAAAAAAGCATATAACCATCTGTTTTCCTTAAATACAGACACAAATTTCTTCATTAATTCTTCACTTTCATCTTTCAAACCTAATATTCCTTTTGGAAATAGTATATTCTGCTCATTATAAATAATAGGCAGATTAAGATTTAAGTTCAAACGCAGTAGAACATTTGGAGGGGTACTTATATATTCGGGAATCCTCACCCAATCTTTTTTTGATATGATTTTAGTCATCCCATCTGTATAAATATCACAGTTAAAGAGTTTAGAATCCATCACTCTCCTCCCATTCAAGTCAACAACTCTTTTGCCTTCTTCCCTTAATTTTATATCATCAATAGTCGATTTATCCCTTTGATAACCGCCCCCGTTTCCTTTTCCCTTAAAAATTTGTGCTATTTTAGGATATTGAATCTCATATTTCTCCATCAGTTGTTTTAAATATCCTCCACCGAGCAAGTTTGTTTTCCAAGTATAATCTTTGGAAAATGCCACATCAACAGGAACGCGATACCTATCATATTGATCAATCTGAAAACGAATAGCTCCTTTCTCGTTGGCGGATGAGTTACGGATGACAATATGCTCGATGACAGAGTTACGGACGAAACATCCATTAGATATCTTAACAGCAATGGTTGCTATATTTATGTTCCCCCATAAACGGTCCATTAAAGGAGTAAAATCATATATTTTTTCAATATTCCAATAATGGATCAGACTTTTTCTATATCGGATAGAAGAAGGCATATATAAGAAAGTGGATGAGGGCATGATCATAAATACCACGCCTTCATTCTCAAGTAAAAGATTATTCAAACACCGATATAAAAATATCAGAGCCGGATTCTTGTTGGGAAATGGGCATAGCTTTCCAACGTAGTCATTATATTTTTCTGAAAAGAATTCATCATCTATTCCAGCCTCTATGTTCTTTAATTGCTCTTTTTTCGAAATATTAAAAGGGGGATTCCCTGCTATAATATCAAATCGCAAAGACGTTCTTTTATACCATTTGAAGAAACCTTGATTAACAAGATTACCATGCTCCACTAAATTATCAAAAGTCAGTTTCTCCCAAATTTCTTTTGGACGGATATGGCTCGACAGTTCTATTTGCAAAGAAGTAGCAGTTATAGACAGTGCATCTTTGTTTATATCAACGCCATAAATACATTTGGACAATATTTTTTTTATTTCCTTTATATCTTCCTCCCCTTCTATAATCTGCTTATTATTGTTCAGCATCCATAAGGTTATTAATCTTTTGTATGCCAAAACCAAAAAAATACCCGAGCCACACGAAGGATCCAGAATTTTGAAATTCTCGAAATCAATTTCTTTATTAAAAGGAAGTAATTCATCAATTAGCAATCGTGCCAAATGAGGAGGAGTATAAAACGCTCCGGTACTCTTCTGCTTTCCGTCAACAGATGTGACAAAACGTTCGTATAACCGACTAATAAACTCAATAGGTAATAAATTGAAGTCATAGTAGCGCCAAATAGATATCTGTCCATCAAAATCCTTGTTTCCATCAAGAGCATCGGCTATAATATGAAAATCGATTGCCTTAATTTCCATTTCCTCCTTTGGAGATATTTTGAATATTCCTCCATTGAACTTGACATTAAGAGCTGATAGAAGCCCAACAATATCATTCCCCCTAAGCACATCACAGAATGTATATTCTTTATCAAAAAGAGTAGTATTGCTTTCTTTGTCAACTATGAATTTTTTGAAGAATCCGGAATCAAAAACACTGTTACCATTATGATCTACCTGTTCTTCCAGATATTTTATCAGGATGAATTTAACAAGAAGTTTCTTCAGAAGCTCCAACTCACAACCGATCTGCTTATTTTTGTTTAATACATATTTCTCTATATGATCTAAAAGTTTCTGATAAGGAGATACACTAATATAGTCTGCAGGAGATTCCTCTAATATACGACCTTCAAAAATTCGTTTTTTGAGGCATGAGTCGATTTCCCGAATTACTGATATTCCGTCCAAGAAAGAAGGTTCCGGTTTCTTTTTGACGCTTTTTATTGGATTTCTTGTATCTAATATTTTGAAACCATCTTCATATATAATAACTGCTAATGCGATTTCCCCTAGAGTCCACAATTGCTTGTTTATCTCTACCAAATTAATAGTATCTTTATTATTGCACTCGTGCCTATCGTATATATAGATATATGGAACAGGTCGATTTTCTATCAAATTATTGAAACAATAAAAATAATCAGCATTGACTCTATTTGCTTGCATTCTGTAGTATTCCAGCAGCTTGTCCGCATAAGAATCTTTGACTGAATACAGATTATGTTTATATCCAGCCAAGTCTAATGCTTGCAATACTGATTCTTTCCTTGTACTCATACTCAAAAATAACACAGATCTTTTTCGTTGGCAAAGATAACTTTTTTTTCGAGAACCTGTTTGTCATCTGAATGATTTTGATATGATGAATTACCCAATCATCGCATTTTTGACTAACAACCATCGGAAATTAGTCTATAAATCACCGTCGCTCTCGCCCAAATAGGAATTAAGTTTAGACTCAAAATCGTACTGTTAGTATCTGTCGAAGGTATCGTTGCGACTCCCAAGCATTTTGCCGTGTATAGTATTCCGGTTGGTGGACGTGACGGAGATACAATAAATAAATCCAGGATAATCGCTAAAAGCAATGTGAGGCAGCCTCTTACTATTTAAGCTACCTCACATTCTTTTTTATTTCTCTTTCATCAATTAGGATAGAGCTATAAGTTATACTTAATAAAACAAATAAAACCGGCATCTTTATAAGTTATGCTTAATAAAATTGCTATATTTGTTTTACATATCAACTATAACTTATAAAAAGATGAAACTTATCAATAGGCCTATTTATACAGAGCGTATTCGTCCGTTCATAGGAAAGGGAATCATTAAAGTACTTACAGGGCAACGAAGAGTAGGGAAAAGCTGTATCCTTATGCAGTTAATGGAAGATATAAAAAGAGACGATTCAGAAGCCAATATTATCTATATCAACATGGAGCATGAAGAATTTCGAATGATTCATGACGACTCCGATTTGTTTCAGTATCTTAAAGGAACAATGCCCCCGGATAAAAACAATTATTTGTTTATTGACGAAATACAGGATATCCAGGGATTCGAAAATGTTCTCCGCAGTCTACAATCTAAAGATAGTTGCGATATCTTCATAACAGGAAGTAATGCCAAGATGTTATCCGGAGAATTAGCAACCTATTTATCTGGACGCTACATCGAATTCCATATTCATAGTCTCGGTTATACCGAATTTCTTGAATTTCACCAACTGGATGACAATAATCAAAGCCTGATGCTTTATCTAACATACGGGGGACTTCCTTACCTTTCCCGACTCCAACTGACTGATGAATTAGCATTTGAGTATTTAAGGAATATATATGCCACTATCCTATTAAAAGACGTAGTGAAGAGAGAAGGTATACGCAATGTCGATTTTCTTGAGACATTAGCTCACTACACCGCAGATAATATTGGCAGCCTCTTTTCCGCCAATAATATTAGTAAATATTTGAAATCCCAACGTATCGATATATCTACAACCCAAGTTATTAACTACCTGAAAGCACTTTGCAACGCCTATTTAATAAACAAAATAGGACGTATTGATATTAAAGGGCTAAAGAAATTCGAGGTCGGAGATAAATATTTCTTTGAAGATTTGGGACTAAGAAACTGTCATATAGGGTTCAATCTCCAACGGGATATACACAAATTACTAGAGAATGCTGTGTATCTACATCTTAGTTTACTGCAATATGAGATTTATATCGGACAGAACGAACAACAAGAAATAGATTTCATTGGGATAAAGCAGGGAAAAAAGGTATATGTACAGGTTACTTATTTAGTCATCGACGAGAAAACCCGGGAACGCGAATTTGGCAATTTAATGAACATTCAGGATAATTACCCTAAATATGTCGTCAGTCTTGATGAGTTCAATAAAGGAAGTAATGTGGAAGGTATTCATCATTTGCATCTTGCGGATTTTCTAAAAATGAAGCAATTATAAGATCCTACTGTCAATAGGAGGAAGAAAGCGACTTCTACTTTCGACTGGATTAATTGGCTATCAGATCTAACAATGTTGTAATAAAAGCACTTGGTATTCCAGAACTTCAGACTATTTATATACTGTAGGGACAATGTCAGTTGCCCCTACAGTAAACTAATAATCCAACAAGCTTTTTACACTCTCTCTAAAAACTAAGAACAAATAAAAAAGACACAGTTATTTTATACATACCTATTACAAACTGAATTTCTTTGTTTGTACATCGCGGCTATTTCCACCAACCATCACTTCAAATTCTCCCGGTTCACATACCCAATTCAGCGCACTGTTATAGAATTTCAGTTGTTCTGCTGTGATATCGAAAGAGACAGTGCGGCTTTCCCCTTTCTTCAAATGGATACGTTCGAAGCCTTTCAATTCTTTCACCGGACGTGCTACACTCCCTACCATATCACGGATATACATTTGTACGATTTCGTCAGCATCATAGTTGCCCGTATTGGTGACAGTGACAGAGGCGGTTATCTTCCCCTTTTCATTCATTGAGTTATTGCTAAGTTGAAGATCACCGTAACGGAATGTGGTGTATGACAATCCATATCCAAATGGATAAAGAGGATCATTGTCTATATCAAGATAGTTGCTACGGAATTTACTGAACCACTTTCCTGCCTCTAAAGGACGACCTGTATTCAAATGGTTGTAATACAAAGGAATTTGTCCTACGTTCTTCGGGAAGGTCGTAGTCAGTTTTCCACTCGGAGAAACATCTCCGAATACTACATCACAAATCGCGTCGGCTGCTTCACTGCCTCCGAACCATACATTCAGTATAGCCGGGAAATTTTCCTGTTCCCAAGTCATCACAGTGCTGCGACCTGCAAAATAGACCAGTACAATCGGTTTGCCTGTCTTTTTCAATGCTGTCAGAAGATCACGCTGCGCATCCGGCATTTCAAGATTAGTACGGCTGCTGGATTCACCACTCATTTCAGACGATTCACCAACTGCCGCCACAATCACATCTGCTTGGGAAGCGACATTCAAAGCCTCATCAAGCAACTCCTGCGCACTACGCGAATCACGCATTTCACGACCGAACATTGTAGCTTCCGCCTCTCTTTGAGCATCATACATCAGATTTGAACCTTTGGCATAAAGCACTTCCGCTTTACCTGCCAATGATTGCTTCATGCTTTCATACAGGGAATTGTATTTGTCAGAAGCAGCTGCCACACTCCATGTACCCGGCATATTGGCCTTTGTATTGGCTAGCGGGCCAACAAGAGCTATTTTGCCTTTACGCTGTAATGGAAGCAGGTTGTTTTCATTCTTCAAAAGCACAAATGTTTCAGTAGCTATTTTACGGGCTACGGCACGGTTTTCTGCCGTAAAGATGTCTTTCTTCACACGGCTTGCATCACAATATTTATAAGGATCATCAAACAATCCGAGCTTGTATTTCGCTTCAAGAATACGACGGCAGGCTTTGTCTATTTCAGCCATTGTCACTTTCCCTTCTTTGAGAGATTTCTCCAAAGTAGTAAGGAAACCGTCTGCAACCATATCCATATCGGTTCCGGCACTAAGTGACATGGCAGATACCTGTTGAAGATCTCCCATTCCGTGAGCAATCATCTCGGAAATAGCTGTGTAGTCTGTCACAACAAAACCATCAAATCCCCAACGGTCACGCAAGACATCGGTCATCAGCCATTTGTTGCCGGTAGCAGGAATACCGTCAACCACATTGAAAGAAGTCATCACACTACCCACACCAGCATCAATAGCTGCTTTATAAGGAGGGAAATAATTGTTGAACATACTTAGGTGACTCATGTCTACTGTGTTATAATCACGGCCGGCTTCGGGTGCACCATACAGGGCAAAGTGTTTCACACAAGCCATAATGGTGTTCTTATCTGTCAGATCATCACCTTGATAACCTTTTACCATGGCTGCCGAAATCTCCGAACCTAAATAAGGATCTTCGCCTCCGCCTTCAGCCATACGTCCCCAGCGGGGATCGCGACAAATATCGACCATAGGACTGAAAGTCCAGCAAATACCATCGGCACTGGATTCTTTTGCCGCTATACGGGCGGATTCTTTGATAGCCTCCATATCCCAACTACAGGAA
The DNA here is from genome assembly GCF_040913205.1 of Bacteroides sp. MSSM.1001136sp1_RTP21357st2_D2_RTP21359_211015. NCBI lineage: Bacteria > Pseudomonadati > Bacteroidota > Bacteroidia > Bacteroidales > Bacteroidaceae > Bacteroides > Bacteroides sp. MSSM.1001136sp1_RTP21357st2_D2_RTP21359_211015. The sequence continues at coordinate 317,316 of NZ_JBDFVF010000002.1, read as the reverse complement.
AGTGCCAAAGGAATAGGAAAAACAGTCTCATATCCGTGGATGACATCCATACCAAACAACAAAGGAATTTTCAAACGGCTCTGCTCTACGGCAATCTTTTGGACTTCCCGAATATTCTCCACTCCTTTTACATTGAAAAGACCACCGACCTGACCTTTCCTTATCTTCCCGGCCACATCACTGCTCTTAGCTTGTCCGGTGACAATCTCACCCGACACAGGAAGATTGAGCTGACCGATCTTTTCCTGCAAAGTCATCTTCCCCATCAGGTTGTCAATAAACTGATCCATTTTACCTTTATCGGCTTGCGGTGTAGCCATAGCAGTGACAGCAGACGCCGTAATCACTGCAGTTAGCAAAAATCTACCTATTCTCATATTCTGTTTTGTATTTATATTATTCTTTCTTCTGTTTTTATTCGGCTGTTGTAGAAGTGAAACCTAGCTTTTTCAGTCCGTCCTGAATTTCCGGACAACTCATAAATAACCGCCAAAGTAGTCCTGTACGGTGGTTCTCTATCATTGGCGCAATCGTACACTGGTCGATGGCGAGATAATGCGGAACAGTCCACTTTTCGTTCGGTGAGAATGCATCGTAAAATCCATATTTCCCCCAAATCCACGATCCTTGTTTATAGAAACCTTTCAAGGCGGCCATCGACTCTTCCGGTGTGTAAGGGAAAGAGGATAAAGCGGCAGTAGGAGTTATCACACCGAGATCATTGTCGGGCATGTGGGCTGAATAGCCATTTATGGAGTAACTCGCTGTAAGTCCCCAGCAATCAGGCCCATATCCTTTGTAGCCTTTCGGATTAGTGACACAATATTGATAATCACTCATCGCATGATTGCGTACCACATTCCAGTAGTTGGCATATTGATCGGTCAAGTTACGCGGGTCGAGGCCGATGTAAGAGTAGTGTGCCCAGAATAAGGGACCGCCTTTCTCTTCTGCGCCATTATGCTTCAGTTCGAGCGGGTAACCGTAAGGTTTGGAAGCGCTTTTGATGCCACCGCTACGCGCCCACCCTTCATGGTAACAGGCTGCCGGAACGGAATGTGTAGGGGATGAGGCTGCAAGGATATAGGTAATCAGACATTCATTATAGCCTTCGAGCGGGAAGTTCATTTCCCAGCCATAGTTAGGAGACCAATGCCAGTATAATACATTCTGGTCGCCGTTGCGATACCAGTCGAATTCCATCCCGTGCCACAGTTCGTCTATTTTAGCTGCCAGTGCTTTTTCTTTCTCGTTGCCATCCTTTACGTATTGCCGTACACACAGCAGACTTTGCATAAGGAAGCTACTTTCTACCAGGTCGCCACCGTCATCTTTTGTTCCGAACGGTTTCACTTTGCCCGTAGGACCATGGAGCCAATGCGGCCACACTCCATGAAAACGATCGGCTTTTGCCAGATAGTCTACAATCTTTGTCAACCGGGCTACACCTTCTTCCCGGTTGATAAAGTTTCGTTCGATAGCCACCAACAAGCCGGCAATTCCAAATCCGCTACCTCCAATCGTAATTACATCCTGGTCCTGTTGTGGATAAACGTTATCAAGATGTATACGTTCGCAGGCCAGTCCGGAAGTCTTTTCCGCACCTTCCCACATATAGTTGAAATGCGTCTTTTGAATATAGTCGAGTAGTTCATCGTCGTTCGCAAATGCCTCGGGACGATCAGGCTCCGCATCGGTCACTGTCTTGTTCTTTTGTGTACATGCGCATACCACTACGAGTAGAGTAATAAATATGCCGGTTCTTGTCCATTCCATCATCATATAAAGTATTTCTTCTGATTAATAATTATTGTTTCACGACTTTCGACAACGCCGACCGTCCCGATTCATTCAAAGCTTCAATGGCAAAGTAGTAAGTCGTACCAAGGTCAAGTCCCCGGAAGTCATAATGATCCGCACCGTTCACGGTGATGCAGTTATATAGCTTTTCGGGAGCAATGCCATAATAAATATTATAGCCGTAGGCATCGGATGAAGGATTCCACGAAATCATCGCATTGCGCTTATCCTGTTTGTCACGTGCTACCTTGAAGTTTCGTACAGGCAGAGGTTTCTCTCCATCAGCAAAACCAAACACCCGGAATTCCGAAAGGCAAAAGTTGCCGGATGGAACATGAATGTTTTCCAGTTTCAGATAACGGGCATCCAGCGTCTCACCCAATTCGATATAGTCATGAGGTACATCTTTATCGTTATCACTTTTATCTACCGCCAGTGTCCAGTCTGTCCCGTTATCACTGGAGTAGATACGATATTGATAGTATAAATCGTTTGCACGATTATGCTGCACACTTTTATGGTCATAGTAGTTGAGTTGGATCGCCTTGATGTGTTTCATGGCGCCAAGATCAATTTCTATCCACTCACCCGGTTCCCCGGTTTTAGCAGCCCAATACGTACGCATATTTTCATCGGTAAGATTGGAAGAGGAATAGATGCTGTCGGTACTGGATACTTTTACCGGTTTCTCATAAGAAAGGAGCATCCAGCCGGTAAACCGGTCAACCGGATTTTTAATATCGTAGTCAGCATTCCAGCAAGGATAATCGCCGAATGCTGTGGTAGAGTACATCACTCCATCCGGATCGAATGCCGTAGGATATAATCCGATACGCCTTTCAAACTTATATTTGAGAGATAACATACAGGTACCCACATGCCAGTAATTCCCTTTCAAATCTTGAAAAGTGCCACTGTGTCCTACTCCCTGTACAAATCCGCCGGGCTTATAGCTCATCGGATTATGCTGCTGGTAAGTGAACGGCCCCAATGGCGAATCGCTGACATATACCCCGTCGGCATATACCTTGAACTCCGTTCCCGGAGCACCGTACTGAAAATAATATTTTCCGTTATGCTTCGTCATATAAGCCCCTTCGGTAAACGGACGCAACGTTACTTCATCATCATTATTCATGCCAAACCGTTCCCAGCCATGTTCTTCCGGACGAAGCATCATGATATCATAAATCTTACTGACCGGACGAAAATCATCACGACTGACCTGTACGCCTTTAAGAGGGTACTCATTACTCGAACCGTAATAAAGATAGAGTTTACCGTCATCATCCAAAAACAAGCAAGGGTCCCATGAAGGTAACGTATTACGTTCGATAGCACGCTTGAAACGCCCGGATTTGGGAGATGTGCTATACCATACGGGCAATCCTTCATAAGTAGAACCGGTATAGAACAACGTATCTCCGCTTACAAATGCTGCCGGAGCGCACATATCGTCATCCGTAGGACGACGCTGGAAAGAGGCCGGAGCAAATTCCCAGTCACTTAGATTCTTCGAATAATGGAAGCCTCCTTGGTTCGTGGAAAACAGGAAATACTCATCTTTATAAGTTAATCCCATCGGATCGGCAGAAGATCTGAACGATCCGTTAGACTGAACATTGTTGTTATAAGGTTCATAGTTATAACTAATATTCATAGGATTACAATAGGTACGAGTGACAGGATGCGCAGGGTCATACCACCTTGTAGCTTGAGCAGGCTGACGCTGCACAGACTTATGCTTCCCTGATTGCATAACGATTTTCACTTGCCGGTCGTCAACAGCACGTTTTACATTGGCAAAAGATTTTCCCGGATAATAGGCATAAAGATGCACATCGTTATCAGTAGCCTTCAACGTATAACGGCCTTCTATGTTCGTGTTACAATGAACCGGACTCGAGAAAAATATAACGGTAGCCCCTTCAAGCGGATTACCCTGTTCATCTACAACCGTTCCGGTTATTTCGTATTGATTTACTACCGGGATATAGTAGTCACTTACCTGTCCTTTTACTACTTTTATAGAATCTTCCGGTGGTAGTGCGTTCCCTGCCAAGGCAGAGAACGCTATCCCAGAACTTAGTAATATCTTTTTTACTATTCCTGTCATTTCCTAATTTTATTTAGACATAATTACTCGTCAATCGGTTCGTTCGTCAGACTTGGGATATTAGATACCTGATCGAAAGGAAGCGGATAATAGGTTTTATCTTCAGTCCATCCTTTGGAACCAAGCACAGAAGCAGCCTTACCGGTACGAATCAAGTCGTTGTAACGCTCTCCCCACTCACAAACAAGTTCCATACGGCGTTCATCAAGGATTTGGTCTACTGTCGCATTATCAATCTCGGACATCTTGGCGCGGTCACGCACAAGCTTCAACGGTGCATCACCATCCTTACCCAAACGTACCTTAGCTTCTGCATTCATCAATAGTACATCTGCGTAACGGAATATACGTACATTGTTATTTGCACCATATTTAGTACGACCTGGTGTCAACTGATCTGTCGGAGTATAGGCTTTTCCATTCCAGCAATCTGTTTGAGTAGAGTTCTGCAATTCACGAATCACATCACCGCTTGGAGTAGTTGTACCAGCCAATAGGAACGAAGTCGTAGCACGGATAGTCTCACCACGAGCCGCTGCCCAATCACGGAAATCTTTATATATACCGATAAATCCCCAGCCTGAAATATTTCCGTCGTTCGCCGGTCCTTGGAATACAAACCAGTTATCAGCATCTACCATATCACCTGACCCAAGACCAAAGTCAGTACACTGACATTCGAATAACGATTCATCACAAACCTTACCCGGAATCTTGAATAAATTATAGTAATCATCATAAAGCTTAAATTTCTTGCTACCGATAATATCATCTGTCAATGTTTCAACTTCTCCATAATTACCCTGATTCAGATGTATCTTTGCTGCAAGCATCTCTGCCGAGAAAGCAGTGACAGCACCATAATGAGCCATTTCATTCGGACGTAATCTCGGAGTATGGTCCATCGTATACTGTAGATCTTCAAGAACATATTTATATACAGCATTGATCGTTGAACGGGTCATGTCGGTTTGAGTATTACTACGCAAAATAGTTACCGGACCAAAAGCCTGTACAAGTCGGTAATAGGCATAAGCACGAAGGAACCTCACTTCACCACAGTAAGAGCGGTAATTAGTCATATCATCGTCCGACGTGATATTTTCTGCGTAGGAATCCAGCGATTCAAGAGCAGCATTGGCCACTTTTATGATACCATAATACTGATTCCACATCTCGTTGAGTCCCCAGAAAGAACTGTCGTAGTTGTAGTTACCCATATCAATAAGGGTTGCCTGGTCATCTATACGTCCGGACCAAACATCATCATCACGCACGACAGACAATGGCCATATCACCCAGTGCATACCACCTGTTCTAACTTTAGCATATACTCCGGAAACCGCTTGATACATATTCTCAATTTGAGTAAAGTCTACATTCTCTTCCGGAACCTTATTTTCGGGCTCTTTATCAAGATAATCACATGATGTATTGCATAACATTAATGCTGGCAACGCATATATTAAGATATTCTTTAGTATTCTCATTTTCTTGTTCTTTTGTTAGATTAAAATTAATTTTTCCATTCCGGCTTAGAAATCAATCTGGATTCCAAAGCTATAAGTAGATGTCAAAGGATAAACTTCTGTATCCCATCCTTCAGCATCGCTCAACTCCGGAGTGAATGAATTCGCCTTAAATGTCGTGAACGGACGGTCTGCCGTCAGTGAGAAACGGATACCCGGCAATGTGTAATTTCCCATCTTGATATTACGCAAACTATAACCGAGAGTTATGTTCTGAATACGGAAGAAATCCGCACTTTCTACAAAATAAGAGTTCACTCTTTGGTCAGATACATTCCAGCCCTTTACCAATGCTGCAGCAGACGGATGCGAGTTAGTAGAACCCGGTCCGGTCCAACGATTCTCATACTGTGCTTTATCAAAGTTATAATTAGACTGTGCATAACGCAAAGCACGTTTACGGTTGTATATCTGTCCACCTGTTTGACCATACGTAGTCAATTCAAAATCCAGATTCTTCCAGTTCAAACCAAGATTAATGCCGTATGTAAAATTAGGTATGTAAGAGCCAAGTACTTGGCGGTCATCACCATCAATCACGTTATCACCGTTTACATCTTCATACTTGAAGTCACCCGGTACAAGATTGTTGGCTACGGCAATCGGATCTTCCGCACATTCTTCCAAAGTCTGATAAACTCCTACAACCTTATATCCATAGTATGAATTCATTTCTTTGCCTACCATATTAATGGTCTTTCCTCCCTTGATAGAGCTCAATCCTCCAAGGTCTTTCACCTTATTCTTCAAATATGAAAGGTTCACTCCCAAATTATATTTGAAGTCTCTTCCGATATTATCATTCCAGTTAAGTGATAAATCAAAACCCGAATTCAGAATCTTACCATAGTTTCCGGCAAGTACGTCATTGCTGAACGGTAAACGCGGAGATATAACAGCTCTTTTTGTCAGGCGATAGAAATAGTCCAAATCTACATTCAAACGGTTCTTAAAAGTAGAGAAGTTCAAACCGACGTTTGTTTCATCTACCAGCTCCCACTTCAAATAACTGAAATAAGTTGTATTTTGATAGCCTGGGAAAGTAGAGTTTCCAAATACACCGGATGCAGAATTACCTGTGGTAATTGAAGCAAAACCGTCACTTGCAGCTACGTGGTCATTACCCAAACGTCCCCAGCTGGCACGCAGTTTCAGGTAATCGAAGAACTTTTGATCTTTCATAAAATCTTCTTCACTGATAACCCATGCAGCACCAACGGATGGGAAATATCCCCAATGTTCCTGATATTTGGAAGAACCGTCCGCACGCATAGTGAATGTCAACAGATATTTCCCTGCATAGTCATAACTTAAACGGGTGAAATAAGACTGACCGCGATAGCAGTAACCATCATCTCCAAGAGTTACACCTTCAGCATTTCCCTGACTCAAATAAAGCCATTCGTCCTTTCCTTCTGGTACATTATTAGCTTTTCCCCACATATATCTGTACTGTTGTTGCCGCATAGAGTAACCCAACATGGCTCCAAAGTTATGTTTTCCCCACTGATTATTATAGGTCAATATATTATCCCAAATGTAATTGTAATAGTTCGTATCTTTCTTTGTCAATTCTGAAACGGCCTGTTGTTGCCAGCTACTTACATAGTAGGGAGCTATATATTCACGACCACGAATGGCTGAATAATCATAACTATAACTCGTTCTGAAATTTAACTTCTCCGGCAAGAGTTGGAACTGTGCATAGAAGTTAGTCAATACCTGATAGTTCTCATTTTGTGAATCATAATAGTTGGCTGTTGCCACAGGATTGTAGAAGTTAGCAGTGAAACCAACTGCATCAGGTGATGCATACTTGTCGGGGAAAGTATTGTCATTTGCCGGATCATAAACCGGATAAATGCCCGGAGCATTAAATGCCTGCTGCCAAGCTTTATTTTGTGGCAACACTTGGGTAGAGTTACTAAATACACCATTGAAACCGACCTTCAGCCAGTTGGTTGCTTCATAATCGAGTGCTGCACGGAAATTGAGACGTTTATAGTTATTCTCTACATCCATTACACCATCCTGATACAAATAACTCATACCTACGGAATAAGTGCTTTTCTCTGTTCCACCACTAATTCCCAAACTGTGGTTAGTGATAAGCGCACTCCGCAGTAACTCCTTATACCAGTCTGTGTCTGAATCGAATTTCCAGTTATGAAAATCCGGATCGGAATAGTCACCGCCGAATTTATCAATAGAGGCCTTCATGGTAGATACATATGCATCATAATTAGCTTCGAGAAGCATAGTAGAATACTCTTGAGAGTTAGCCATTTCTAAAACGTTTGTAGCTTTCTGTACACCTATATATCCGTTATAGGTAATTTTAGCTTTCTGATTACGTTGGCCTTTTTTGGTAGTGATAATAACAACACCATTAGCGGCACGCACACCATAAATGGCAGCAGCCGAAGCATCCTTCAACACGGACATATCCTGAATGTCATTACTATTGAGGAAATTGATATCATCATAGAACATACCGTCTACAACATAAAGAGGCGAACTGTTGGAAAATGATCCTTTACCACGAATAGCTACCTTCGGCCCTTCTCCCGGAGTACCGCTATTGGTAACGTTTACTCCGGCCACTTTCCCTTGCATAGCAGCCATAGGTGAAGAGGCGGGAGTAGAAAGTAACGCTTCCCCCTTGACTACCGTAATGGGAGAAGTCAAGTCCTTGGCTTTGGCTGAACCGTAACCGATCACGACCACTTCTTCCAGCTTCTGAACATCATCTTTTAATTGAACATTGATTACATTCTTCCCTTTTACAGCAATTTCTTGAGGTATCATTCCTATATAAGAGAAGGTAATAATAGCATCTTCGGGAACGTTTTCCAAAGTATAGTTACCATTAAGGTCCGAGATAGTACCAGTATAGGTACCTTTTACATGAGCAGACGCACCAATGATCGGTTCACTAAAGGAATCAACAATAGTACCTCTGATTGTTTTGTTTTGAGCAAGCAGTGTCTGTAAACACAACACTGCAACTACAAGAAAAGTAATCTTTCTCTTCATTTTTTTACGTATTAGTTGATAATAAGGTTGCTAAAAAATCGATGCAACAAAGGAATGGAGTTTTTAAAATTCTTGCAAAATAACGCATACTACGCTACTACTTTTATGCTGTACAACACTACGTTTTTAGTACGTTTATCGCTTGTAGACACTTATTTTGGCATGTTTTTTCGCTGATTTGGGATTTTTTAATTATTTGATATTATATTTGAAATTATTTTCCATCACTATAATAGAGAGAGTATTCTATGAGACGCACTGATTTTATCTATTTATTATTTATTTTCATAGGAGGATGTTTATCCCCAGTAATAAGTCATGCATCTACATTTATGCCCATTGTGACCAACTATACAGCCAAAGACTACCAAGCGGGATTACAAAACTGGGCTTTAGCTCAAGGAAAGAACGGAGAGATGTACATTGGAAATAATACAGGACTATTATGTTTCGATGGCTATACGTGGAGTAAATATCAAATGCCCGGTAATCAGCTTGTGCGATCCATACTCATTGATGGTGACCGTATTTATGTGGGAACATACGAGGATTTCGGCTATTTCAGCCGCAACTCTCTTGGTATACTTGAATACACTTCCTTATGGAGCCAACTCAAGAATATCGAAACACACAATGATGAAATATGGAATATACTCAAAATAGGTGAATGCATTTATTTCCAATCATTCAGTTCTTGGTTTAAATATGACGGAAAGAAAGTAACCGCACACTATAACTCTCAACATTTGCCATTGTATTTTCATAAAGCGCATGGACAAATCTATGTACAGATGGTCAACGGTGATTTTTATCTTCTGGAAAATGATGAATATAAACTATTGATTAAACGTAAAGCATTAAAAGATGACTCTGTGGTTGCGGTCATTCCCACAGCAGGAGGAAAAATGATTCTATGTACCGAGTGGAACGGACTTTTTGACTATGACGGAAAGACACTTTCTCCCCACCCTACCGCTATCGATCAGGAATTAAAAAGTCAGCAGATGAATCGTGCCGTAATGATTCCATCAGATTCGACAATCGTACTCGGAACGATCCGTAATGGTATTTATGCCATTGACAAAGAAGGAAAAGAGAAGTGGCATTATGATATGGAAAATCGTTTATATAACAATTCTGTATTACGGCTTTTCTGTGATCGGGATAATAATGTATGGGCGGCACTTGATATCGGCATTGCATTAATCCATACCGGTTCTCCCTATTCCATTCTGATACCTGACCGCAATTCACAGTCATTCGGAATGGTATATGGGGTCAATGCATTTAATAATAGTCTATATATTGCTACTAACCAGTCTGCCTGGTTGTACTCTTTTGCCGACCAAACAATTGTTCCTATCCAGGGTACCGAAGGACAGAACTGGCATATCAGTACATTTGATTCACAAATTCTGCTGGGAAACAATTTCGGAACTAAAATTATAACGGGAACTGTAGCCAGTAACATCCCTGAAACAGAAACTAGTAGCACGTGTCTGCGCAAATGTATAATTAATGGGCAGGAAGTTCTCATTGAGTCGTCTTATTATAACCTCCGAGTCTATCGTAAATATAATGGTAAATGGAGTTTTTCTCATTCCATTGATGGCTTCTGGAATCCGGTACGCCAGTTCGAGGTCGATCATAGTGGAAATATATGGGCTGCACATATGAGTCTCGGTATCTACAGGATAGAGCTTTCAAGGGATTTAAAAAAGGTGGAAAAGTGCACGTATATCAAATCATTGTCAGACGAAGAGAATAATGCAAGCCTAATGCATGTTATGAAGATACGTGGAAGAGTGGTATTGTCGGACAGCAAAAGAACGTATACTTATGATGATATTAACCAACGTATCATACCTTTCGTACAACTTAACTCCATTCTCAAAAATGGGATTAATATGGCTATACCGGTAGATGATAACCTCTATTGGCTTACCGACTATCGTGGATACACCCTGATAAGATATGATAATGACAATTTCAGGATGGAACGCTTCATCCCTTCCTCTTTTTTCGGACTTGAATGCAATGAAAACAATAATAATGTATATGTAAACAATAACATTACTTATTTCTGTCTCAACAATGGTATAGGGCGTTTGGATATGAATCTGAAAAAAGACACTTTGCTGCAAAGGAATTCTTTACTCATTAGAAAAGCTACTTCTTTGTCGCAGGATTATCAATTGCATCTAATGCCTGTATCTGCCAAAAAGAAAGACAACAAGAAAATATGGGGGGATATAACTTTCCATTTGTCTTATCCTAATTTTAACTGCGAACCGCTCCGTTTTTGCTATCATCTCACGGGAAGTAGCTTGGACCTGATGTCAGAATCAGCCGATCCGGTAGTCACATTTGGTAGCTTAGGGTATGGAGATTATCATTTTACGGCTTCAGTGAAAAATGTCGATGGTCAGGTACTTAGTTCCGTAGAATATTATTTCAATAAACCACGCCCATTTTATCTGTCCATATATGCTTGGATAATATATGTGCTTCTTGCGAGTGTAATAGTATACTTCTACTCTCGTTGGCATGCTGCCAAAATGCTAAGAAAACGTAATAGGGAGTTTGAAAAAGAGAAAATGAAACAGGACTTCAAGATGTTGGAGCAGGAACATATCATTGCGCAACAACGCGAACAATTACTTGAAGCAGAATTACAGGTCAAAAGTAAGGAATTAGCCAGCCTGGCTCTCGATGCCGTAGTCCAGCGTAAAGCAGTTGAAAGCTTGAAAGAGGTTATGTCTGAACAAGAGCATAAAGGAATTATCAATCAACATGATATAGACACCATACTGAAGCAGATTAACGGAAACCTGAATGAGGAGGAATTCTGGGATATTTACCACAAGAATTTTGATATGATCCATAAGAATTTCTTCCGTAACCTGCGTAAACAATATCCCAGTCTCACAGCCAGTGACTTGAGATTTTGTGCACTGTTACGGCTAAATCTATCGACCAAAGATATTGCGCAGTTCACCAATCTTACTATTCGTGGGGTAGAAACAGCCCGTTATCGAATAAGAAAGAAACTTGCCATTCCCGGAAATATTAATCTTGTTGATTTTCTAATTGACTTTACATAGAAACATTTACTGAATATTCCTTCTAATTTCACACCCCTATTCTGTTGGGATTTTCTAAAGAAACTTTATCTTTGTAATGTCAACAATTAAAAGAATATGGTTCGTTTTAATCTTGTTATCACCTTACTACTAATGATAAGCATAGCTGTCAAAGCCGAACTGACCAACCGGATGTTCGATGTCAGGCATGTAGGCTATGCAGAAGGCCTTAGTAGCCAACGCGTTTTTTCGATTGTCGAGGATGGAGACGGTGCTATGTGGATTGCTACAAAAACCGGAATAGACAGATACAACGGTCATACGGTAAAGAACTATGATTTGCCGGGCAGTTTCTATTATGGTGATCTTGCCGGACGCAGGCTTTACTTATTGTACGACGCACAACAAGGACTGTTCGCCTACGACCACACCGGACGAATCTACCGATATTCCACCATCCTGGATCATTTTGAACAAGTCCTCCACCTGGGACAATTGATTCAGGAAGAAGTCATCTTGAACAAACTCTGTTTGGATAGTGACGGAACCTGGTGGATGGGAGCGGATAAAGGACTATACAAGCAAGAAGCAGACCATCGTATAGTTGCCGTGCTGAAAGGACAATATGTCAACGACATCGCATTTGCCGGCGAGTCGCTTTTTGTGGGCACTTCTAACGGAGTCTGGCAACTGTCACACGCCCTGCCGGATAAGAAACGCCAGCTGCTGGAAGGGTGGAATGTACAAACATTGTTCTGCGACAAACCGAAAAAAGAACTCTGGATAGGCACATTTGGCAGCGGTTTGTCTGTGATGAACCTCGACACTTCCAAAGTGCTTGCGCTGGAGGGACAAGGGAGCACGTTCCTTCATCCGATACGGGCAATTACAGACTATGATGTACATACCATACTCATAGGCGTGGACGGTGGCGGTGTGTATGCGATAGACAAGGACACCAAGAAAGCCCGTTTACTGATGAATACCAGAGATGACACAGATACTTATCTGCGCGGAAACGGCGTATATGCCGTAACCAGAGACGACCAGGGCAACATCTGGATAGGTAGTTATACGGGAGGCGTATCCGTGGCTATCCTGCTGAAACATCCCATTTCGATATTAGCACACGAAAAGGGAAATACCCATTCTCTCATCAGCAACAACGTAAATGATATCGAAGAAAACCCGGATGGCAACCAATGGTTCGCTACCGATGATGGAATCAGCATCCGAAACACCCTGTCAGGCACTTGGAAACACGTGCTGAAAGAAATCGTAACCATTTCTCTTTGCACATCCGGAAATGGGAACGTATGGGTAGGAACGTACGGAGACGGAGTGTATCTACTGGATAACAACGGACGCGTGTTACGCCATCTCACCAAGCAACAAGGGCAATTGACCACCAATTATATTTTCTCCGTCAGACAAGACATGGAGGGAGACTTATGGATAGGAGGTCTGGACGGATGCCTGATCATGTTTGAAAAAGAAAAAGGCAGCAGACGGTCTTTCGACGTGAATTGGGTACAGTCCATCGAACCTATCGACCGAAACCGGGTAGCGGTGGCTACGGTCAACGGTTTTTTCCTAGTGGACAAACATACAGGGAATATACAGCACTATGCCAATTCCCAAGAATTTCACAATCAGAATGTCAGTGCCTATATCATCTCTATGCTGTTCAATGACGACGGAACCGTGTGGCTGGGAACCGAAGGGGGAGGATTGAATCTATATGACATGAAAAACCGGACGGTAAAGACTTTCACTGTTCAAGAGGGATTGCCGTCCAACGATATATATAGTTTGCAGCGGGACGACAAGAAACGCTTGTGGGTCAGCACCGGAAAAGGAATTGCCTTGATAGACAGCCTGCGCGTGTCAAACCTCAACTATGCAGGCAATATAGACAAGGAATATAACAAATCCTCATTTGCCCGGTTGATGAACGGCGAGTTCGTGTATGGCAGCACGGATGGCGCTGTCTTTATCATGCCACTCGACATCTCAACCGTAGACTACTGGACGCTCCTGCGTTTCACTGGGCTGACAGTTGATTATCAAAACGCCCAGGAAGAAGAATCGTTGAGACCCGCCATCCATGATATGCTTGCCGACCGTGCGGTACGGCTCGGCTATAAATACAACTCGTTTACCGTTTCTTTTGAATCTATCAACTATCGTTTCCAGCGCGATATTGTCTATCAGCATATTTTAGAGGGGTATGACAATGACTGGAGCAAACCGTCTGCCGAGGGCAAGGCATCCTACACCAAGGTATCGCCGGGCACTTATCTTTTTAAGGTGCGCAGCCTGCGGCGCAGCGACGGAAAGACTATCTCCGAAAGCACCTTAGAAGTGAAAGTGAGCCAACCATGGTGGAACTCGTGGTGGGCTTGGACTATTTACCTATTTATAATAGGCTTCGTTTTCTATTTCATCCTGCGCTATAAGAGCAACCAGCTCCAAAAGAAATACGACGAAGACAAAATACGTTTCTTCATCGACACGGCACACGACATTCGCACGCCGGTGACGCTTATCATGGCACCTCTGGAGGATTTGAACCGGGAACAGGATCTCTCGGACAAAGCCCGTTATTACCTGAATCTGGCCCATGAAAGTACCCGGAAACTCCATTCGCTCATCACACAGTTGCTCGAATTTGAAAAGGTAGACGCCCACAAACCATCCTCTTCATCGGTTCCGCTTTGTCTGAATGAAGTTTTGCTGAAAGAAGTCTCCGTCTTCCGGTCTTTTTGCGAGAAGAAGCAGTTGACACTGAATCTGACCCAACCCGACGAATCCGTTTTCGTTTCGGCCGACAAACACCTGATAGAGATGTTACTCGACAATCTTCTTTCCAATGCCTGCAAATACACCATGCCCCAGGGAGAAATCAGTCTGGATTTGAAAGCCACGAAACGCAAAGCCATCCTTTCGTTGAAAGATAACGGAATAGGCATACCGAAGAAAGCGAAGAAGCATATCTTCTCCGATATTTACAGAGCCGAGAATGCCCGGCAGTCACAGGAAGAAGGAACCGGATTCGGACTGTTGCAGGTGCAACGCATTGTAAAGATGCTGCATGGAAAAATCACTTTCTGTTCCGAGGAGAGCAAGGGAACTACTTTCATCGTAACATTGCCGCGAACCACCACCGTAACCGAACCCGTGTCGCACGAATCATCCCTCGAACACCTTGCCGGCACATCGGATAATAACAGCCACGAAACGGACAAAATGAAAGATCCGGACGACCGGAATACATTGCTCATTGTAGAAGACCACGAAACTCTCCGTCACTACCTCCGCCAGACCTTTGAACACCTCTATCGGGTGATTGATGTTGCCGACGGACACGAAGCTATCGCCTGTCTTGCCAATGAATATCCGGACATCATCCTCTCCGACGTCATGATGCCCGGCATACGGGGTGACGAGCTTTGCAGAATGGTCAAGGAAAATCCTGACACATCGGGTATTCCCGTCGTTCTGCTGACGGCAAAGGCTAACCACGAAGCAATAGTGGAAGGATTGAAGAAAGGCGCGGATGATTACATCCCCAAACCATTCAGTACAGAGATACTGAAATTGAAAGTACAAGGATTGATTGACAATCGAAACAGGCAACGGCAGTTTTTCATGCGGCAAGCCATCGCTCAAGTAGAGGCGGGCGGCAAACGTGACGACAATGAAAGCAATGAAAGTATCGACAACAAAAACGTAACGACAGCAAGCGAAACAATGGCCGAGGGCGACCGCCGGTTTATCATGCAAGCTACCCGGTTTGTTCTTGAACATTTGGATGAACCCGATTTCAACATCAATCTCTTGTGCCATGAAATGGCAATGAGCCGGACACTATTCTACAGTCGCCTTAAATCACTGACGGGAAAAGGGCCGCAAGAGTTTATCCGTATCATCCGGCTACAAAAAGCTGCCGAACTGCTGAAAGAAGGTAAAAGCGTAACCGATGTCGCCGCCGAAACCGGATTTGTCAACACGAAGTATTTCAGTTCATTGTTCAAGAAACAATTCGGGATGCAGCCAAGTAAATATAGTGGGAAGTAGACAAGCATTCATGTTCGGTTTTGAATTAAAATTAGCTCGTTTCCGGTACAGTAATGAACTGTTTCAGCCTATTCTGACAAGGGTATATTCTCACTGCAATGAGAAAAAGTTCTCATTATAATGAGTATTTCTTCTCATACCTATGAGTATTTTTTCTCATAGTGATAAGTATACTTGAGAATGTTTACGGAAGTTTTTTTGAATTATAATTGTATGAGTTTACCTCATTTCCGTACCGTTCTTAATTAAATGGGAATTTAGCAGTTAGGCTGAAAGCCTTACAATTATATATTTATTGGAGTGCCCTGAAAGGGCTTAATTATATAGCGTAGGGCAACGCCCTACGTAAAAACGACAATCTGAATTTGCGCCCTGAAAGGGCATAATTGTATACAGTTCCGCCCTTTCAGGGCTTGTGGCTGGTGTGTTTTTTTTCGTAGGGCGTTGCCCTACGCTATATAATTAACCCCTTTCAGGGCACTCCGCAAAATTATCATTTACCTCATTCTTGTATAGCAACAATCTTCGAAAAAGAATGGGTAAGATAACGTCCGTTCGATAAAAATCAGCAGATTTGTCAGCAATCAAACCTAATATGTCAGCAATCTAACCATCGTTTCAGCCGGATATTAGCATCTTTGCACCAAGCTTTACAAGTATAAAGCACATATTACGTTTAACCTTTAAAATGCTAAAACGATGAAAAAAGTAGCACTATTCCTATTTTTATCCGTTTGCTTCGCGCAACAATCCTGTTCGTCGGATTCTGTTGGAACGGAACCGGAAGAAAATCCACAAGACATTCTTTTTAAAGACGATTTCAACTTTTTCGACGAAAAAGTATGGACGAAAGAAACTCATGAACCCGGCTGGACCAATCAAGAGCTACAGGCATACGATGCCGCTCATGTATCGGTAGGAAAGGACGGGGATAAATCGGTTCTGATTCTTACCGCCGAACGCAAAGGGAATAAAATCTATTCAGGCAGAATCAATTCAAAAGGGAAAAAGAGTTTCAAGTATCGCAAGATAGAAGCAAGCATCAAGCTTCCCAAGACTAACGGCGGACTGTGGCCTGCGTTCTGGATGATGGGAGATAACGACAAAGAATGGCCGGCATGCGGGGAGATTGATATTATGGAAATGGGAGAACAGAGCGGAATGGCTGCGGGCGATTCGGAAAAACAAGTGAACACCGCCATTCACTATGGCCCCAGCGCAGCGGCTCACGAACAGCAATACTACAAAGCCAATGTGGCCAACAGCCTGCAAGACGGCAATTATCACACCTACTCTCTGGATTGGGATGAAAACAGCCTGACAATATCCATCGACAACGTCAAGTTTCATACGTTCGACATTAGCTCGAACACATACTTTCATGACAACTTCTACATTCTGTTCAACCTTGCCGTGGGAGGTGCGTTTACAGGGATTACCGACATTCATAAACTGACGGGCCTGAAAGACGGTCAGAAAGTGAAGATGTACATCGACTGGGTGAAAATATTATAGGAATCTTAAATATACATGCTATGAATATGGAAAAATGTAAGTATCTATTGTTTTGCGGAACACTCGCCCTTTGGATGGCGGGAGGTTTCCAGCAAGTGTATGCAGCAACGGAACCAAGTTCCCAGGCTATTCAACAACAAAGTAACAAGGTAACCGGAAAAGTGAGCGATGCCACAGGCCCTATCATTGGGGCTTCCGTAGTGGAGAAAGGAACTGCCAACGGAACGATTACCGATCTGGATGGAAGTTTCAGTTTGAATGTAAAAGCGGGAGCTACGCTCGTTGTCAGCTACGTGGGTTATAAATCCGAGGAAGTGAAAGCGGGAAGAGGTCCTTTGAACATCACCTTGAAAGAGGATGCCAAAGCATTGGATGAAGTGGTAGTTACCGCCCTTGGTATCAAGAGAGAGCGCAAAGCGTTGGGCTACGGCATTGACGAAGTGAAAGGTGAAGCCTTGACCAAAGCCAAAGAAACGAATCTTATCAACTCCATGGCAGGACGTGTGCCGGGATTGGTAGTCAGCCAGACCGCTGGTGGTCCTTCCGGTTCTACGCGCGTTATTCTGCGAGGCAGTACCGAAATGACCGGAAACAACCAGCCTCTTTATGTAGTGGACGGTGTACCTTTGGACAATACCAATTTCGGCAGTGCCGGTACAAACGGCGGCTTCGACTTGGGCGACGGTATTTCGAGCATCAATGCCGATGACGTAGAAAATATGTCGGTATTGAAAGGCCCTGCAGCATCTGCACTTTATGGTAGCCGTGCCAGCCACGGTGTTATCTTGATTACAACCAAGCGAGCCAACAAGGATAAAGTCAGCGTGGAATATAACGGAACACTGACTTTCGACACCCAACTTGCCAAATGGGACGAAGTGCAACAGATATACGGTATGGGAAGCAACGGTACTTATAGCTATGATGCCATATCCAACACAAACAAAAGTTGGGGCCCAAAAGCGGACGGTTCAAACATGTTGAAGTATTTCGACGGCGTAGAACGCCCTTTCCTCATTGTCCCCGACAATACGTCCAACTTCTTCCGCACGGGTATCACCGCCACCAACTCCGCCATCATAGGTGTGAACAGCGGAAAAACCGGAATTCGCTTTACCTATACGGACATGCGCAATAAAGACATTGTTCCCCAGACTCACATGAGCCGTGACATTTTCAACCTGCGCGCCAATACGTCTGCAGGAAAGGTAGACTTGGATTTCAGCGTCAACTATACACGGGAAGACGTGAAGAACCGTCCGGCACTGGGCGACAGCAAGTCCAATATCGGTAAAAACCTGATGACCCTTGCCACCACCTACGACCAGGAATGGTTGCAAACCTATCAGACTGCCGATGGCGAATACTCCAACTGGAACGGTATGGATCCCTACAACGTGAATCCGTATTGGGATATCTATAAGAACTTCAATAAATCCAAGAAAGACTTGTTCCGCATGAACGGCAAGGCCGTATGGAACATCGACCCACATCTGAAACTTCAGGCAACGCTGGGTGCCGAACTCAACTGGTTCACGTTCGATGATTACAAAGCGCCTACCACTCCCGGATTCGAAGCCGGAAGACTTCAAAACAGCGCTTTCCGCAACCGCATGTACAACTTTGAAGTGTTGGCTCTCTACAACAACCATTGGGGTGATTTCGATTTCAACGCTACGTTAGGCGGTAATGTATATAAGGTGAACAACCAGACCACCGTTACCACCGCTCAAGACATGAAGATACGCGATGTCCCTTCATTGACGAGCTTCAACGAGATCAGTGTAGTGCCCGGCAGTTACCGCAAGCAGATTAATTCGGTTTACGGAGCAGTGAACGTGGGCTGGAAACACATGCTTTACCTCGATGCTACGTTGCGTGGCGACCAATCGTCTACCCTTCCCACTGGCAACAACATGTATATGTATCCTTCTTTCTCCGGCAGCTTTGTATTCTCCGAGCTGACAAAACTGGGCGACCTCCTGCCTTACGGAAAGGTGCGTATGTCATGGGCGCAAGTAGGTAGCGATACCGATCCTTACCAATTGGGACTCGTCTATACGAAATCCAAATATGCTTATCCCGGATATACCATCGGATATATCGATAACGGAACCATCCCCAACAAAGACTTGAAACCAACCAAAACAAACTCCGTGGAAATGGGATTGGAATTGAAATTCCTGAAGAACCGTATCGGACTGGATTTCACCTACTATTCTCAAATCAGTAAAAACCAGATTATGGGAATGGCAAGTTCCTGGACAACCGGTTATAACTATCGCTTGATTAATGCCGGCAAGATAGAAAATAAAGGTATTGAGATTGCCCTTAGCACACGACCGATTCAAACACGCGATTTTTCCTGGGACATTAATCTGAACTTCTCCAAGAACAGCAACAAGGTAAAAGAACTGGATGGCGAATCGGATATGTTTGAACTGGAAAAAGCATCTTGGCTCGACGTTCAGGTAGCCGCTAAGGTAGGCGAGAACTTTGGTTCTATTGTAGGCCCGGACTTCCAACGGAACGAAAAGGGAGATATTCTGATTGACCCGCAAACCGGTCTGCCACAATATGACAAGAGCAACCACGTATTAGGTAATGCCTCTTGGGACTGGACAGGTGGATTACTCACCAACTTTACCTACAAGAATCTTTCGCTGGTAGCGGTATTCGATGTGAAAGTAGGCGCCGACCTCTATTCTATGTCTGCCCGTGCTGCTTACGAATCGGGTAAAAGTCCGGAAACACTGGCAGGACGCGACGCCTGGTATCGCTCGGAAGAAGAAAGATTGGCAGCCGGCATTGCAAAAGGAGCCGATAACTGGAAGCCGACAGGCGGATTCGTTGCTCCGGGTGTCATCGACAACGGTGATGGAACATATCGTCCCAACGACATCTACATCAATCCGGAAGACTACTGGATGAGCGTTTGCCGTAATGCACCTTCTATGTTTATTTACGACAACTCATACGTGAAATGCCGTGAACTGACGTTGAGTTATAATGTACCCAAATCCTGGCTGAAGAATGTAGTAAGCGGACTGACCGTTTCGTTCGTTGCCCGCAATCCGTTCATCGTATGGAAGAATATCCCGAATATCGACCCGGATTCCAACTACAACAATACCACCGGTATGGGACTTGAATACGGTTCGTTGCCTTCACGCAGAAGCTATGGTTTTAATGTAAATGTGAAATTCTAAAAAGATATATCATGAGACAATCTAAATACATCACAATCATCACGATGGCATGTGCCCTGTTTTTCGCTTCTTGCAGCGATGAATACATGGAAAACATGAATACCGACCCTTCCAAGGCCGCTACCATCGACCCGAATGCGCAGCTCACCACTGCCCAACTGCAAACGTACGGAGACCTTAGTATGATGGAAATCTACCGTAACTACCATTATGCATTCACCCAACAACTGATGGGATGTTGGAACACCACCAACTACGGCGGACGCCATACGCTAGACAATAATGAAATGAGCCGTATCTGGACATCGTTCTACACTCAATCCCTGAAGAATATCATTGATGCTCAATATCGCACAGCCGAAGATGCAGAGAAAGTGAATATCAACTCTGTACTCCGCATTTATCGGGTTTATCTTATGTCTATCATCACCGACACTTACGGAGACGCTCCTTTCAGTGAAGCCGGACTGGGATTCCTCGAAGGAAAGTTCAATCCAAAGTATGACAAACAGGAAGATATTTACAACGCTTTCTTTCTGGAGCTGGAAGATGCCGTCAATAAAATCGATCCGACCAAAGATAAAGTGACAGGTGACCTCATCTATGCCGGTGATGTAACTAAATGGCAACAACTGGCAAACTCGCTTCGCCTACGTTTTGCCATGCGAATCTCCAATGTCAATCCTACAAAGGCACAAACGGAATTTGAAAACGCTTTGGCTGCCAATGGGGGTGTGATAACGGACGCCTCAAGCGATGCGCTCATCAAATACATGACAATCGCATTTAGTTTCGGACAAGAAGCTTACTCTGATTATCGCGGAAATTCATTGTCACAGTTGTTGTTCGGCAACGACCCCGCTAATAATCCAAGTTACCTCTGCTCCACTTTCTTTAATCAGTTATACAATTCCGGTGACCCTCGTACATTCAAAATTTCCCGTTGTTATTATGACGGGCTGATGAGTGCCACCAGTCCCGACAATCGTGTCGACATCACCCAGGAGATGATTGAAAAAGGGATTGATTTCAGTCCGCGCGACCCGGGTGCCTACTCGTGGGAGCCATGGCCTACAGGATACGACAGCGATATTTGTGCGGAATTAGCCGTTAACAACCCTTCTGTTACAGCAACCATGGCTCGTGAAGTGGAACCCAAACTTGCCAATAATTTCCTAAAAAGCGACAATCCGGGCGTAGTGATGACCTCTGCAGAAGTGAAGTTCCTGATGGCAGAAGCTACTGTGAAAAAATGGAACGTTGGCAGTGCTTTGGCAGAAGATCTTTACAAACAAGGAGTGCGTGCGGCTATGGATTTCCTGACAGACAACTACGGTTGCACGGCTACTACTGATGCAGAGTTTGATGCATTCATTCAAGATAAAGGGGCGTTCGGACATACGGACAATCAGAAACTTGAAGCTATCAATACACAGGCCTGGATTCTTCACTTCACCAATCCTGCCGAATGTTGGGCAAACGTGCGTCGTTCCGGTTATCCGAAGTTGAAATCACCGGCAGAATATGGGTTCGGACAATACCTCACCGGTGGAACGGAAATTCCGGTACGTCTATGCTATCCTGTATTGGAATCTTCCTATAATAAAAAGAGCTACAATGAAGCCATCGAGCGCATGGGAGGAACAGACAATTGGCACAGCCTTCTGTGGTGGGATACTGAAAACTAACTATTAAACAATCATCCATTATGAAAAAGATATATATTGCACTATTTGCCCTACTCGCTGTAGGCTCCACATTTACTGCATGCACCGAGGAAGAACCGTTCGCTACGGTGACGGAAAATGATGATCCGCATATCCTTGCCCCGGTATTCCCTGACAGAACGAACGGGCAATTGGCTACATTCGCCAACATCAGCCGGGATGCGAACTTATCCATCGCGCTGACCGTGACTCCGAAAGATTACACCACAGTAACCTGGTTCATTGATGGACAGGAAGTAGAATCGGGTACCGACTCCGACAAAGAAATCAACCGTAGTCTGAAAGCCGGTACGTATAATTTGAAAATAGAAGTGGAAACTGTGAAAGGGAAGAAGACTTCCCGTGAAGGATTAGTGGTGGTCAATCCGTTGGCTGATGACCCTCAATCTAAAGAAGTAGCTTTTGAGAGAATTGTATCTCCCGGTAAGACTGCCCGTTTATATGGCAGTAATTTACAGAACGTAACAGCCATCCTCTTGGGAGGAAACACGATCACCGATCCTACTTATGTTGAATCGGAAGACGAGAACTATCTGGAATACATCGTTCCGACAGGCGTAAGCGAAGGCGATTACCGTATCGTTCTGCAAGATGCCGACGGCAATCAATATGGAGCCGACATGGTGAAAGTAACCAATGCTTCCCTTGTCATTTCGGGTGCTAACCGGGCTACTGCCAACGTGGACTGGACCATTTCCGGTATCAATCTTGAAAACATCGCTTCTCTAACTATCGGCGGACAGACGGTGTCTCAATTCAGCAATCAATCTTCTACGGAAGTTACGCTGACTTGTCCGGATTTGTCTGATGGAAGCTATACGCTGACAGGCAAAACCCGTAGCGGAGAGGCTGTGCAGTTCTTGAACGATAATATTACGACTACCGAACAGACTGTGACCGTATCTACCGAAATAACGCTTTGGGCAGGACACCATTACGTTTCGTGGGATAAGCCGGACGGTGACCCCAACAAAACTTTTGGTTTGATTCCAATGGATGTATTTGCTGGTATCACAGCCGGGTCGACACTGAAAGTAGTCTACTCCATAGAACCTACTGCCGAATATCATAAAATGCAGCTTGCCACAGGCTATTGGACAGGCTTGGCGGGTGAGATGGAATTTACGGAAAACGGTGAATATACACTGATACTAACACAAGACATGTTGAATAAGATTCAAGCTGAAGCCGGATTCTTATGTGTAGGACATGGCTATTATGTAGATTTGGTAACCGTGAAATAATGTTCCTAAGTAAGTTTAAAAATCATTCATACCATAAGTATCTGTCATTCTTCGGGTTAAAGCCCTCTGAATGACAGATTACATAAACGATGCTACTTAAAAACAAATCATAATGAAACTAAGAAATATTATATTAATGACCGCATCTATCGCAATGACTGCCTGTTCCAAACAGGCAGTTCCCACTGCCATTCCTGAAGACGCTAAAATAGAACAACAAGTGGAAGAGCTTCTATCAAAGATGGATCTTGACGCCAAGATAGGGCAAATGACCGAGCTTGCTATTGATGTATTAGGAGAGACGATAAATGGAGAATTCCAATTGGACGAGGCAAAACTCCACAAAGCGATTGCTGAATACAAGGTAGGTTCGTTTCTCAATGCTCCCGGCCCGGTAGCACAAAGCCCTGAAAAGTGGAACGAGATTATCGGTCGAATACAAGAACTGTCGATGGCGGAGATTGGTATTCCATGTATCTACGGCCTGGATCAGAATCATGGTACTACCTATACATTGGGCGGCACGCTCTTTCCTCAAAATATCAATATGGGTGCTGCCTTCAATCCGGATTTGACCTACGAAGCGGCACGTGTAACGGCTTATGAAACAAGGGCTAGCAATTGTCCCTGGACATACTCCCCCACTGTCGATATGGCACGTGATCCCCGTTGGCCGCGTGTATGGGAAAATTATGGAGAAGACTGTTTAGTCAATGCCATTATGGGCAGCACTGCTGTCCGAGGCTTCCAAGGAGATGATCCTAACCATATTCCCGCCGACCGAATCGCCACCTCCGTGAAACATTACATGGGATACAGCATGCCACGTACCGGCAAGGACCGCACACCGGCTTATATATCTGTTTCCGAACTGCGTGAAAAATGTTTTGCACCGTTCAAGGCTTGTGTGGAAGCAGGTGCACTGACTATAATGGTCAACAGTGGTTCCATCAACGGAAAGCCTGTGCACGCCGACCGCGAACTCCTTACACAATGGCTGAAAGAAGACTTAGGATGGGACGGAATGTTAATCACCGACTGGGCGGACATCAACAATCTTTATACCCGCGAACATGTGGCAGCAAACAAAAAAGAAGCCATCGAAATGGCAATCAATGCAGGTATAGACATGGCTATGGAACCGTATGATCTCAATTATTGTACACTACTAAAAGAGTTAGTGCAAGAGAAGAAAATACCCATGAACCGTATTGACGATGCCGTCCGCCGGGTGCTTAGACTTAAATTCCGTCTGGGTCTGTTCGATCATCCGAACACTTTATTGAAAGATTATCCTCTCTTCGGCAGCAAGGAGCATGCACTTATCGCACTTCATGCAGCTGAAGAATCGGAAGTATTGCTAAAAAATAAAGATAATATTCTTCCGCTTCCTCAAGGGAAAAAGCTACTGGTAACCGGTCCGAACGCCAACTCTATGCGTTGCTTGAACGGCGGTTGGAGCTATTCGTGGCAAGGACATCTGACCGATAGATTTGCCGACAAATATAATACCATTTACGAAGCAATCTGCAACAAATTCGGAGCCGATCATGTCCGTCTGGAACAGGGCGTAACCTACAAACCCGAAGGTGCTTACATGGAAGAAAATGAACCGGAAATTGAGAAAGCTGTGGCCGCCGCCCGCAACGTGGATATTATTATCGCCTGCATCGGTGAAAATTCATATTGCGAAACACCCGGTAATCTTTCCGAGCTTGCCATCTCTGCCAACCAAAGCAAACTGGTAAAGGCACTTGCCGCTACGGGAAAACCGATCATCCTGATACTTAATGAGGGTCGTCCCCGCATTATCAACGACCTAGAGCCATTGGCTGATGCTGTTATTGACATTCTATTACCCGGAAACTATGGTGGCGACGCATTGGCGAACATTCTGGCAGGAGACGTGAACCCCAGTGCCAAGATGCCTTACACATATCCGCGACACGAAGCAGCACTGACTACCTACGATTATCGGGTGAGTGAAGAGATGGACAAAATGGAAGGAGCTTATGACTACAATGCAGTAGTCTCAGTTCAATGGCCTTTCGGATACGGATTGAGCTACACCACTTTCGAATACAGCAACTTCCAAACGGACAAATCTTCGTTTACCGCAGGAGATGATTTGCACTTTTCCATAGACGTAACCAATACCGGTAAATATGCCGGAAAAGAAGTTGTCATGCTATTCAGCAGTGATCTTGTGGCTTCGCTTACTCCCGAAAACCGCCGGTTACGAGCCTTCAAAAAGGTGGAACTGCAACCGGGCGAAACCCAGACTATCACTCTATCCATCAAAGGCAGCGACTTGGCTTTTGTCAATTCCGACGGGCAATGGGTACTGGAACAAGGGGATTTCCGTATGCAATGCGGAAATCAAGTATTGACTATTACCTATAAGTAGGCATTTATAAGTAGGTATTTATAAGTAAATGTGCATTATTAATGTATACACTCCCGACAATAACTCTATGAGACACTGCGTTACTTTGCGGTGAACTCAAATTATCATCTAACCAGTTGAACAGTCTCAAACGGCTGTTCAACCAAATTTAAACAACCGCTCCTCTTGATCCAAACGACCGTATGTCTACAACAAAAAGACAATCGTTTGAGCCCAAAGGAGCGGTTGTTTTTATCTGAAGGAAAGCGGTATTATTACAAAGGATATTCCTCAAAAGCATACAAAATGGTAGATAAATAACGTTCGCCTGTATCGGGTAATAATGCAACAATCATTTTCCCGGCATTTTCCGGTCGCTTCGCCAGTTCCGTAGCAGCATATACGGCTGCGCCTGAAGATATGCCTACCAACAAACCTTCCTGTTTGGCTAATTCACGACTCGTACGAATGGCATCGTCATTCTGCACCTGAATAATCTCATCTACGATAGAAGCCTTGTACGTTTTAGGAACAAACCCTGCACCGATTCCCTGAATCTTATGCGGACCTGGTTTACCTCCCGAGAGTACCGGAGAATCAGAAGGTTCTACTGCCACGATCTTTATACTCGGATCACGCATCTTCAGCGCTTCACCTACACCGCTAACCGTCCCGCCAGTACCTACTCCGGCCACAAAGATATCGACTTTCCCCTCGGTATCTCTCCATATTTCCAGACCAGTAGTTCGTAAATGCATGGCGGGGTTAGCAGGATTCTCAAATTGTTGTAAAATGACAGCTCCCGGAGTGACCGCCTTCAGTTCTTCAGCTTTGGCAATGGCTCCTTTCATGCCATCCGCACCAGGAGTCAATACTAATTCCGCCCCTAAAGCTTTCAGAAGATTACGCCGTTCGATACTCATGGTATCGGGCATCGTCAGAATCAGTTTATAGCCTTTAGCAGCTGAAACAAAAGCCAATCCCACACCGGTATTCCCACTGGTCGGTTCAATGATAGTTGCTCCGGGATGCAAAATTCCTTTCGTTTCTGCATCCTCAATCATAGCCAATGCTATGCGGTCCTTCACGCTTCCTGCGGGATTGAAAGATTCAATCTTTACAATCAGACGAGCTTTCAGGTCGTTACTTGTATTATAGTTACTAAGTTCCAATAACGGAGTGTTACCTACCAAATCCGTCAATTTTCTTGCTATCTTTTCCATATATATCTGTTTTAAATTTCTCTTGTTTTAATATATGACAAAGATAGTGCGGATTCTGTTCAGGGTAAATACCATATATGTGGTAAATTCATACCACATATATCTGACTTCCTACCAGATATTATATTAAGAAATCAGCTCTCATAGGGCTGAATGTATCAATCAATACACCTGCTTCCAGGCAAACACATCCATGAGGTTGGTCAGGTTCCACATAATAACCGTCACCTGTAGAAAGAATTTCTTTCCGATCTCCAATGGTCAATTCAAACTTACCGCTTGCAACATAAGTAGCCTGGCTATGATAATGTTGGTGCATAGAGCCGACGGCACCTTTCTCAAATTCCACTTTCACCATCATCAGTTGCCCGTCATACCCCATTATCTGGCGGCGGATTCCCGGAGCCGGTTTCTCCCAATCCAATTCTTTCCCAAACTGAAAAGCATCACTGCGTGTTTTCATCTTCCAATCTATTCTTATTTATAACTACATTATTTGAATCTCTTCACATAATCTGCAATCAGATAACATGCCGGGCCGAGTACCTGACCATGATCGAATCCTTGCATTTCATACAAAGTCACCTTCTTGTTACCTATACTTTTCAAGACAGCTTCCAGCAGCGCATTTTCTTCATATCTTGCCGCCATCTCCAGATGCTTGTCCCCCGTAATCAACACGAGAGGAGCTGTTTCCTTACGAGCCTTATTTACCGGAGCATACTCATCAACCACCGGAATACCGTCAGGCAAACCGCGTTCCTTACGAATAGTGAAATGTGTCACCGTCTGACCACTCACCGGAAGATAAGCAGCTACACTATCGGCATCTGCTCCGTATGCTGCCATGTATTTTTTATCCATTGCCAGAATCAACGAAAGATAACCTCCCGCAGAATGACCAGAAACAAAAATATGATCCTTACGACCGCCATACTTCTCAATATTCTTGAAAACCCATGCCACAGCTTCAGCCGCATCTTCGATGTAAGCCGGATTCTTTACTTTCGGACTCAAACGGTAATTCACCGCCACTACTGCAAACCCTTGTTCTCTCAATTCTTTGGGAATAAATTTATTTCCACCTTCCATACCACCACCGTGAAACCAGACAATAGTTGAGAAATCCTTCTTGTTTTCAGGATAATAAATATCCAGTTTACAACGTTCCAGACGATAGGTGTCCGTTTCGGAGCCAGAGACATAAGATATATCTTTGTTTGTGCGATAAGCATTTTGTGCTTGAGCAATGCAAGCACAAAGCAAAAAGAGAAGAAGGCAAATCTTTTTCATGACTTTATTTATTTTCAATGGTTCAATATTATATTAACTATCAGCCTAAACAGTTCGTTCTTTTCTTCAGACGGGAACAAAGATAAGACCTTATTCCAAAAACATAAGCAAAAAAGACTAAGAAAAGAAAGTTGTATTACCTGAAGCACTAACTATTGATTAAAAAGGAAAGTTCTTCCAACTTGAACAAACGCTATTCAATCTGCCACTTCAAAATGAAAAATCACTTATTGATATTGTTTATATAATTGCATTTCATCCATACTACATTATAAGCACCCACCGTCTTTAGCCGAACATTCAGCACCGAACGCCCTTCCATCAATAAGCGTCTTTTAAATAATTATACACTTGATAATATATACTTTCAATGTTCTATTTTTAATATTATACAAGGAAATGGCCAATTAGAAAATAACGAACCGGAAAATAAACTGCATAAATAAATGCATGAGCATACAAAAAGATGCCTAATATTGCATGAAAGCAAACAGGATATGCATCTTTCTCTATTCAGAAACCGCTCATTGCTTTAAAACCAACGAAGTGTTCCTCGGTGTGCATCGACTTGTTCCTCACCGGGGAAGCTATCGCTCCTCGGTGAAGAAGATAAAAATGGACTATTAAGAAACATTTTTATCTCTAGTTTACCATAATATATCGGAAAGGAAAAAACAATAAAATGATTAGTTATTCGGGCATCTGTTCTCCAAATAACAAAAATACATAAAAATCTATCGCAGCTTGATAGGCATATTTTCGAAACAGCAGAAAGGGAGAATCGTGTAATTACAAATGCAGGACATTTTCCTACTTTTCTTTACCAAACTGTAATTCACGTCCTTCTTCCAATGATTAAATATTCCTTTTTTAAGAATCATCGTTTTTTAAGAAGGTTACTAATTCCTTCAGAAGACTCTTTTAACTTTTATCCTTCAATAGCTCTTTTGTCTTATCTGCCAAAAACAGGGGGATATTAATCAAATTACCATCTTGTTTCAAATTCAGCATTGAATACCGAATCCGGTAAACGGGTTGGAAAAGCTTCTCATACTGAATCAGACTTTTACCTGTTACATTCTGGTCTGCTTTCACTTCTATCGGATAAATATGATTGTCGTATTGAAGCAGAAAATCTACTTCAGCCTTATTGCCGGAAGTCCAATACCGAAAAGATGCCTGGAACTGTGCCGTAAGACTCTGCAACACATAATTCTCTGCCAAAGCTCCCTTATATTCCATATAGCCGGGAGTAGACAGAAGCAAAACACTTGCGTCCAGCTCCGACAACTGCCTCAACAGTCCTACATCTAATGCGTAAAGTTTAAATGTACTCAAATCATCATACGCTTTCAATGGTAATTTGGGTGACTTGCTCAATACGACCTTATTGATAAGTCCTGCCTGCTCCAGCCACAAAATAGCATCTTCATACTCACGAGCACGGGCGCCGGGACGCACCAACTGATAAACAAACTTACGATTTTCCTTCGCCAATTGTGAAGGCAAGGAATTCCATACATAATTAATGCGGGGAGCCAATGCCGACGTAGTATGTTTTACAAAATCCAATGCATAGTCATTCAAGATATCCCGAAGTGCCGAATCCACCTTTTCCATATCATTGAAGTCAATCATTAGAGTAGCAGGTTCGGGCATACCGCCACAAATGGAATAGGCAACAAATGATTCACGCAACTTATCGAAAAATATTTGAGGAAGAGGAGCTATTTCTTTAATAGAACACAGATACTCATACATATTCGGGTCTTTTGTCTTCAGAAATTCCGTAAAAGTAAGCGGATACATAGACAAATGATTCACCTTTCCCACCGGAAAGGAATTGCCAATATGATTCAAATAAATACCTAATAAAGAACCTGCGCAAGCTACCGCATATTCGGGAGCTTCCTCACAAAAATATTTCAGTGCGTTTAGTGCTTCATTACACTCCTGAATCTCATCCAATATGAGTAAAGTCGTTTGAGGATTGATTTTCTTCCCATGCAAGAAAGACAATTGCTGAATAATCCGCCTAGGATCTTTAGTCGTTTTAAAGATATCGCAAAGCCCGCTTTCATCTTTATCCAAACTAAAATAGGCGACATCCTCAAAATATACCTTCCCGAAATACTTCAAAGCCCATGTCTTTCCTACTTGACGAGCCCCATGAATAACAAGTGGCTTCCTATTCACGTCCATTTTCCATGCCGACAATTGCCTGATAATATCTCTTTCAAACATAACAAATCACATTTTTAATATCAGAAATGTGATAATTTACACATTTTTGATATGAGTTTTGTGCGAATATACACATTATCCATATAAAACGAAAGAAAAATTCAGATATTAATACTTGGCAACTAATAAGTTATATCTGATAAATAAAATCCGCGGACAAATTTACAGACACGTATAATTAAAAAGAAATCCCTCCGAGGACGGAAGGATTTCCAGTTTAGATATGTATATCAGCACCTTTTATTTTAAGAACATAGGCAAAACAGCAAAGAAATCATCTTAAAACATAGGCAAGTCAATCTTTCATTGTATCAGCCTTTAGTTGATTTTTAGATTAAAAATGAGAAATATCTATAAAACCTAACAATCTAATCTTTTTTGAATTACATTTGTCAAAAACTCAACACAAAAAGATATGAAAAGAATTTTATTAGCAACATTAATTATCACTATTTTATATGGTTGTGAAAAAGAAAAAAGTGAATCAATCAACCCAACTATAACTATAGGGAAAGTCACACATTTAGACATATCAGGTGCTAAAGCTTTATATACTACAGTTAACAATATTAGCATAATACAAACTAGAGATTTAGGAACAAACAGTTCATATGCTTTATATAAAATACTTGCAGATGGAACAAGCTCAAAAATTAAAGTACAAGATGAAAACGGAAATAACATTGAGTTTTTCAACAGCAAAATATTTCCTGCTAATGATAATTTAATCGCTTTCAACTTCGAAACATCAGAAGGTCAATACGAATACTATATAAGAAAGACCGATGGAGCAGTATTTGAAATTCCAGAATCATTTTGGGGACAATATGATCATGAGTATTATATTCCTCCCTATGACAAATTCCAATACATATATGCAACAATCAATGAAAACAACAATCGTCCCATTTATAAAATTCAAGGTAATATCAATAACAAAATTATAGCAAACAGAATATCGGATAACTATATTGTCAATCAATATGATGTAGATTATAACGGAACTGTATATTGTCGAGTGGAAAGTACTGACCACTTACTATGCATCTTACCTGATGGAACAAAAGTTATTGGCGATAGAGATAATATGCCTTCAGGATTTACTTTAAAGAAATATGAAAATGGCGGTTTACTTTATTTTGAAGATGGAAAACTTAAACAAACATTAATTAACCCTGAAACTCAAGTCATAACCCATAATATTATATACGACCCCAATACACCGAATGATATTTATTTTTCAATACTAAGAAAAGATAATATGACTGTTGCATTCAATAAAGAGAAAGTATTAGTAATAAAAAGTCCAAACAATATTATTGATTATACTTGTGCGGTTAATTCTTATACAATTTATGATATACATTGTACTGAAAATTATCTTTATTGGGAAAAAGATGGTGATATTTTCCGCCTTAATCTAACAAATGGAACAAAAGAAATGATATTTAATGGAGCCGGGAATTACATTTTTTATGATTATCCAAACATAATATACTCGAAGATATATGTGCAATCTGATGATATAGTACATTTTAGAGCTCGAAAATTTTCTACTGGTGAATTGGTTGCTGCAAAAATTGATAAAGGCATATTTAGTGAGAATACAATCAATGAATCTAATAATAGTACTATTATATCATTTATACAAATAAACTAGCTTCCATTTTCAACAACAAAAACATAGGGTATCCTCGGTAAAATACCCTATGTTTTGTTGTAACACAACATCCACTCTTTCAATTAAGCTGCCGGATCAGGAGCTTCCCTTCCGCTATTGCCACCCGGATTCCCACCACTATCTGAATCTGAATCACCATTGCTATCGCTCGCTGACACCACTTCTAATGATATATATTTTGAGATGCTCATCTTATTCAACATGGGTTCCAACTTAATTTCCGAGTAGTAAATGCAATATTAAGGTTTAATAAAGAACAAAGAACTATATAATGATTATATTCAGGATAATATCATACTTAATTTATTATGAGATTATTATAAAGAAAGTATGATCAATTATCCTGAATAAAACATCTTGTTTATTTCACATCATCCCACGCATCCGTTCGAAAAGGGAATGCAGCTAATCCAAAAGTATTACGCAATGAAATATTTCCTACATAGTTACGAAAAGCATACCGCACAGCTATCGGTTGTTCTACTTGTTCACTCCAAACTCTCACTGTGGGTGTACGGTCTATAATTTGTGCTTGAGCCGGATAAAATTTCTTATCAGCCCCTGCAATCTCAAATCCTTTCAGGTTACAGAATGCTGGTGTCAATCCGGCAGAAGCATTATCAAAAGTGACAATTGCCTTACCTTCTGAGTAATTGACTTTCGTCATCGTTGGCCCGGTAGATGGAAGTCCACAAATGTTATATGTCTTAGTTAAAGCCAGAGTAGCCAAACGAAGTCCTACTACATCTTTTTGAGGAGGATGAATACAAAACTCATCACCAATGTCGGCAGTAGAAACCATGCCGGAGTTGGGTATTATTTCAAGAGCTTTTATCTGCGCTTCTCTTAATAAAGCCGCATCCGTATCCTGACTATCTTTATACTTATGAGGAGCAATCTGAACATAATAAAAAGGCATATTCGGTGCTTCCCAAACCTCTCTCCATAACTGAACCATAGCAGTCATCATAGGAGCATAACAGTAATAGTTAAAGATATTCGACTCTCCTTGATACCAAAGGAAACCACGTGCGGTAAAGTTCCTCACAGGCCACAACATTGTATCGTACATACACCCCAAGCGATGATGCATTTTTAATTTCGAACTTCTGGCAGCCTCTATATCTACTCCATCAATAGAAGCTAATGTTTTCTCATTCATCCATGATTCTATCCGTGAACCTCCCCAGCTACTAATGACCAGCCCTACCGGAATATCGAGCACTTCTGTGACTTGTTTTGCAAAGAAATAAGCAACCGCACTACAAGTCATGACCGCTTCCGGTGCCGATACCTCCCATTTTCTCCCTTCAAAATCAATCCGTTGCTGTGCATCTTTCGTTCTCGAAACAGCAATGAAGCGGATACGGTTACGATAATTACCAGCATGCAGAATCGTCTCCAATGAACGATCAATAGGTTGTCCCGTATTTCCCATCATACGCATATCCATATTAGATTGACCGGAACAAATCCAAACCTCCCCTATCAATATGTCTGAAAGGATAACATCCTCTCCATCACTAATTGTGATGGAATAAGGCGTATAACTTGCCCCAGGAGTATCCACCTTTACCAACCAAGCTCCGTTCTTATCCGTTAATACCTGATAAGTCTGATTATTCCAGGAGGTAGTAACAGTAACTTTCTTATTATCTGCCCATCCCCACAGCTTAACACTACTATTTTGCTGGAGTATCATGTGATCTCCCATCATAGCAGGTAATTTAACCTTTCCCTGTATAAAAGATGAAAAACAGAAGCATAAAATCAAAATACTTAGAAGCTTTTTCATATTGTTCATATAAAGTTTAGCCCAGGTCTACATTAAAATTGTATCCTGGGCCAAGATTCGTTCATATCCGTTAATTCATTACCAAACTCATATCGTCAAGGAACGGCTGTTGATGTCCATTTCTTCTCCAAACAATATATACATCTGTCTTATCGGCAGGCATAGTGAAAGTATAAGAAACTTTCTTATGCTCATCAGAACTGCTTAAAACTCCATCGGAAGCCGCAACAAATCCAAAAGTAACTTCCGGAGCCAATGGATTAGATAATGTCGGTATGTCTGTTTCATTGATCACCGCACCAAGCCTGATATTTCCGGTTTGAGGCATTTCCGCCGCTGAAGGAGTCTTAAACCAGAAAGAGAATGTATAAGACTTACCCGGAGTTAATCCTTTCACCTTTCTCCATAACCAGTCTAAAGAACTGCCCGTTTCGTTTTCACGCATACGTACAAATAAATAAGATGATCCGGTGTGAGGTATAGGCGAGTTTGCAGCAACCCGGACGGCAGTGGCACTTGCTCCAAATTTACCAATCCCCTGACTGTCCGATCCGCCCCATTCTCCAAGAGCCGGCCAATATTTGTTGGTAGTAATTCTCTCAAAGCTGTAATCTTCTTCAGGAGTATCCAATAAGTTCACTCCCCCCATTGCTTCAGTTTGCTGAACAATATCTACACTTTTAGTGATACCCTGAGCAGTAATAGTAACCTTTCCTTCCCGGATCACATCATCCCCATTCTTTTCCACTACAAAATTCAAGGTTCCATCCTCCAAGCCCGAAGTTTCACTGGTAAAACTAATCCACTCTACATCGGTTGAAGCCTCCCAATCGACATTACAAACGAAAGATATTGAGTTCCTTCCACCCTCAAAATCCAGTTTGATAGGACTTTTGGTAGTGATGTTTAACTGTGGCGTAGAAGTATCTCTGTATTTCTGATGGATATTCAATCTTTTTTCCAACTCACCAGCCACTATCTTAATCACACCAATTCTATCCGCCCCCTCATCATTTTTAGTAACCTTTGCATTTATGGTAGCACTCTGACTGCCCGCCTTAGTGTCCAAAGTGATCCAAGTGGCATCTGTTGATACCTGCCAGTCCAAGTTACAAAGGAATTCTACCGGTATAGTTCCCCCATAAGTACTAAGAGCTTCAATATCTTCCGTTACGATATAAAGAGTCGGTTTGTTCTGTATTTCATCATCATCGTCACATGATTGCAAAACTCCGGCAGACACTCCGAACAGCCCGATACCTATCATTATCATAAATGACTTTATCCAATGGTCTGAAATATATTTTCTCATAATCTATCACTTTTGAATTATTCGTTAATTTCTGCTGAAAGAAGCCGGGTATATCCCAATAAGTCCATATATGACGACTCTCTGTTGAATGTACCCGAATTTATCAATTGCCTGATGGGTTCACTATCCGGATAATATCGCAACCCCATTTCATACATACCCGGATTATCACCGGCTTTTGTCATACGTTCCGTTTCACCACAATAATATCCTGACTTTATACATGAATCCATAGACCGGTAGAAATCACTGTAATACTCAAAACAGTAACGTAAATTCTCTCCGGTCGGAGCTGTATATGCAAACAAATCCAACCCATTATTATAACACATACGAGCAGTTGTAGACAATAATGTGAGTGTGAGATGCGTATATTGTAATCCTTTTAATGGTCCTGTGTCGTGACGGTAACGGTCATAAATTTCTCCCTTCACAGGAGGAGCCGAACCAGCTTTTTCTCTTGAACACGGAGTATCGCCATCCATCAATATACAGCCGCTTAACAACTCTTTTACATCCCTTGGATTTGCAGGAGAATCGATAGCAAACTGAACCAATTCATCATTATCTGTAGCCAGTCCAAGCATCAGTATTCCCATTGAATGGGCTACAAGATGATTCTGATAATATTGCTTATTAAAGTAATCGTTATCTTCCCACAAATTGATACTAATCATCCCTTCCCTATATAACACCTGAAACCAATCTGTTATATTCTTCTTTGTCTCATCACTCATGATATTCTCCGAAATCAGCATGTCATAAGCACAAACCATTGGATACATACCTCTGGTAAGATACATCGCACTACCCGCATCAGCCACATAACTAATGTCTTTACACGCTTTCGCCCAAACCTCTATTATTTCAATTGATTTCTGGGCATATTTTTTATCTCCTGTAAACCAGTATGCCAAAGCCAGATCGCGGGAGTTTGATCCGGGAACATAACTCTCTTCAATAAACTTTGTAGGATCTTGTCCCGTATAAGGAGCCGCCGTATAAGTCAGTGCATTATTACAGCGCTTCATCAGATTGTTGTAAGTCGTTGTTATACTTGCCGAACTGTTGCCTTCAACCATTTGTTTTATATTCAACAATTCCTCTTTGGTATAAAGGATAGAAGGGTGTTTATATTCTATATCAATCGTTTTTACAGATTGCCTGATCTCTATTATCTTTATGTTACCTCCACAAGTAATAGAGAGCTTTCCTGTACGATCCCCTCCAGATGTATTTTTCTCTATATGAATCTTTATGATTGCATTGCCGCTACCCTCTGTCGGCCCCCCAAATGTTATCCACGACACATCTGATGAAATTGTCCAGTTATCGTAGCAAATGAACTTAATCAGTTCTTCCCCGCCACCATATCCAATATTAACAGCATCATCTGAAACTAAAGCTATTTCCGTATTCTTCGCATTATCATTACACGCCATAAGCATCTGTGCTAACAACAGCAAAGTCAGGATGATCGAATGTTTATATTCTAATTTCATATTAATTTCGTTTAATAGTTAATGTTCTTATTCCATATAAAAAACTTCTTCCAATGGAATACTGACAGGTGAATTATCCGGATTAACTGCCATGATATCTGCCATATAGTCCCACCATTTTTTCACGATTTCATTATCGCCCATATCTTGCGAGCCTGCACCATCATTCTTCTGCACAGCATACAACACATTCGTTTCCTTATCCCAGAATATAGAATAATCGGACACTCCGTTCGCCTTCAAAAGCTTTACCAATTCAGGCCATATTTCGCTATGCCGCTTTTGATATTCTTTTTCAAAACCGGGTTTCAGATACATTTTAAAAGCTTCTCTTTTCATTGTTCACCTCCATTTGTTTACTAAGTACATACAAAAAACAGACAAGTTACCATCCCGGATTATTAGGTTTCAGAGCCGGATTCCGCTGAATTTCTTCACTTGGGATCGGCCATAGATAATCTCTTTCCGTAAACTTACGGGTAAAGCGAATCTCTCCGGTAAAGTCTTTCTCCTGACGATTATTCAGATATTGCACAGCCACCCCCCAACGTCTTAAATCACTAAAACGGTGTCCTTCACCAACAAGTTCCACAGCCCGCTCGTGCATAATACGTTCGAACATATCCTCTTTATCTGAAACCTGTAACCAGACCGGTCCACTATTTAATGCCGGCATACTCGTTGACTGTCTTTTTCTTACCTTATTCAGTTCAGCGACAGCCTTGTCCAATTGGTTATCTTCATTATAAGCTTCAGCCAGCATCAATAACACATCTGCAAAACGAATGATAGGGAAGTTGATAGGAGTGTGATTACGATTGGTGATGGCACCACCCATATCTTCAATCGGAACAAACTTCCGGTAAAAATACACATTCCATCCTCTGTCATTCTGAATAAAACCATTGGCCACCGTAGTACCTGCCGCAATCGCATACAATTGCTTTTTAGCCCCTGTTCCCACTATATAGCCATTATAATAAGAGTAAGGAACAATCAATGATTGCATCATTCTCGGATCTCTCCCTCTGTAAATCTCACCTAATAAAGTGGTATCAGGGATTGCTTCCAATTTCTGTTTGGTCGAATTCAAGGTTGCCTGAAACGCTTTTTTCTTCACAGCATCACTTTCATTATATCCGGGAATATAATTATTCCAGTTAAACTTCTGTCCATCCTTCTCTTCATACATATCCGCTAAAGTTACCGACGGCATACAAGTAGCACGGCCACCACCATAAGAGCCGCGTGTTCCATACAAAGTACAAAGCGGCATACCATACAAATTGTCAGTAGTACCCTTATTTTGAATGGCAAATACCGTTTCATTATCATTAGGAACCGGTCCTGCCGAAGTGAACAAAGTCAGATAATCGGGATACAATTGATAACCATACTGATTAGTTTTGTTATATACAATTTCCTCAAAATCAGCAATCGCTTCAGACCAATTCTTTGTATACAGATGCGCCTTTCCACGTAATGCATAAGCCGCTCCCTTTGTCGCCCTTCCATAATCGGATACCGCCCATTTGAGAGGAAGGTTTGCAATTGCAAAAGTCAGATCTTTAATAATGAAATTCCAAACCTCCTCTCTTGAATTACGAGGCAATAACATTTCATTGAAAGATTCGGAAACTTCCCAACTCTCATCATAGATAGGCACTCCGCCAAAAAAATCAGCTAAATGAAAATAATACAAAGCCCGCAGAAAATGAGCTTCTCCCAAGACATTATTTTTCACCTGATCGTCAATTGACATGCTTGATACATTCTTAATAACGGTATTGGCACGCTGCACACCATCATAAGTGTCTTGCCAGTTTTGCACCAGGAAATCATATGCACCGTTATATGTACCCTGTTCAACAGGTCCACCCGGTCCGTGACCTATATCCGAGTAAGTGTCGAAAAGAGGCATATAACCATAAGCACCGTAATCTTTCAGTTGGGCATATACCCCCATAACTCCCGATTTGGCATCGGCTTCCGTTTTCCAATAGTTATTTTGAGCGACCTTATCATACGGAGCCACATCCAGATCATAACAACCGCTGAATCCCAGTGTCACTACAACCGCTACCATAATATAATTGACTGTTTTCATAATCGTATTTTTTAAAAGACTACATTTACACCTACCGTTATCTGCTTCATCGTCGGATAAGTTGTACCACTTATCTCCGGATCAATCCCTTTATAGGAAGTAAAGGTTAACATATTCTCCAAACTTGTGTATAGTCGAAGTTGGGATATATCCAGCTTTTGAAGAAGTTTCTTAGGAATCTTGTATCCTATCTGAACGTTCTTTAATCGTAAATATGACTTATTCTGAACCCAAAAATCACTCGGTTGAGCATTTAACGTATTCAAACCGGTCAGCAATCTGGGATAAGTAGCATTTGTACGCCCTTCCCGCCAGGCACCTTCGGCTATTTCTTTGTTGATTACATCTCCATAATTAATATATCCCATATAAAATTTATCCTGCCAATATACTTGCAAACCAGCATTTCCCTGGAACAAACAAGAGAAGTCGAACCCATTCCATTCTGCCCCTAATGAGAAGCCATACGTCAAACGGGGAGCAAGTCCATGCCCTACTGCATATTTATCATTATCGTCGATGACACCGTCACCATTCAAATCTTTATATAAGAAATCACCTTTCTTCGGAGTTCCATAAGAAGCAAATGGGTTAACACGTTGTCCGGTGGTAGGATCGAGCGGTGCGTCTTTAATCATCTTTTCAACAAACAACATGTCTTCGTCCGTTTGAAGAATCCGGTCTACCGCCAATACATATTGAATATTGATAGGATAGCCTTCTTGAATCATGTTCGTCCCCGAAATCGACCTTTCCTCTCCTTTAAACCGGGTTACTTCATTGTCTATGAAAGTAAAATTACCACCCACAAAATAGTTTACTTTACCAATCCTATGATTCCACTTCAGATTCATTTCCACACCTCTATTCCGCACTCTTGCTGCATTTTGAGTAGGGATAGACGCATTACCAACAAGCAATGGTGCTGGTAAATCGATAAGAATATCATGCGTATCTTTATTAAAAAGTTCTATTGTTCCATCCAGCTTTGAACCAAAAAGACTGAAGTCTAGTCCGATATTGGTGACATAGGTCGTTTCCCATGAAACCATTGCATTAGCCAGCTGTATCTGTGCCAATCCCGGCACAACAGAGTTTCCTAAAACATAATTATCTTTATTGTACACAGACTGGTATTCATAATTATCTACCGCATTATTACCCAATGCACCCCATGAGAGCCTCAACTTCAACATATCCAGCCATTTAATTGACTTCATAAAGTTCTCTTCCGACATACGCCATCCCAAGGAGAAAGAAGGGAACGTCCCCCATCGATGATCCTTATGGAAGCGGGAAGAACCGTCCCAGCGAATATTCCCTTCAAACAGATATTTGTCCGCCCATGACAGGTTTATTCGTCCGAAATAAGAACGCATCACCCAGTCTGTTGCAGCCCCACTTGTTTCAGAATCTCCGGTAGCACCATTAATGACAGACAAATTATCTGCAAGAAGATCATATCTCTTCGCCTCAAACCATTTTACATTATCCTTTTCCTGACTAGCTCCCGCCAATATACCTACATCCAACTTATCAAAAAATGTCTTCTGATAACGAGCTACCACATCAGCTACGTGATGCGTATTAGTCCAATTCTTATTCCTTACAAACGTTCTACCGGCTGCCATCTGGGTTATTGTGTTAGATTGAAAACTCCAACGGTCAGCATAAACCGGAGTCTCTTCCTCTTGCGAATTATTACGGCGATACGTGTAAGATGCTTCTATATTTAAACCTTTGAAAACCTTTATATTCGTCCAAAAGCGGGAAGTGAAGTTATTAACTTCAATATCTCCTTGATACATATTCAGAGGATAGAGAGGACTTTGCACTTGCTGATTCTCTTCCGGATTCTCGGCAGATCCATACCTGCCATCCGGATGCCGGTAGACAATACCGGGGCTGGAGATGTTACTAAAAAGCGAACTCATGTATTTGGAACCCATCTCGGCATTTGATTTCAGACCGCTAATATTCATCCCCATTGTAATCCAAGGCTTTAGTTCGGCATTCACATTCAAACGGGCAGTAAATCTTTCATAAGCCGAATTCTCCACAATACCCGGATTGTTCAGATAAGCTACAGATCCAAATGCTTTCAGTTTCTGGTTTCCGACAGAGAATGATAAATTATGATTAGTAGACACCCCTGTTGAAAAAACTTCATCCTCCCACTTTGTATTCGGATACAAGTAAGGTTCATTGGGGTGAACTCTCCATTCCGCTATTTTCCGTTCCGAATATACCGGCATTGCTGTCGGGTCAACATTATAAGCCGCTTCGTTATAATACTCCATATAATCGGCATAGTTGTATACAGTTTCAATTGTATTCGAAGGTTTCTGGAAAGAAACATACCCATTATAGGAAATCGACGCTTTGCCTTCCGAGCCTTTCTTGGTCGTTATCAAGATAACCCCATTGGCGGCTCTTGAACCATAGATAGCAGAAGATGACGCATCTTTCA
This sequence comes from Bacteroides sp. MSSM.1001136sp1_RTP21357st2_D2_RTP21359_211015, assembly GCF_040913205.1. Lineage (NCBI taxonomy): Bacteria > Pseudomonadati > Bacteroidota > Bacteroidia > Bacteroidales > Bacteroidaceae > Bacteroides > Bacteroides sp. MSSM.1001136sp1_RTP21357st2_D2_RTP21359_211015. The sequence continues at coordinate 275,964 of NZ_JBDFVF010000002.1, read as the reverse complement.
GTACAGAAACAGATTCTACATCCTGTGGGTTAACCTCATTTATATTTCCTTCTGCTCCATCAATAATAATCAATGGCGAAGAATTATTCAGAGTTCCCTGTCCCCTGATAAGCAGGGTGGCTCCATCGTTATTAGGACGGGCTGATCCCTGATTGACATACAGTCCCGAACTTAATCCTGCCAATCCAGTTGAAAGACTGGTCATCGGGCGGCTTTCAGCCTGTTCAGTCAGGTTCACCGTAGATACCGAGCCTGTCAAATTCACTTTTTTCTGGGTAGCGTATCCTACTACCACCACTTCTTCCAATGTTTTCCCATCCTCAACCAAAGTGATAGTCGCTCCATTAGCCTTTGATGCAATCATTTCCTGAGAAGTATATCCCATATAAGAGATGACAAGTATATCTTTTGCCTGAACCTTGACAGAAAACCGCCCCTCTATATTAGTAATGGTCCCTGTTTGCTTCCCTTTTACCTGAACGGTAGCTCCAATCAGGGGCTCATTGTTCACATCTACGACTTTACCGCTTATGTTTAACGGATCTTGCGCCCACAGATCTCCTATCGGGATCATGAGCATGAACATAATCACATATAATGAATATATTCCTTTACTGATGTTTCTCTGTTTCATAGATATTAATTATTAAAGATTATTTTATTCAATACAGCGTCCGTGAGTCAGAATCACCGGACCTAACAAATGCAGGTTATGAGCTGTACGATCATTGGTACGCAAAACCTCATTAAAGATTTTCTCCTCCGGATAACGGACATGCCCTACCTCCCACAATGTAAATACTGATTGATCGTTGTAGTTAATCCAAGAGTCTTCACCTGTATAAAATCCTCCCTTAATAGAAGCATCTTTAGTGATATAAAAATCAGCATAGAAGAGCAAAGGTAATTTAATACTCTCACCGGTAGGAGCTACATAATGATGAAGATCCAGACCGTTCAAACGTCCCATCTCTGCTGCTATCATTAGCAAATTAGTCGACAATCCCGCATACTGTAAGGCTCTGTTCGGCTTTGTAGTCTGTCCGTAATGAGTCAATGCAAAATGTCTGTAACGATCCATAATCTCTCCATCCTGTGTTGGCCATGAGCCGGGCTCACCACAGTAAGGCGGTTGTCCTTTCATCAAAATGATACCCTCAATTACCTTCTTTATATTATGTGGATTTGTTTCTCCGTCATATACATAATTCACCAACTCATTATCACGTAAAATAATGCCAATAGACATCAACCCCACAACTTCTGCAACTATATGATTCTGAAAATATTGTTTTCCAAAGTAGTCATTCTCCACCCAGCGTTTCACGCCTTCTTCTATATGAGGAAGCAATATCCGGAGCCATGCCTCAAATTGTTTCTGCTTACTTTTTCCTATCAAGTTATCCGCGCAAAGCAAATCATAGGCATAAAGGAATGCAAATACGCCACGTGAAACCAACATACCGGTATTAGGATAGAATTTATCCGGATCGAAATAAGTGCCCGGAGCATTTTTAGGAGAAGACCATTCATTGATTATTTCAATGGCTTTGTGCGCATAACGTTTATCTTTAGTGATCTGATAGCCTATTGCCAAATCTCTTGCAGCCGACCCGTCACGTATGGCGGCTTTATAGAAAGACATACTGGCATCTCCCCGATATACATTCGGTTTCCATTTCTCATCTGCATAACCGTCTATCTCACTTTCCAGTTTTTTCCAAGCTGTTTTCCAAGGCTCAATGCCCGAAAGAGCATTTCCCCGCATCAACTCAATGTCCGTACTCGACAGAATCAGGCGGGGATGTTCCGCTTTAATTCTAACCGGTTGGTTTTGAGAAAGTGACTTGCCTGCGATGAGAGCCATCAAAAACAGTAACAACGATACCTTCATCAACTTGTTTTTCATATAGTAATGATTTTAGTTAGTAACTCTATTCTTTCAAGTGCATAGCTCTATACCTCATTAATGCTTCTACAAAATAATAATCTGCATAAGTCAGGGGGACATCCACTTCGCTATTCTGTGGTAAAAAGCCTACGCTGTGTTTAAGTATGAAATTGCAGTTTTCTCCCGGCTTTGCCAGATACTCATCCGAAGCCAATGTTCTAAGCTGTGTTTCGGCAACAGTGATATATCCTTGTCCGGTTACCTTGTCTACATAACCCGACAATTCCAGTAAAGCAGAAGCCATAATGGCAGCAGCTGAAGCATCTCTCAAGGCATCCGGAACTTTTGGATCGTCAAAGTCCCAATAAGGAATCTTATCCTGAGGCATCTTCGGATGATTAAGAAGGAAGCTGGCAATATGCTTTGCCTGTTCCAGATAACGTGGTTGTTTCGTTTCCCGATACATCATAGTATATCCATACAATGCCCAAGACTGTCCCCTGCTCCATACCGATTCGTCACTATACCCTTGCCATGTACATTTCTGAAGTGCATGGCCGCTAATTGTATCATAATTCACCACGTGATAACAACTATAATCCGGTCTGAAATGATTCTCCATTGTTTTATCAGCATGAGAAATTGCCATATCATAGAAACGTTTATCACCAGAGAACTCCGTTGCCCGACAAAGTAATTCAAGGTTCATCATATTGTCAATGATTACAGGAAACTGCCAATGCAAAGTGCCCGGATGACTCCATGAACGTGTGCATCCTACAGCAGAACGGTAACGCGTAGATAATGACCGGGCTGTAGTAGTGATTATATCCCGGCAGGAAGTATCGCCCAATAGCCGGTATTTATTTCCGAAAGAACAGTTTATCATAAAACCGACATCATGATTATCTTTATTATACTTCTGGATCTCGACTCTATCACTCATCTTGGAAGCCATCTCCTTGAGCTGCTCATCTCCGGTATATTCATACAAATACCAAAGAGTCCCGGGATAAAAGCCACTCGTCCAGAAATAAGAATCCGAGGTTTCAAGCGCGCCATTCTTATCTATCGAACGGGGTAACATCTCCGGAATAGAATCCATGACAGAGTACATATACTTATATTGTTCTACCGCCCGGTTCAGGGCATCATCGACCATGCGTTCCATAGAAGGTTCCAAGGTTTTCGTACATCCTGATACCATCAATGAGAGCAGACATATCGCCACATAATTTTTCATATTTTCTTTGCTTATAATTTGAGATATATTAAAAATTTAAAGATCCATGCAAAGGTTTTCTCCCGATAGCAAGAGCAAAAGTAGGAGATTACGGGAAGCAGCATTGGATAAAAAAGTTCCAAAGGTTCCATAATTTTGTTCACATCCCTATTACAAACCGTTTTTTGTTTCATTATCTCAAAAAATAACGATACATTTGTGATTATCGAACCTGCTATCAGATATAAGATATATAATAATAGTCCCCCATTATATGAATCCCTAAGATTAATACCAAAACTAAATATAAGAAGTTTTGGAAACAATAGAAACTTAATTAACGCTTTTAATATATGCCTGAACATAACAGACTAGTCGCTATTATATTTATGCTGGTTTCATGCGTCTCATCCATCACTGGATTCGAGACGGTAAACTTCCAGCATTTATCACTCAATTCCATGTTTCCCCAAATTACGATTAACGGACTTTATCAGGATGAATCGGGTATCTTATGGATTGGAACTAAAGACGGTGTGAAGAAATATAATGGAAATTATATTGAGTCAGTCAACTTCATGGGAATAAACAACTGGATACAGTCCAACCTTGTTCCGACAATCTGTGGAGACAAGAAAGGGCACCTATATGTCAATACGGATTACAGCATCATTGAATATGACCTGATAAAAGAGGAAAGCCGTATCATATTCAGCCAGCCAAACACACAGATATTGCCGTCCATTGCCTTCAATTATGGTACCAACTCATTATGGATCGGTTTATTGGATAGTGTCTATAATTATAAAGAAGGTATATGCCAGGCCAAATACAAAATTGATGGCAACAACCTAAGCATCTCATCGCTGAAAGAAACGTCCGGCAAATTATTATATATCGGCACCAAACATGACGGGGTATTTACTATTGATCTATCAGGCAGGCAACAGAAAGTACTGACTACCCGCAGTGAAATTATATCGATAAACGAAGATAGCCGGAACAACATCTGGGTGAGCACCCTGAATGAAGGATTATTCAAACTAAATCCATCGGGCGACGTTATCCAATACACGGAACCTACCTTAGCCAGCAATTATGTAAGAACAGTATGTGAAGATAATAACGGAAATATCTGGATAGGAACCATGTTAGGATTGAATGTTATCAACTCGCAAACAGGTGATATCAGTTTTTATGGTCTGGAAAAAGAGGGTAGTGCGGGACTAAGCAACCTCTCTGTCTGGATTATTATGAAAGACGATCAAGGCACAATGTGGTTCGGTACCTACTATGGAGGCTTGGATTACTACAATCCGCATACTGACATCTTTGAATATAATAATCTGAAACTGGGGCACGCCGGTATCGGACCCGTAATCAGCAAGATTATAGAAGACAAGACAGGACGGCTATGGATCAGTACAGAAGGAGACGGGTTGGTATCCTATCTACCCGAGACAGATTCATATACATACTATACGAAAGAGAACAATACAATATCCCACAATAATATCAAGACCTTATATTATGATGATACATCCAGTACAGTATGGATTGGGACTCATCTCGGCGGACTTTGCAGTTACTCGATTGATAAAAAAGAATTCAAACATTTCACTATCGACCCGTCCGACCATACGAAACGGTCGGAAATAGTTCAGGCTATCATCCGTCATAAAGATATCTTATATCTGGGTACGCTTTCGGGGGTATATTATATGAACCTGGAAGATTACAGCATTCAAAAGCTACACCTTCTCGACAAATACATCTATGCTGTAAACTCATTGATGATAGACAAGCAGGACAACTTGTGGATTGGAGGGAATAACCTGTGCTATTACAGTATCAAACAGAATTATGTACGCAGTCTTGACAAATATCTTGCTAAAATCACCGCTTCTTCTAAGAATACCATTACGTCTCTTATTCAGGATAATAGCAATCGTATCATAGCCACCACATTAGGTGCAGGTATTCTTATTTATCATCCTACTCAAGATAGGCTCGAACAAATAAACTGCAAAAACAGTAACCTCGATAGTGATTATCTAAGTGCCGTTTATCCTCTGTCCGATCATCAACTTTTGGTCACCAGTGCAAACGGCTTATCCTATATCGATCTCAAAACAAAAAGAAGCTATAATTATAAATCACAAAACAAATTCGTCTTGCCGTCGATGATTCCGGGTGACATAATGAAAAGCAGTGATAGCCGTATCATCATGGGAGGAATAAACGGCCTTGCCATGATTTCTGAAAATAATTTGTTTCCAGAAAGTCTACCCACTAAAATGTTCTTTTCCAAACTATTTGTTAATAACAAAGAAGTGTCGGCAAATGATTCTTCTCGGATATTGCCTCGTTCTCTTTTTGCAACAGATCATATCAAATTGAAACATTATGAGAATAATATATCTGTCGAAATCGGAATCAATGACTTCGTAAATCTCGGACAATCCAAATATCAATATAAACTGGATGGGTATAACAATAGCTGGATTGAATTTCATCCCCAAAAATCAATCAACTACATGAACTTACCTTATGGAGACTATAAGTTAAAAGTAAGAAACATTTCCTTTAAAGATGAAACCGAACTTAATGAAATCAGTCTGGGGATCACGATTATCCCTCCTGTTTATGCCACCTGGTACGCTTATCTATTATATACGTTGCTAATATTAGCCATCATTATCAGCATTGCCTATTTCTACCGATCCAAGTTATTGTTAAGAAATTCACTGGAACTTGAAAGACGGGATAAACTACAAAAAGACGCGATAAATGAGTCCAAAATGCGTTTCCTCGGGAATATATCACATGAGTTAAAAACACCGATCGCATTAATATCCGGACAACTGGAACTTATTCTTATGTCAAATTACTCATTGTCTACTATCCAGAACAGCTTGCGTGAGGTACATAACAGGGCTGCCAAAATGGGTACTTTAATCAATGAACTACTCGACTTCTTGAAATACAACAAAGAAAATTTCACGTTAACAGTCAAACAGCAGGATATAATTCTATTCACGCAGGAAATATATGATTCGTTCGTTAGCTATGCCGAACTAAAGAATATTCATTTCAATTTTGTGTTCGACCAAAAAAGCCAGTGCACGTGGTTTGATGAAGTACAACTACAAAAGGTTTTCAATAACATTCTATCGAATGCTTTCAAATTCACTCCGGAAAATGGAACAGTCGAGATCAAAATAACGACTTCTGCGTCTTCCGTAATTATAACATTTAATGATTCCGGCATTGGGATACCTAAAGACATGACAGAACGAATCTTTGAACGTTTCTTTCAAGTAAACAACTCTGTAAACAGCGAACTATCCAACACCGGAACAGGGATAGGCTTATCACTGTCACTCAATATTGTAAAGGCACATCATGGACAAATAACGGTTGAAAGTGAAGTAGGAAAAGGTAGTTCATTCATTGTCGAATTACCAATCGGTAATGAGCACTTTAAAGAAGATAAGAATATCACCATCATAGAGAATGAAAAGAACACAGGGATAATCAATAACCCGATTAGTATAGAGAATGAAGAAGAGAGCTTGGAAAATCTGGAAGATTTCATCATACAGCAAAAGAAGGATTTCGATCATTCATCGACTTTACTTATCGTTGAGGATGACGATGAATTGAGGAAATTACTCATAGAGATATTTGAGCCCATTTTTGAAATCTATGAAGCAAAGAATGGTGAAGATGCATTCAAAATCGCACAGCTCAATTCACCGGATCTTATTTTATCAGATGTGATGATGCCCGGCATCTCCGGTATAAATCTATGTGCGAGGATAAAGTCTCATTTTGACACTAGCCATATTCCGGTCATTCTGCTCACGGCACTTAGTAGTGTGGAACACAATATTAAAGGACTCAATTGTGGAGCCGATGATTATATCACCAAACCATTTAATATCAGAATTCTGATCGCAAAATGCATTAACCTACTAAATAACAGACGAAAATTACAGGAACGATACAAAACTTTAGAAAACAGTAGTGCAGAGCAACTGACCAGCAATAAGCTCGACCAAGATTTCATCGATCATATAATAAGAATTGTACAAACCAAGTTGGAAGAAGGAAACGGAGATATTAACGTCACCCTGTTATGTTCAGAATTAGGACTAAGCCGGACAAAGCTATTCCTGAAAATGAAAAAGATAACAGGGGAATCTCCTCATTATTTTATTCAAAATATAAAACTGAAAACTGCTGCAAAAATGCTTCGGGAAAATGAAGAATATAACATTAGCGACATCAGTTTCCAGCTGGGGTTCAGCTCATTAAACTATTTTGGAAAAAGCTTTAAGGAGTATTTCGGAATGTCTCCTACTGCCTATCGTAAGTTTCACCAAGAACAAAAAGATAATCACTCAATATAGTAATATGGATGCGTGCAAGACAAAAGTACCTTGCACGCTTCACCACTTATTTAAAAGCAATCATAATCTGCTCATTACCTCCCTTATCAGGCATTCGCACACTACATACACCAGTTTCTTTATCCCAACTCCATACCACAGTTTCAGTGTCATTCTCCAGATTTTCTTCCAAACGTTCCGGTTTAGTTTTCTTTATCTTCTTTCCTTTGACAGTTACCTCTTTCGGGGCTTTCGCAGAATAAATACGGAACAACAGATTTCTCGGACCGGGAACAGTATATCCTTTTCCTTCACGGGCAGAGACAGTCAATTCATATCCATTCGCCAAAGTACTGCAAATAATCGGTGTTTTGACAAATTCATCACGCTGGTACCCTAAGTTTTCTCCTTCATCTTCGTAAAGAGTAAAGGCTGCCTGTGCACCTTCCTGTGTGGGAAAGATTTCAAAAGTAAGTGGATATACCGGTTTCTCATGGGTGTAGTTCATTACCGGCATGGTAGGGATGATAGAACCTTGCTTCACAAACATAGGAACAGAAGACAAGGGAGCATCAACGGTAGTCCATTGCTCTCCGGTGTAGACCGTCTGCTTGTTGTTGTAGTCTATCCATGTACCTTCGGGAAGGTACACGTTCTTTGTGCGGGCACCTTTCTTCACCACGGGGGCTACCAACAATTCACGACCGAACAAGAATTGGGCATCCGTAGAAAACGTTTCCATATCCATTGGATATTCGAGAAACAGAGGCCGCATGATAGGCAATCCTGTATCATACGCTTCGCGGGCGTAAGTGTAGATATACGGCAACAAACGATATTTCAGCTCGATAGCCGCTTTCGCGTTCTTTTCCGCTTCCGGTCCGAAAAGCCACGGTTCCACCGGGTTATCTCCCTCATGGTGAATACGACTCAAAGGATTGAAGGCACCGAATTGAATCCAACGGGTATAGAGTTCCGCCATAGCCGGATAATCCTCAATATCCCCACAGTAACCGGTGATATCGCAGGAAGAAAATGGGATTAATCCCAATCCGGCGGAAAGCATTACAGGAATCTGATTGGCTAATTGTCCCCACCCTTGCAGTACATCGTCTCCGTTTCCGCTATCACCCGTCCAACCGAACGTATAACGTTGCAATCCGGCATTAGCAGCACGAGTCATTTGGAAAACACGACGGTCCGGATTCCTCTTTTCAAATTGCTCTTTTACCACTTTGTCCCAAGTCAGGCCATAGACGTTATGGATTTCATCGTGCATACCGAGATGGTGCTTCATCACCAGGCGTTCCGTCTGCTCCTCGTTACTCCAGGCAGGTTCGCCCATGTCTGTCCAGAAGCCGGAGACACCATCATCAATAGGTTTCTGCTGATAAGTTCCCCACCAGTCGGCTACGGCAGGCAGGGTGAAGTCTACCACTCCGCAGTTTCCACCCCACGGCCAGGGCATATCGTAGCTTTTACCGTTCGTACTGTCCTTTACAAAATAGCCCAGGCGGTCTGCTTCTTCCCATTGTTTTTTGTTGGCTTGTGCAATTACCGGGTCTTGAGATACGACTACCTTAAAACCCATCTCTTTCAAATCCGAAAGCATCTTCCTAGGGTTTTCATAGTTTCCTTTGCGCCATTCGAAATCCTGCAAGTATTCTGTCCAGCCGATATCCTGATAGATAATATCACAAGGGATTCCCCGTTTCCGGTAGCCTTCGGCTATCTCACGACTTAGCTTTTCACTTGTCAACAGACCGCGGCATTGAGCAAAACCCAACGCCCATTTCGGCGGCATGATAGGTTTTCCGGTCAGTCCGACGTATTGGCTGATGATTTCTTTATAGTCTTTACCGAAGATAAAGTAATATACCATTTCCCCGTTCGGCGCTTCAAAGCTGTAATAATCACGGCTTTCCGTTCCGAATTTGAATTCCGTCTTATAGGTGTTATCAAGGAAAATACCATACCGGTAATTGCTCATAAAGAAAGGAATACTCTTGTAAAGAGGATCTTCTACCACGCTATAGCAAGGTTTGTCACTATTCCACATTTTATAAGACTCGCCACGACGGTCCATCTTTCCCGCTTTCTCACCAAGTCCGAAGAAGTGCTCGTCACGACGAAGCACTTTGTATTCCACCTTCTTCGTTCCTTCACTGACATGGCCTTTATCGGCATAATCACTAAACAGGAGTTTCTGATATTTATCGAATATCTGAAGACTCATCGGAGATTTATTCACCCGGATACGCAACTTCGGAGTAAATATCTCGTAACAGGCCGCCTGTTCATCCACATGAATAGTTCCTACCTCTTCCAGTTCTTCATTAATCACTGCAAACGAAGTATTTCTTCGTTGCAATTGCCCGTCGGGTGAGAACCAGATTTTCACGACGGAAGAGCTGCAAAGTTGCAATTGCAAGGCGGCACTGTCCGCCAGGTGAAAAGTCACCTGACGTCCCTGCTGTGTAAAAGAAGTGCATGTACGTGTCGTATTTTCCGCCCAAACCCATGTTGGAAATATCAGGCACAACACCCATACCCATAATCTATATCTAATCATCATACCTATCATTTTAGTTATTCTGTAGCAGCCGCTTTATTCAACCACAATCATCGCCCAATATTTCAGGGAAGGCAATGTAAATGAGACAACCCCGTTCTCCTGTGTAAAGGCCAATTCCTGCAAAGCCCCTCCGTGTACATCCGGCGACGCTACCCACAGCTTATTCACCTTTGCCGACAGATTCATTTGCAAAGCTGCTTTTGTAATCAGAGCCGGTTCCGGCATCGTACCGTCCACATCTCTCCAGCTAAGACTGTTCGCTTGCGAGAAATTAAGAAGATGTATCACTTGCTTGCCACCTACCTGCTTGGCATAAGTCGTAACTGATCCCTGTTGAGGAGGCCAACTATTCAATCTCATTTCGCCATTGGTACAATTCATGGAAACACTATTCTCTGTACCACCGTCACGAAGCAGATTCTGATAAGAAGTCAGGAAATCATAATAACGAACCATCGCTGTTTTCAATTCTTCGCTCATTGTCAGGTTCTCATTCGGAAAGTACTCTTTGCACAACATGTGATCGCCTCCCAACTCAAGGTGCGAACCACCCAAAGCAAACATGACAGCATCCGTCAGCAGAATACCCGGCGTATTAAATTCTCCCCGGTTATCCGCTTTATTATAATTCATATAAGCTGCAAAAACCGTATTCAACTCATAATTGCCATAGACTCCATTTTCATAAAGAATGGCTTTCAGATTGGTAAAATCAGCCTCATCCGCCCACACCTCATTATAGAAGAAATCAACTTTACCTGTCTCCCCTATCTGACGGGCACCGTAACGGCTGACCGCATTCATCACCAAACTCTTGTCCGGATGAGCCTGCTTCATCGCTTCAATAAAAGAAGCATATCCCTCACGCAGATTGACCGGAATACCATTGTAATTGTAAAGCGTGCTACGTCGTCCCAACTGGTCTATCTGATAGCCGTCGAAGGCAAAGTTCGCGTATACATCATCATTCCTTTCGTTCAAATATTTCTGCCATTCCTTATTAGAAGGGTCGACCAGATAAATATTACTTTTCCATCCGCCCGGCAAATCATGACTGTCTTTAGTAGTGTGAGAAGCATCCTTAAACAAATACCATTCCTCCTTCACCCCGTCCGTAGCAGCATCCTTCAACGCCCCGAAACAAAGATTGTAAAACATAGACTTCATACCGAAACGATGCTGCGCTTCAATGTAATTTTTCACCGAACTTGTATAAACCTCCCGGTTAGCGATGTCCATATATACTTCGTCCAACTGTGTGCGTGTACCGCCCAACGGCCAGTGATGTTTATTATGCCAGTCCTGAAACTGTACCCAATTGATGTGATGACGATTCAGATACGCCATCTCTTCCTGTGTCTTTTCAGCCGTCTTCTCCTGACTGAAATCAGCGACAAAACCATAACGCGGAAAACGTGACGGATCACTGGATACATCTACCGCAATCGTACCGACAATCACATCCGTACCATTCTCCTGACGGTACAGTTCCGCCATATATCCTTTGAAATCAGTAGTAGGCGGTTGCCATGTCCAGCTCGTACCATTTACCGACTCTTCTCCGACAACCTCCCCTAAAAGACGATAGCGAACTTTAGTTCCGGCAGGCAACGCATCTTCTGCTGTAAATACCACTTTCTCCCCCGGTTTATAGAAAGCCTTATCCGTAGACAGGTCCACACTTAAATCCGATGTTACCGGAGTCACTTCGGTAACACTGCCCGAAGCTCCTTCATTCTCCTGGTTCGACCCATGATCGTCACTGCAAGCCATACACAGAAAAGCAGCCACCCAATATATTATTTTCTTCATCTTGAATTCTTGTTTTATTGTTTCACAATCGAAATCGTCTCTTTCAACTGGTCTATCGTAATCCGATAAGAACCGGCTTCCTGAATATTCCACTTATAATCCAAACTACCCAAATCTGCATCCGGATACATACTGCTCAACTCCGCATCCGACTTAGCAACAAACAATGCCGTCTCTACTTCTCCCGTCGGAGCCTTGTTGCTCTTATCCGCCATAAACCAATCCCCGTTCCAGTCTGATTGCTTGTCGCAGGAAATCTTCATCTCACCTGTTTTCAGTGTCCCGCTCCAGGTAAAGATGTAAGGACTGTCGGCACTCTTCGTCATCGGAGTAGCATTGCCTAAATCCCATCCGTTTGGAGTTGCCTCACCCACCAGATACAGCCCTTCGTAAGGAGTGAACGGACGCATCAGCATCTTTTCTTTTCCTTTGCCTGTATAGAACCATACTTTATAAGGTTTGCCACATTCGGCTTCCTTCATCTGCCATTTATTATCGTCACCTCCAAGCACTACTGATGTCGAAGTGTACGGAGCATTAGCCACAGTAGGATGGAAGAAAGCATCCGCCTGACCGAAATCTGTCACAGAAGCGAATTTAAATTCTCCGTCCGCCTTCCAGGGAATCACGGCTCCATAATGGAACAGATCCATTTGGACAGCATCTTTAGACAGTGCTTCAAATCCCCAACCATTGTTACCCGTAAACGAACCGACAATGAAAAATTCTTCATATCTCCAGCCAATATCTTCTGTTTCGGTAAGTGTCAACGTCAAGTCGAGCAGGTTTGCTTTTACGATATAAGTTGCTTCTTTACTGATTGTGAACTGTTCGTCCGGTTGGTCACCCGATGTACGATAGGTCAGTTTGAATCCTTCTCCGGCAGTGGCATCGCGGTTGTACGACGGCAGGAATTCTCCTAAAGTCGTTATAAACTTAAACGATCCGGTATTCAGCTTTCCTGTCCATGTAAACTGTCCGTTATCCGTGCGCTCCATTGCCGTTGCGTTATCGGCACTCCATCCGTTCGGAGTAGCATCACCAATCAGGTAAAGCGTCGTAGTAACCGGCTGGTAAGTAGTCACCGTAAAGGCAGTCGTCGCAATCTGCTTCTGATCTTCCATTCCGGCAACGACGGCTGTGATACGTGCTTCCAGCTCTGCTTTCACAGCATAACCGATACCGAACTGCGTATGCAGAAATTGGTTAAGTTCTTCCACTTTCTTAGTCCATTGATACGTTCCCGTACCCAAATCCACCGAATAAGCATTCGCAAAGTCCGTTCCGGCTTTCGCCAGTTCCAGCGTATAAGAGATACGGTTACCGCTTCCATAATTCGTACCGGTAGTCCATGAAAGCGCCAATGCTTCCTGGCTATGGTTCTTTTCGTTCAACACCAACTCCTGCTGATTCACCGAAAGAGTGAGGGTATCATGTCCTTTATCTGTCTCCATATAATCCTCGGTACAAGCAACCATCGTTGCGCCGATGAAAAGAGAGCATAACAACTGATATATATATTTTTTCATCATATTATTTGTCTAAATGAATGATTATAAAACGGATTAATAACCGGGATTTTGAGTCATCAGGTGATTGGAGTCCATCTCCGTCTGCGGAATAGGCAACAAGAGACGTTCTTTGGTCACATTATTCTTACCGATAGATTTCAAGAATGTCAATGCATAATTTCCATTATCAACCCGGATCATATCGAACCAGCGATGTCCCTCAAAAGCAAGTTCCATCCGACGTTCGTGAATAATCTTTTCTCTCATTTCGGTCTGCGTCAGAGTGGTCGGCAACCCTGTCAGTCCGGCACGCTTACGAACGATATTCAATGGTTCGGCAGCCTGATCCGGATGTCCCTGCTCATTCAAGGCTTCCGCTTTCTTCAGTAAGACATCCGCATAACGGTATACTACAAAATTGTTGGGGTTGGTATTATACTCCGGAGAGACAGTTTTCGACACAAGGAACTTACGTACGTTATAACCCGTATTCGACCAGGAACGTCTGTATTCCATACCGTCAAAAGCAGGACAGCCCTGATACAACACAGTGATGTCTTTCCGTAAATCACCGTCCTCGTATTGCTTGACAAACTCTTCCGTAGGCAGATTCCATCCATAAGCACCGGCTACCATACCCGAATTACGAGGCCCCATGAAGGTAGACAGCCAGGATGCTTGATTATCGCCGCCCCAGAAGTCATATTCCGTACTACCGGAGTATTGCACTTCGAAGAGAGATTCCGCACCATTATTGATCGTCGCATTAAAGTTATCAGCATAATTGCATTGAGTCAGATCATATCCCATTGCAGCAATGTTATTGCACAAGGTCACTACTTCATTATAATAGTCGCGATGGTTGGGAGCCAGTGTCAGGTAAATATCCGCCAGCATCGCCATTGCAGCCTCTTTGCAGGCACGTCCCCTGTCAGCATCTCCATAACTGCTTTTCGGAGGAAGCATATTCACTGCATTTTTGCAGTCGGAAAGAATTTGAGCATATACCTCATCTACCGTATTACGGGCAATATCCGCAGATTCTCCCGGTTCAAACGGCTCCAAGCGCAAAGGCACCCCTCCGTACAAACGAACCAGAATATAATAATAATGTGCACGCAGGAAATAAGCTTCACCCATGCAACGGGTCTTTATCTCATTGGAGACAGATGCTGAAGGCAAATTGGAAAGCACGATGTTGCAACGTCCGATCCCTACCCACGGAGAACGCCATACATACAAGGCAAAGCCGTTATCGCTTTGGGCAATGAAATTGGAAGCCTGAACAGTTTCCAAACCGTCAGTACCTCCTCCGGCTCCTACTTCACTGTTGCCTGCGATGATGTCGAGGCTCCAAATACGTTGGTTGTACATATTCGACGATTGCAAGGTCTTATAGCAGGCAGTAGTCAGTGCCACAGCAATCTCGTTCGTCACTTCCGACTCGGGATCGACGCCATATTTAGGATATTTATCCAAGAAATCGTTGCACGATGTCAATGCCAGCACGGCAGACATAAATACCAAAGTTATTATCTTTTTCATATTCTTTCTGCTGATTTAAAAGTTAAAGTTCAAGCCCATACTGAAGGTACGTGAAATCGGGTAACGGCTGCTGTCGATGCCATTAATATCAACTTCCGGGTCAAAGCCGGAATATCCGGTAATAGTTGCCACATTCTCGCAAGAGAAAGAGATGCGGGCATTTTCCAGTTGAATCTTTTGCATCCACTTTTTAGGCAGTGTATACGAAAGCGTGATATTCTTCAGACGGAGATAGGAACCGTTTTCCACAAATCTGTCGGATACACGGCAGTTCTGGTTCGGGTCTCCCCAAATGGCGCGGGGCATAGAGTTGCTGGTTCCTTCACCCGTCCAGCGGTTCAATACGGCTGTGGTTTGGTTGTAAGCGGCTGCCATTCCTTCGTTGTCAACATTGTTGGCGTTATAAATCTTGTTTCCCGATACGCCTTGCAGGAAAACGGAGAGTTCCCATCCCTTATAAGAGAAATTATTGCTTAAAGAGAAGAACCAGTTCGGATTCGGGTTGCCGATAACGGTACGGTCTTCATCGTTGATGACTCCATCGTTATTCAAGTCCCGGAAACGAATGTCCCCCGGAGCTGCTCCCGGTTGGGTGGCGTGGCGGTTTACTTCCTCCCAGTTTTGGAAAAGTCCGTCGGTCATGTATCCGTAGAATACATTGATCGGATAACCGGCTCTAAGCATAGTCACGTATGAGTTACCCATCTGATTGATAAACATCGGAGTTTCGCTGTTCAGGTCCAGAATTTCATTCTTGTTATAGGTAGCCGTTAAAGCAGATTCCCAAGAGAAAAGACCTTTCAGGTTGATGGTGCGCAGGGTCATTTCCACTCCTTTGTTGCGCATTTTGCCGGCATTGGTAAAGGTTTCAGTAGTATCTTCAAAACCGGAGGTGATAGGGATGGAAGCTTTCACCAACATGTCTGCCGTCTTCTTGATGTAGGCATCCAGCGAAAGGTTGACACGTGAATTGAACAGGCTCATATCCACACCGAAGTTGGTCTGGCGTACCTCTTCCCAATGAATATTCGGATTGGAAAGGGTGGTAGATACCAAAGCGGTGGAGTTGTTGTTGCCGAAAGGATAGACTCCTGTATTATAGGAAGCCACAAAGCCGTAGTTACCGATTTCCTGATTACCGGTCACACCGTATCCGATACGCAGTTTGAGGTCATTCACCGGAGAATTGTCTTTCGGAAACCATTCTTCCTGCGAAATACGCCATGCCAGAGAAACGGAAGGGAATGTTCCCCAACGGTTGTTCTTACCGAAGCGGGAGGAACCGTCACGGCGCACAGTGGCTGTAAGCAGGTATTTATCTTCGTAAGAATAGTTGAGACGTGCCATCAGAGAAAGCAGTGCCCAGTCGCTCTGGCTGCCACCGATACTGTACATCTTCTCGCCGTTGTCCATTTCATGGATATTATCAAACATGAAGATATTCTTTTGAGCATTCAGGTAATCATAGTTGTTCCACTGGGCGGAAGAACCTGCCATCACACCTACACGATGTTTTTGGGCGAAAGTATGGTCGAATACAAAATAATTATCCCACAGGTAGGTAAATGATTTGTTGTCACTCTTATAGCGGGAAGATTCTTCTACCGGATTCGGTTTCCAGTCGTAAGCCGGAGTAAAGTTGTTGACAAACCAGAATTTGGCGTCATAACCGAAGGTGCTTTTCAACTTCAACCATTTGGTAAAGGCAATCTCTCCGGTGATGTTTGCCAGAAAGTTATATCCTTTTGTCTCGTTCGTCATCATATATAACGTACCGATCGGATTGCGGACACTTCCATACCATTGCGCTTCCTGTCCGGGACCGCTCCAGCTACCGTCTTCATTCTTCACCGGCTGGGTGGGAAGTGCTTTCATCGCATCTCCGATGCTATAGCTTCCTCCTTCTTTCACGTCCGTACTGAATGTCAGGTTAGTAGTGAACTTCAACCATTTATTAACCTGGGCATCACTATTTGCCTGGAAATTGAAACGACGGTAATTAACGCTTTCCACGATACCGGACTGGTCGAGGAAACCGCCGGATACATAGTAATGTGCCTTTTCCGTACCACCGGAATAGCTAACCGAATAGCTTTGTTTCACTCCCGTACGTAGCATCTCATCCAGCCAGTTCGTTCCTGTTCCCAATAAAGAAGGGTCTGCCCAATAAGGGTTTGTATTATCATCATTATTAGACAGCATATCATTGCTCAAGGCGGCATATTGCGCAGCATTCAGCATATCGGGCACTTTAGTAGCGTTCTGAATAGCCCAGTTTGCGTTTACCGTTACTTTTCCGGCACCCTCAGCACCACGTTTGCTGGTAATCATCACCACACCGTTGGCACCACGGGAACCATAGATAGCTGTTGCCGAAGCATCCTTCAATACGTCTACCCGTTCCACATCAGCCATATTCAAAGAAGACAATCCCAAGTCGGTAGGAATTCCGTCAATGACAATCAGCGGGTTACTGTTGTTGATCGTACCCAAACCGCGAATTTTAATAGTGACATTATCACCCGGCTTACCGGCATCGATTATCTGCACGCCGGATACTTTTCCCTGCATTGCCTGACCGATATTAGCTACCGGAGAGTCTTTGATGTCCTTCACTCCGACAGAAGATACGGCACCAGTCAAATCGCTCTTTTTCATTGTTCCGTAACCTACCACTACTACTTCGTCCAATACTTCCGTATCTTCCTGCAAGGTTACTTTCAACGAGTTTTTCCCGTTCACCGGAACAGTCTGCGTTTTATAGCCGACAAAAGAGATAGTCAGCGTGCTGTTAGCCGGAACGCTTAATGAGAAATTACCGTCTACATCGGTTATCGTACCATTCGTTGTACGTCCTTCCACCACACTGGCACCGATCACCGGTTCACCCGTGGCATCTACTACATGTCCTTTTATTGAAATCTGTTGTGCGAATGCACTAAGAGATAGGAACAAGCCCCACATTATTAATAAGAGGCGGCGTTCAAAGCCTTTCGACTTCATACTCTGTTTCATGTACATTAATTTAAAGTTAATATTAGGGTTACTTTTGTTTTCGTTCTCTGTGTCATTGCTGAAATGACCGTGAAACAAAAGTATCCACATTTCATACTGCTTCTTTGAGCAGATAGCAAAAATATAGTGATTTATACAGTATCTCACAGCATAAACCACTAAATATAAGAACGTTATAAAATAGAAGTCAGACTAAAAAAGTAGTGATTTTCTTATTCTTCCACCTTCCCTATTTGCATTACTTTAGTCTCAAATTCATCTCTTTCTCCCAAAGCTTTGTTACGGACACGGGTCCGGTAATTATAAATAGTAGTCACGGAATAACGGAGGAATTGCGCTATCTTGGTACTGTCCGTAATCCCCAGCCGGATAAGGGCAAAGATACGGAGTTCGGTGTTCAACAGTTCTCCCGGTTTGGGTTGCATGGGTTCTGTGAGCAGCGCATTAAATTCCTCCACAAAATTGGGGAAGAGTTGCAGGAAAGTCATGTCGAAATTTGCATAAAACTCTTTCAGTTCTTCGTCAAGAAATTGAGAAGATTTAATGGCTTTATATAGTTCTTCCACTCTTCCGGCAGCAGCAATTTTATTTAGGGAACGACGGTATAAATCCATCTTGTCGAGATAAGTGGAGCATTGGTCCATATATCGGCCGATATATTCCTCCTTGATATAGTTGGCTTCCGAAAGCGTATGGTTCATCTCTTTCAGTTGCGAGTTGGAGTCGTGAAGTTCTTCGTTCAGTTCTTGCAACAACGTATTGGTATCGACCACTTCGCGACGTGCGGCAGCAACCTTTTTCATCTGCTTGTAAACGAAGAAAATGGCAACCAACAAAAATACGGAAAGCAAACTGATACAAATCAATGATACTTTCATCTCCTGTTGCTGCCGTTTGGTTTTCAATTGGTAAGCCTGGTCAATGATAGGAAAGACTTGCGAGATTTCTAACGTACGAAGGCGGGCATTACAAAGAGTGGCATCCTCTAAGGAGCATTTCAGGTAATTGTAGGCACGGTCAATATCCCCTTCATCGTAGACAAGAGAAGCGAGTTTGCGCAAAGATACATATTCCTTTACTGCCGATTTCAGGTCGGCAATGGCCGAAAGGGCCAGGTAATGCTTTTGTCCTTGTTTGTCGCCTTTCAACCGGTAACCCTCGGAGAGAGTATAAGTAAGCATTGCTTTTGAATGGTCATCCAAAGAAGGTTTGTTGTAATATTCCATCAGCATACGGATGGCTTCATCGTATTGAGCATGTACAATGCACTTATCCGCCATCACCAATACGTGTCCCAAAGAGTCGGAAGCGTTGACCTGCAGAAGAGAGTCACGATACAGATCCGTCATTCGATAATACTCTTTCTTGACTTTCTCCGTAACGGCATAATCTCCCATCAATCCGTAAATAGTGCGATACAAGTGATAATAGTAACCATAGAGATAATCGGGCAGCGTTTTCTTATCAATCTGCCCCAATAGTTCCAACGCTTCTTTATACATCCCGGTAGTTCCCATCACTTCCGCCATATTCATGGCAGCATCATCCAGATAATCCAGTTTATCCATGCGATGCGCCAGTTCCTCTTTCCGTTGAGCATAGACAAAAGACGAATCCAGATTATAAGCCCGGTATTCATCGAAAAGACGTCCGCAAAAACCATATCGTTGTTCATCGGAAGTAGCCTCCGCCAACAATTTCTTCAGGTCAGCGATACGTGCCTCCTTTTCCGCTCCATAGGTCTGACGGTTTTTAATGATACCATCAATCTCATGAAGTAACGCATCGGTACTCTTATTATCTTTTGCATAAAGCAGACCGGAAAGGACAATTGTCACAAAAATCAGAATCACTTTTTTCATAGTGCCGTATGTATTATAGTTGCAAAGATAAAAGTCTTTCAGAAACTTCCGGCTTTCAGGAGAAAATTATTGCAGACGGAATGAACAATCTTGTATTAAAACAGGAAGCATTACAAATTTATTATGAACATAATTATTATATTTATAATAATTTTATCGTTGGAACAACCATCAATATACAGATAAATTCAAAAGTATGTATTCACAGCAAATTCAAACTGTTCTATAAATATTTTCTTAAATGGATATATATTATTTTGTTCATAGAAAACTAACATAGCTTTCTTATAGTCGATAGAATCAACTGAACGAAATGATAAAGGACAATAACCGTTGGCTATAAGTATTGCATTACTTGTTATACGCGCAGTACGTTTATTACCATCAGCAAATGGCTGAATGTAAGATAACAGAACTAAAGCTAGGAAAGCTTTATCAAAGATACTCTGCTTATTATTAATTAATTGACAAGTGTCTTCCATAGCTTCTCTTATTTGATATTCATTATCAAGTGGACGATAATTCGTACCCGTAATACCAACACGCCGAGAACGAATATGACGCTCAACTCCCAGTTCTTTAATAAGGATACTATGAATGTCTTCAATCTTTCTTATTGATAAATACTGAAGATAATCAGGATTATCTAAAATAAAATCAAGAGCTTCCTTGTGATTTAGTAGCATAATGGCTTCTTCTTTAGTTTTACCTTTTGCTTCTTCTTTTTCCAGCAAAAGTCTTTCCGTTTCAAGAAGATTATATGTGTTCCCTTCAATTTGAGAAGACTTCCAACTAAGATCCACACCTAACCTTTCCATTTCTTTCCGGTACTCTCCGTCTGTCATTTCTAATACATTTCTTCTAAACGTTTCTTGAAGAGCCGTTAAATGTTTCCGTTCGTCCATCGTGAAAGGGTCAACATTAGGCAATATATCAGGAATAAGGCTGAAATTGAAAGCTTGTTGAATTTCACGCTCATCAACTTCTTTCCGAAAGTATGATTCTAAGTCGAAATAACTTGTAACAAACGTTTGTGGTGTTAGTTTATAACATGTGGCAGGTCCTTGCCCTATGACTTCAATACTTCCAGCGGAAATCATGGCAGCTAATAAACGCTTGAATGTGGCGACACTTACTTTAGTATTCACTCCCTCCATTAATTCTGACCTAGAAGATAGAGGATGAAAACGAAGATATTGTTGAATTTCTTCTTCCATTGCTATTTAGTTGATTATATCGGCTCAAAAATACATAATATTATTAATATATCGGCTCAAAATGAGCCAATAATTACAGTGTATAGAACTCTTTTGAGCCGATATGAAAATCTTCAGCTACCTGTTAGTAGTCTCATATTGTTTCTGCATTGCTTTGATCTATTCTTCAGAATTCTTATTTATCACAGCAATTTTATCCTGTAATTCCTTATTCTGGATTTCAGATAATCTCATCTGTTCAGTATGGATCTTCTGACTGTCCTCTGTGGTGAAATAGTTCATTTACGTACGGGTTTGGCTCATTCTCTGTACGGTTTTGAATAAAATAATGGAGTATTCTGGAAACGTTGTGGTAAATCTGAAAAAGATGATTGAGTTTTTAAGATTCCCCGTTATCTTTTTATTATAAGATATGGGTCCAGGGTGAGGGGTGGTGAGGGTAGATTTATAACTTTCGTATTTTTTTTTGAGGATAAAAAAGGAGATAATATAGAAAATAATAAAATAAAAGGTTATAAATCTACCCTCACCACCCCTCACCCTGGACCCATTCATTAGCGCACCGTTTAACTCGTTTCTATGCACTAATGAGGTAAATACAGTTTTTTGAAACGCTATCCAATAGAATGATTATATTTGCATTTTGATATAAGAAACAAATTACAAACTATTAATCAGTAAACCATGAGATTCAGCAACGTAAGATTATTAGTGAAAGACTTCGCCAAATGCTTCAAGTTCTACACCGAACAACTCGGATTAGAGCCATCCTGGGGAGATGAAAATAGCGGATATGCCAATTTTAAAGTAGCTGACGGGATAGAAGGCTTCACCCTTTTTGTATCCGACTGGATGGCACCTGCGGTAGGCAATGCAGATAAGCAACAGCCCGTTGCGATGCGTGAGAAATTAATGGTTTCATTCAGTGTAGATAACCTCGACGAAACTTTTGCCGATCTAAAAGCAAAAGGCGTGACGTTTATCACCGAACCTACGGATATGCCCGATTGGGGGATGCGTACCCTATACCTGCGCGATCCCGAAGAAAACCTGATAGAACTCTTTACCCCTCTAGCACCGGAGCAATGTAGCCAGGAGCTCCTCGAAGAAGATAAGAAATTTCAATAAGAAAGTTTGTTATAAAGAAATGTGCCCATACGAGTGAGCCGGAAAAATGATAGTTAATGAGCCCTATAGTGACATCGCTATGGGGCTCATACATTAACTTGATATTGCAGATATTCACTTGCCTTTCAACTTTATAGCAAGAAACTCACAAAGTAGAATATGAATCTGATTAATAAGCCCTCAACCCATAATCGAATCTCATCTTCTTGCTATCTTTCACTTCGATTTTCAACAAATTACTTCCTTTTCGCAAGTAACGGCTGTAATCGCTGATATTGTATTGATTATATTGCCTGGTCTGCTTTGCCTCCTGCGCAAAGACTTCTACTCCATTCAGCCATACTTTGGCTTCTCCGGCAACATTCAGCCATAGAGACAGATGATTGAAATCCTTATCCACCTTAAAAGTAGCTTCTGATACTACCGTAGAACGAGGGGGACAGTCGAAAGGCAAAGAAGTCATTTTCAGCTCCTGACCGTTCAGACTGACAAGGCGGGTATTCTTGCTTCCATTCTGACCGTCTGCAATCAAAGTAACAGCTTTCGCAGGGGTGATTTCATACAAACGGTTGTGCATCAGGTGTAACAAGCCTTCCGGTATTTTAGTTACTTTCCGGTCGTAAGTAATCAGGCCGTTCACTTCTCCTTCCACATCAGTGGTTTGTGTATAAACAGCCGCACTCAACCCTTGGGCAATCAGCGTTTCCAAATCATATACCAGACGGCCGTAACTATCAATCAGAGCCATTGCTCCGTCTATATTCTTATACCCCCAGTTCCTCATATTCGGATTCCAGATATGTTCCTTGATCGCCCAGCCATAGCCGCCGAATTCTCCCAGTACGGAAATGCGGTTGCCGTTGTTCTCCGGCAGAATCATGGAAGTGACAGGATAATTATGTACGTCGT
This sequence comes from Bacteroides sp. MSSM.1001136sp1_RTP21357st2_D2_RTP21359_211015, assembly GCF_040913205.1. Taxonomy (NCBI): domain Bacteria; kingdom Pseudomonadati; phylum Bacteroidota; class Bacteroidia; order Bacteroidales; family Bacteroidaceae; genus Bacteroides; species Bacteroides sp. MSSM.1001136sp1_RTP21357st2_D2_RTP21359_211015. The sequence continues at coordinate 252,883 of NZ_JBDFVF010000002.1, read as the reverse complement.
ACATATCGCCTACGCCTCTGTCCGTCCAGCCGGTCACTCCGTTTATCAGGCGTGTATCGTCGTATTTTATCACTTTATTTACGATTTCCACCGTGTTATGCTGTCCCCATCCTTCATTGAAAACCACCCAGGTAGTGATACAGGGATAGAAACGGAGACGGTCGATCATCTCGAACATTTCTTTTTGCCATTGGCGGGTGTGTTCTTCGGGGGCGTTCCAATCAGTAGTAGCCAACGGATTGACGTGTTCCTCCTTCTTCCTTGACGTAGCAAAACCGGAAACCATGTCTTGCCACATCATCAATCCCAGAGAATCGGCGTAATAATAATATTGCTCCGGTTCTACTTTGATATGTTTACGGATCATATTGAATCCCATCTTCTTCAACTGCACCATGTCCCACAACATCGCTTCCTCGGAAGGAGGAGTCAACAATCCGTCGGGCCACCAGCCTTGATCCAGCGGACCGTATTGGAAGATGGGTTGGTTATTCAGGCAAATACGGTTGTATCCACATTCATCTTTACGGGCATCTACTTTTCTCAAGGCAAAGTAACTCTTTACCCGGTCTAAAACACGTCCTCCATTGGATAAGACAATATTCAAATGATACAGTTTCGGAGATTCGGGAGACCATAAGACAGCGTTCGGAACGTCTATCTCCATCGCATTAGTCAACTTCTGTTCCACCGTCTTGATTACTTTGCCATCATCCAACACTTCTATTTTCACTTCTTCATTGCCTTTGGCTCCGGCTATATCGAAAGCCAGCTTCACGGATTTTCTCTCAATATCAGTGGAAGGAAGTACCTGACGAATATAGGTTTTATTCACCGCTTCCAGCCACACAGTTTGCCAAATGCCCGATACAGGCGTGTACCAGATACCTTCCTGATTAAGTTGTTGTTTCCCTCGGGAAATAGATTCCGTGTCCGTCGGGTCGGTGACGGCTACTTCAATGTTTTGGGGGCCACTCTTCTTCAGGTATTTAGTAATATCGAACGAGAACGGGTTGTTTCCTCCTTTATGCGTACCGACCAACCGGTTATTCACCCATACTTGACATTCATAATCCACTGCTCCGAAATGCAGAATAGCAGATTTATTCTTCCAGGAAGGATCTAAAGTGAACTCACGTTGATACCATAATTTATCCGTAGGAAGAAATGTTTTTTGCACTCCGGACAGAGATGATTCAATCGCAAACGGGACCAGGATTTCCCCTTCAAAGGAAACATTCTTCCGGGGCGTGTTCTGATCCGTTACGGCATACTTCCACAATCCATTCAGATTGATCCATTCGGCCCGTTGCAACTGCGGTCTGGGATAACTTTGCCACACATTTTCCGGCGTCACCTGTTCAGCCCATACTGTTTTGATTTTATCACCTTTAGGCTCCCATGCATGGGCAAACACCTGCGACATGGCTCCTAAAGCCAGAGTAAATAAGATTCTTTTATCCATAAGCATTAGCGGGTTTTATATTCTTTAAAATCTTTCCGTCGATTCTTATTGTAGGTATTCCACATTTTCTGGAAATACAGTACATCACTCTTGTCCGCCCATTCGAAATAGGCTGTTTCCAATTCTTTTGCCATTTCAGGATATTTACCGATCAGGTTGTGCTGTTCGGTACGGTCTTCCTTGATGTTGTACAATTCCCATTCATCTCCTTTGAAGTTGGCGGAAACCAGCTTCCAATCACCTTTACGCACCATGCGGTTGCCTTCATGTTCCGCATAGATGTATCTTTCGGGCATCTTCTTTCCTTTCACAATCGGAAGGATAGACTGACCTGCCGTAGGCAGAATCGCTCTTCCCTGATATTCTTTCGGATAAGTGGCTCCCGCCAGTTCCACACAGGTAGACATGATATCGGAGAATTGTGCAGGCTGATGATTCAGTCCGCCTTTGTTCTTCACATGATTACCCCAGGAAATAATACACGGCGTGGAAATACCTCCTTCATGTGCATAATGTTTATAGAACGTGAACGGCGTGCAGCAAACATTTGCCCAGCCTGTACCGTAATGATGATAGGTTCCGGGCAAACCCATTTGGTCGAGTTCTTCTCCGGTATGGGTATGGTATTCGACTCCGGTCTGTTTGTCAAAGCCAAATTCGTGCCATTCGGCACAAGCTCCGTTATCGGACATAAACATGATAAACGTATTGTCCAACTCACCATTCTTCTTTAATTCATCTACCACCCGGCCGATGTTCGTGTCCATCACATCTACCATAGCGGCAAAAATAGACATACGTCGTGCGAGGTCGGTCTGCTGATCTTTCGTCAATGAGTCCCATGCCGGTAGCGGATGCGTTTCATCTTCAAACAGACTTTCGGGAACCACACCGCGCGGACTAAGTTCCGGTTTGCCTTGCATGAGTTTCAGGTCAACAATCCGTTTCCAGCGAGCGTCACGAATCTTGTCCCATCCCTGCATATAGAGAGACATGTATTTATCGGTCACTTCTTTCGGTGCGTGCAAAGGGAAATGAGGAGCGTTATAAGCCAGATACAGGAATAACGGTTTCTTCTCCTGATGTGCCTGGTCGATAAAGTCAATCGCATAATCCGTTATCACATTGGTAGCGTAGAAAGTTCCTTCCTCATAATGTCTGGGGGTACGGTCTTTCGGCAAACGAGTATATACTGCCGGATTCCAGAAAGAATTAAATCCGCCCAACAAACCGTAATACTCCTGGAAACCACGAAGAATGGGATTCGACTTATTCCCTAGATGCCACTTTCCTGACATAGCCGTAAAATATCCGGCATCTTTCAGGACTTCTGCAATCGTGACGTTGTCCGAATTGGAACGAAAACCGGAATATCCTTTCGGCCAGGCAGGATGACTGCCGTCCATGTGTCCCAATCCCGTCTGATGGGGATAAAGTCCCGTCAACAGGTTGGCACGCGACGGGCAACTGCGTGCACTGTTATACATCTGCGTCATACGGACGCCATTCTTTGCCAGTTTATCCAACACCGGTGTATGAATCTCACCACCGAAACAGCCGAGATCGGAGAAGCCCAAATCGTCTGCCAGTATGATAATAATATTCGGTTTGTCCTGCGCATACGTCATCGGAACCAGAGCCAGGCTGCCTGCTATCAATAAAGAAGTTTTCATTTGGTATTATAATTAAAGTTGGGTTTGAATTTACCATTCTCATAGATCATCGGAATTAATCCGGGACGGCACGTCACTTTATACTCTGCCGCCTGTGCCCCACGCGGATTGAAGAACATGGTAGCCCACCAGTTTCCATCCTTATCCTGGAAAAGGTTGTTGTGTCCTCCTCCCGTGATGGCATTGTAGCGTTCGCTATAGGGACCATACACATTATCGGCTGTCGAGATGATGCAGTCGTAACTATAACGTGTCTTCGGTGAGGTTACTCCCTTTTTCTCAATATAGGTATCTCCCTCCGACGTACGGTGCGACCATATAGCTTGTACGAGGTGATATTTGTTATCGTATTTGAAGATAAACGCTCCTTCAATATATGGTTCCGGATTATATTTTTTCTCTTTCAATGTTTTCAGTTCCTCGGCAAATCCGCTCATATCCGGTTTCATACGGGCGATATAATGGTTGTGCCCGACAAAGTAGACAGTGCCGTCCGTATCTTCGAACAAACTTCCGTCGATGTTCGGGAAGATAGCTTTATCTTTATTACCTTCGATATTCTCGTACGGTCCTTCCGGCTTTCCGGTCTTGCTCCGCAAAATGAAAGAACCTCTCCCACCTGCCGACTCATTCATGCAGGCAACGATAAACCAGTTCTTCACACTTTTGATATAATGCATTTCCGGAGCCCATACAGCATGGAAACGGTTGTCCATCGGATCACCGTTTATGGATTTTTTCTGATATTTCTCTCCTGCTTTATATACTTTCGGCTTCTTTTGCCAGGTTCCGTCTTTTTCCATCGACCATATTTGTCCTCTGGCTTCCCAATACTTCATATCTTTGGAACGCCACAGGTACAAACCGTCGTTCCAGTCCCAGCAATGTCTCTGTCCCGGAAAGTAACGGTCGGGGGTAGAGGTCGTTCCTGTGATATAATAATAACCGTCGGGACCCAGCGTAGCCCAAGTGTCCCTCATCCAATAATCAAATGCCGGCTTTACAGATGTCGGAACACGTAGTTCCGGAGCGTTTGTATCTGCCGTTCCATATAACTGTGCTGATGCTGTAGAGATGGAAATAAATCCTGTAAGCAAGATCAATCCTAATCGTCCAATCAATTTCATATATTCCTGTTTTATGTTTACGTATTCTTCCTATTTAAGATAGTTAAATGGATTCTGTTTAAAATGATAGCGTCTTTGCGGAAGAGGTAGTGGGTCCTGCAAACGTAATTCCCATGCCAGCAACCGGGTCAGAAGTTCCGTTTGAATTTCGCTATATTTCTTCTCACCAAACAGATTATGAACTTCCGAAGGGTCTTTCTTCAAGTTATAAAGTTCACCGTTTCCATAATGATTCATTACCAGTTTCCAGTCATCCTTTCTTATCATGCGTGAAGTGCCACTTTGTGTCCAGGTGTTCAGTTCGTCAAAGTGGGCTATTTTGCCGGGAGTCAATGCTCCTTCCTGTTCGAAAGTCAGGGAAGCGTCCAGTCCGACGTCAGCTCCACCGAAGCCTTGTTGAACCACCATGCTGGAGAATTCTTCTTTGGGATAAGCCTTCCCGGTCAACATCGGCCACAAGCTACGTCCCTGAACGCCTGCCGGTATTTCGGCACCGATGGCAGAGCAGAATGTAGGGAAAAGGTCGGCTATCGACACGTGGCCATCCATAGGTGCAGGCTGATTCTTGATCTGATAGCCCGCCCATACCATCGGAATACGTGCCAGGCTTTCGGAAAGTCCGGCTCCTTTACGGATTAATCCGTATTCTCCCCAATAATCACCGTGGTCGGAGAGTACAACAAAGATGGTATTTTCATATTGTCCGCTGGCTTTCAATGATTCGATCAATCTTTTGATCTGATCGTCTATCAACCGGATCATTCCGATATAGTTGGCACGGATTCGGGGCAGGTCCTGTTCCAGGTTGGGGCAGGATGCATCTTCCAGTTCTGCCAGAATACGGTATTTCTCTCCTTTCTTTGCCAAGTCCTTGCGTGATGTCTTCAATACGGGAAGTTTGTCGGGCGAGAACATGGAGTAATAGGGTTCGCATACCTGATAAGGGTTGTGGGGTTCCGGAAAGGATACCCATACGAAGAAAGGATTTTCTTTCTGTTTCTCAATCCATGCCAGTGCTTCGTTCACGATTTTGGTGGGATGCTGCTCTTCCAGGAAGATTGGAGAGGGTTCCAGCCATTGGCCTCTGGCTTGCTGATTCAGGAAACGGGCAGTTTCTTTCTCGGCGGGAGTCGCCTTTTTGTTCTTTCCCCAGTGTCCGTATTCAGACCAAAAGTCCAAGTCGGCAGGTTTCAGGTAAGCATGATTCTTGCCCACCAATGCTGTCTGATATCCGTTTTCTTTCAATACTCCTACCAAATCCTGTTGATAGAAGATGTCGGGAATATTGTGGTTCGTACGTACGTGAGTGGCAGAAGGGAAACGTCCGGTGAACATGGAACAACGAGCCGGAGAACTGGCCGGCATCACAGTATATGCCTTGTTGAACCATACATTCTCCTGTGCCAGTTGGTCTACATAAGGAGTCACTTCCAAAGGAAAACCCTCCCTGCCGCACAAGTCGGCACGTTGCTGGTCGGTCATAATGACCACAATATTCGGTTTGCCGGTTTGTGCCGCGGCTGACATAGCCAACCCCTGTATGGCAAGTCCTGTAATACAAAAGAGTGTATTTTTCATTTTTGCTTCTTTTAATTTCCTATTTATGTAAACCTCATATTCTTTTGTTTAAATCTCTTATATCCGCTTATTGAATCTTATGGTTCTCCTATTTAAAACGGTACACAGTCATAGAAGCGGCCTCCAGTTCGAGCGGTTTGTTCAGGTCCAGTCCGACTTCGGTCTCCACCGGTTCGACTTCATTCGGAGTAGCCGGTGTGTTTTCTTTTCCCGGAACCAGTACCAGGCTTGTCTTATGAGCCTTGACCGGACGTTTGAAACCGGAGACTTCCGGCTGCAAGGTGACTTTCTTATCCTGCAGGTTTATCAGTTTCAGGATATATTGCTTACTGCCCGTATCATATCCCATTGTTACAAAGATATTCTGCATACCTTCCATATCTTTAATCGCTGCATCCAGGCACACATCAAACGTGTGATCCCTGAACATCTTCGCCAGATAGAAGAAAGAAGTCTTTACGCTACTGTCCACTCCGTTAATCAACATCGGCAGGAAAATACGGTGTTCCAGGAAATCCCAATGCCTCATCACCGGACGTTCGGCAAACAGAGGATTCAAATCGCCGTTACGCTCTATTGACATACGGATTGCCCCGGTAGCCAGCAAGTTATAAGGATATTTTCCGCTGATTCCCAATTCGCCGATAAATAAATCGGCAACACCCCGTTTGTAATTATCAAAGCGATAATGCTGTTCGCAAGCCCATTCAATCGAGTTATAATAATGTTCATCGAACACTTTGACATTCTTCGGGTTGACAAAATTGGGAATATCTTTCCGTTTGTCGTCATTCTCCCTCCCCACTACCCGGATAACGCTATTAGCGATATAAATCAAATCGGGATATTTAGTGGACAATGCCTGATAGATCTTTTCATAACGTTCCCAATATACAGGTCCGAAATCTTCATTTCCAATCTCGATATATTTTAATGGGAAAGGGGCGGGATGACCGTTCTTTGCACGTTCGGCTCCCCACTTCGTAGTCGTATCGCCAATAGCATACTCTATGGCATCCAACGCATCCTGAATATACGCATCCAAATCGACGTCAATATGCCTGAAGTTCCATTGCGGACTTTGCTTTACCCAACCGCTGCAAATCATGCCCGTAGGCATGACATACATCGCATCAGCCCCCACATATTCGCACAATTCATAAAACTCATGATAACCGATTCCGTCCGTACGGTAATAAGGCGCCCATTTACTCCACTGTCCCGGACGGTTTTCGATCGGTCCGAGCGTCTTCTTCCAGTGGTACATCGTTTCTTCATTGACTCCGTGTACGATGCATCCGCCCGGAAAACGAATGAAACTGGGAGCAAACTCTTTCAGATTTTGAACAATATCTTTACGGAATACGGATTTCCCCTCATTCCAGGTATCAGAGGGAAACAGGGAAACGACATCTATCTGAAATTGTCCTTTCGACATAGGCTGAATAGCAAGCATTCCGCGCTGGACGTTCTTTTCCGGTTTCAGTTCGCCCGTATATTTTGTCCAGTCCCGATTCTCTATATTCACTTCGATCACATTGCTCACCCGCTGTCCCAGTTCGTCAACTAGAAATACACGCAACGGGGCGGAATAATTCCTGCTTTTCAGAAACAAGGAAAGGCGATAAGACGTATCTGTTTTCAGATTCATTCCATAATATCCACGGTTGAGAATCAGAGCATCCGGGTGATTCGCAATATCTTCCGTAACATTCACCAGCATCGAATACTTATTTTCCTTGCTCATCGGATTTTCCTCCGTGCGACTGATAAATACAGGAGTATAAGATAGCGGATAAGTCGCCCATCCAATCAGCGGATCGGCCTGAAATACTTTCTTCTCTTTAACACGGGGAGCCGGAACATTTTCATACAGCCCGTTCTTTACTGATAATCCGGCAGGCGGTGTAGCTTCTTCAAACGAGCGGTTACGGATCAGTTCAGCGTGTAGAGCACCCTCGCCCATCATTCCTATTTCCTCATAATGGAAACCGTACTTTACGGGAGCCACTTTACGGGTTTTCGATTTATTGATATACAATGTTCCATCGGATAAAGACGGAAAAGAACTATTCGCATATACCAGAGGTAATGTGAAAAACAGACCGATACCCAACGTAAGGGATTTTAATGTCGGATGATTCATAGCATTGTGTTTTTAGAGTTTCACATTGCAAATGTGGTCTTTTCTATCCAAGAAAAACAGAAAAATAATGCTTAATACCTGCAATCATGTATAAAAATCAGCTGCCGGACAGCAAACTGAACATGAGTGCTGTCCGTTTGAACAATTCTACGACTGTTCCAAACAAAAAAAGACGTATCTTTGGTCATGAAATTAAATCCGTAAAGCCATGAGAACCACTGCCCTTAAAATCGTCCTCTCCTTTAGTCTCGTGCTCTTAAACGCCAGCCTGTCGACAGGACAGATACAATATAATAATATACGCTTCAAACAACTAAGCATAGCCGAAGGACTCCCGCATAATACTATCAATGCGATTACCCAAGACAATCACGGATTCATCTGGTTCGGCACACGCAACGGCTTGTGCCGCTTCGACGGTTATAATATTAACCTGTTTGCACACAATGAGGCCGACAGCACCTCGCTCTGCCACGACTTTATCACCCGTCTGTATAACGATTCACTCCGCAACGTTCTATGGATCTCCACCGATCAGGGTATCTGCAGCTACGACTACCGGACGGAAGATTTTACCCGTTACCGGATTAAAGGAAATACCAAAGATGATGTTTGTTTCCTGAACACCAGTGACGGGATGCTCTTGGCGGCCTGTAGTAACGGACTCTACCACTACAATGAACAGGACAGCCTGTTCGTTCCTTTCCTTCTCAATGAAGAGAAACCGCATGTGAGATATTTTGCAGAAGACGGAGATAAAACCCTATGGATTGACACCAACAAAGGACTGATGCGATACAGTCTGGAGAAGAAACAGTTCGTTTCGCTCCCTACCCTAATCCAGCCTTTTGCACAGCAATGTAACAATGCCGTGTTGATCTCGTCCAACCAGCTTTTATTCAATACCAATAATGATTTCTTCGTTTACCATATACAAAGCAATACTCTGTGCAATCTCTCCAAAGATCTGGAAGTAAAAGATTTCCGGTGTGCGTCAACCGACCATACCGGGAATATATGGGTAGGAACGGAGTATGGCATCTTCGTGTTCAACAAACTCTACCAACTGATTGCACACTACGAACAATCCGAACGGGATTTAAGTGCCCTGAACGATTCGCCCATTTACAGTCTTTATCAGGATAAGGCCCACAACATGTGGGTGGGAACCTATTTCGGAGGGGTCAACTATTATATATTCGGCTCCGACCAGTTCCGGATATATCCATACGGAGGCAGTTTCAATCATTTGAGCGGAAAAGCAGTCCGCCAGATTATCAATGCGCCGGACAACGGATTGTACATCGCTACGGAGGATGGCGGATTGAATTACCTGAACAGTAAAAAAGAGATTACCCGCGCCGAACGGCTTCACAAACAGATGCAAATCTACGCCAAGAACATACACTCTCTATGGCTCGACAAAGATAACAGCCTATGGCTCGGACTGTTCCTGAAAGGAGCTCTTCACTATATACCGCATCTGAACCGTACGGTGGACTATAATCTATTGTCGGAAGAGGTTTCGTCCGGCTTCTGCATCATCGAAGACAAGAACGACCACGTTTGGTACGGAGGCCCTTCTGGCTTATTCCTGATCGACAAGAAAAAAGCCAATGCCCGTCCGGAAAAGATTTCACCGCTCCGTATTTTCAACCTGGTACAATTCAATGACAGCATACTTTGGGCAGGAACCCGGAAAGGCAGTATGTTCCAGATAAATACCCGTACGCTGAAAGTTACCTCACTCCCTATCTTGCCGCACACCGATCTCTATGTAACCTATATCTACCCTGATTCACACCAACGGATATGGATAGGGACAGACAACAACGGGCTTTATGTATCAGACCGCAACGGAAGCATCATCGCTTCTTACAGCAAAGAGCAGCTGGGCTCGAATGCCATTAAAGGCATCATAGAAGATGAAATGAACAACATCTGGGTAGGAACCGGAAGCGGGCTCTGCTGCATCAATCCACAGACGGAAAATATCGACCGTTATACCACAGCCGACGGACTGCCGATTAACCAGTTCAACTACTCCTCCGCCTGTAAGAAGCCCGACGGAGAGCTGTATTTCGGAACCATCAACGGCATGATTTCTTTTTATCCGGAACAGGTACGCTCCGTCAATCCTCATTTCAACATTGCCCTGACTGCTATATGGAGCAACAGCGAATATATGTCGCCCAACAACGAGAAAGCGTCCATTCCTTCCTCCATCTCCGAACTGACAGAGATTACCCTGACACACGACCAGGCCCAATCCCTGCGTCTCGAATATTCCGGACTGAATTATCAATATACCTACAACACTCAATATGCCATGAAAATGGAAGGTATCGACAAGGACTGGCAGTTTGTGGGCAACCAGCATCAGGTACGCTTTTCAAACCTGCCTTCAGGAAGGTATATTTTAAAGATCAAAGCCAGCAAAGACGGTATTCACTGGGACGAAACGGGACAAAAGGACCTTGCCATCAGAATCCTCCCACCCTGGTGGCTATCACCGGGAGCGTATTTTGTATATGCATTGCTCTCCTTATTAATCATCTACGCCGCCTACCGATATACCAAAACGCGTATTATCCTGCTCATGCGACTGAAAACGGAACATGAACAGCGTGTCAACATGGAGAACATGAATCAACAGAAAATAAATTTCTTCACATACATCTCCCATGATCTGAAAACACCATTAACCCTGATTTTATCACCTCTACAACGATTGATCCAGCAGCCGCAGATTAGTAACAACGACAAGGAGAAACTGGAAGTTATCTACCGCAACGCCAACCGGATGAATTATCTGATTAACGAACTATTGACATTCAGTAAAATCGAAATGAAACAGATGCATATCAGCGTCCGTAAAGGAGATATCATGCACTTTCTGGAGGAACTCTCCCATATCTTCGACATCGTAGCCGGAGAACGGGAAATCGACTTTATCGTCAGTCTGGAAGATACCAAAGAGGAAGTCTGGTTCTCGCCTTCCAAACTGGAACGGATTCTTTATAATTTGCTCTCGAACGCATTTAAATACACACAACCCGGCGGATACGTCAGATTGAGCGCCAAACTGATTAAAGAGGAGAAAGAAACCATGGTTCAAATCTCCGTCAAGGACAGCGGCAGAGGAATTCCCAAAGACGTTCAGGAACAAATATTCGAGAGCTACTACCAGGTCGAAAAACGCGACCACCGCGAGGGATTCGGCTTGGGACTTTCGCTCACCCGTTCGCTCATCCACATGCATAAAGGAGAAATACGGGTAGAGAGCGAGGTCAACAAAGGTTCGGACTTTATCGTCACCCTGAACGTATCGGAGGATGCCTACGCACCCGACGAACGCTCTTCCGAAAACATCACGACAGAAGAAATACAAAAATACAACCAGCGAATCAAAGAGACAATCGAACTCATCCCCGAAAAGCTGACCAACAAAGAGAAAGACTCCGGCAGAGAATCTATCATGATTGTGGAGGATAATAAAGAGATGAATGATTACCTCGCCAGTATATTCGGTGAGAAATATGACATCATACGTGCCTACAACGGAGCGGAAGCCTGCAAGAAGATAGCCAGACAACTGCCGAATCTGATTATATCGGACTTAATGATGCCGGTGATGGACGGACTGGAATTCACGGAACGCGTCAAGCAAGATGTAACGACCAGCCATATCCCCGTTATCCTCCTGACTGCCAAAACAGATGAGAACGACCATACAGAAGGCTATCTGCGGGGAGCGGACGCCTATATCACCAAACCTTTCAACGCCAAGAACCTGGAGTTGCTGGTACAGAATATCCAAAAGAGCCGGAAACAGAATATCGAGCACTTCAAACAGGCGGAAGAACTGAACATCAAGCAAATCACCAACAATCCACGGGATGAGGTATTTATGAAAGAACTGGTAGAACTGATTATGGCGAACCTCACCAAGGAAGATTTTGGAGTAACTGAAATCACAGCCCATCTCCGCATCAGCCGTAGTCTGCTGCACATGAAACTGAAATCACTCACGGGATGCTCCATCACACAGTTTATACGGACCATCAAGATGAAGGAAGCCAAAACCCATTTACTGAATGGCATGAATGTTTCCGAAGCCTCATTCGCTGTCGGTATATCAGACCCGAATTACTTTACAAAATGTTTCAAAAAGGAATTTAATATCACTCCGACAGAGTTTCTCAAGCAATTGAAGTAATTCGCCGGAACTGGCACTTGTAAATCTCCTTATACTCTACAAAGTTTGAAAAAGAATACGTAACTTTGTAGTAATTATGAGTGAAAGTCAGAATATTGAATATAAGGAATCGTGGAGAGACGAATATCTAAAGTGGATTTGTGGTTTTGCAAATGCACAAGGTGGACGTATCTATATCGGTATAGACGATAACCAACAAGTGGTTGGTGTAGCAGACACCAAACGACTGATGGAAGACATTCCTAATAAGATTGTTAACTATCTGGGCATTGTAGCTGATGTAAATCTTTTGCATAAAGAGGATAAAGACTACATCGAGATTGCCGTGCAACCGTGTAATTTGCCTATCGCTTATCACGGTATATATCATTATCGTAGCGGTTCTACCAAACAGGAGTTGAAAGGTGCAGCCTTGCAACAGTTTTTGCTTCGCAAAATGGGGCATTCGTGGGATGATATTGAAAACGAAAGAGCTACATTGGATGACATCGACCGCCAAGCTATTGATTTCTTTTTGCGTAAAGCCGTCGATGCCGGACGTATGCCTGTAGATTCATTGAATGAAACTACGGAAAAAGTACTCTCTAATCTGAATCTTATCGGTGGGGAAGGTAAGTTGCGCAATGCTGCTTTACTTCTATTCGGCAAAAATCCTGCAAAGTTTTTCACCAGTGTGCAATTTCGTATTGGGAGGTTTGGTCGTGATGAAGCCGACCTGATGTTTCAAGATGTAGTAGATGGAAATATCATTCAGATGACCGATCGCGTGATAGAAGTATTGAAATCCAAGTATCTCATTTCACCTGTCCATTATGAAGGATTGCAGCGTATTGAACCTTTAGAAATTCCAGAAGATGCATTGCGGGAGAGTTTATTCAATAGTATTGTGCATAAGTTGTACACGGGAGTACATATACAAATGAAAGTGTATAATGACCGCATCCGTCTTTGGAATCCGGGGACACTTCCCGAAGGTATGACTATCGAACAATTATTAGGTGACCACGCTTCACAACCCCGGAATCGCCTTATCGCCGAAACTTTTTACCGTGCTGGATTTATTGAATCATGGGGACGAGGTATTCATAAAATTTATGAGGGTATGACGAAAGCAGGGCTCCGCAAACCGGAGTTTATAAATGAAGCCGGTGGCGTTACACTTATCATATATAGACCCAACATAATTAAGAACGATGACCCTTTAAATGACCCTTTAAATGACCCTTTAAATGACCCTTTAAAACTATCATCATTAGAAAAAGATATATTAAAATTGATAGTAAAAGATAATCAGTCAACATATGATAATCTAGCCATATCTTTATCTGTTTCCAGTGCTACGATCAAGAGAGCATTTCGCAACTTAAAAGTGAATGGCTGCATTATTCGAAAAGGCTCGAAAAAGATAGGTTATTGGATGATAACAGAAAAAGGAAAATCTATTCTAAAGTAGATCGTAAGCTAATTTAAGCGATATAAACCTAACAGAATGTCTAAAAACATCACCGGTAATCAGCCTGCAACATCGTTGATTCAGCTAATTACCGGCGACAGATAGACACCTATAATCGACTAATACCTATTCTACCATTCCTGGAAGCGTAAATCAGCTTCCGGATTCTGACGACGAATCAGTTCCTCGTCAACCTGATAAGTGACGCCACCTTTCGTGTACTTATAAGAAAGGGTAAACTTAGGCTGTTTCCCTACAAATTCCAATGATTCGGCTGCAGGATCTAATGTGGCGGATGCATCCGTGATAGCGACACTTCCTCCGGCTTCAATATTGACGCTTCCATCCGGATTGACTGTCAGATTCACCGACTCATTGTTTTCCAATGTGTTTCCGAAACCCGGTCTGCGTACTTTGTTTCTACCTAACGAAACAAAGTCACGGGTCATATTCTGACTCAAATCCTTGTTACTATATTCAGTAACCTGCTGGGTAGACAAATTGGTAACTTTTCCTTTCACAAAGTAGGTACCATGATACTGGCTGACAAATTTGACAACTACAATACTGTAATCCTTCAAATTGCCATTCACATCAGTACTAATTTCATCCTGATTATGATCGACCAACCGGAAAGGGATTGCATAGTGCTTGTTCAAAGCAGCATTGTCTTCATAGAAAGCATCGGAGAAAGTCACTTTCACATCTGCTATTGCCAGATTCGGATTGCTAATTGTCATCTTGTTCGGATTAGCCAACTGATAATAGTTTTCCGGCATCAGTGTCAAGCCCGTACCATCCAGTAAAGACGGATCGATCTCAAACGTAGCCCAATCATCGGTATGCACCTCTCTTTTACCGCCAATAGCCACTCCTACCTTTATCGACATATCTGTATCGGCTACCAGTGTCCGCAGAGGTTTTTGCGAAGCAAAGTACACAGAACTCTTATCGTAGTCCTTTTCATAATCGTCATAACAAGCAGTCATCAGAACGCTTATCAGCCCTATCCATAATATATTTAGTCTTTTCATTGTAAATAAGTATTTATATCAACAGCACGTTATTCCCAACCCTGATTATTCATTAGATTCTTATTCTTTTCCAGCTCTGCATACGGTAATGGCATGAAATAGTTTTTCACTTCATATTTCCGTTGTTCCACTTTCTGTACTTTGAAGCTGAATGTGCCATCTTCATTGCGGGTAACGGCAACACCCTCCACCTCTTCGTTCAACGGTAATACCCAACGACGCATATCAAAATAACGATGATTCTCGAAAGTAAATTCCAAGCGACGTTCGTTCTGAATCAGCTTTCTGAACGAGTCCTTACTTTGAGCCATTTCATCCAGATAAAGATCAAAATTGATACCCCCGGCTTGCGAACGGATTGTTTTCAATATTTCGTATGCAGAATACAGACATCCTTCGGCTTTCACTGTCGGGTTGCCCCAAGCCTCATTGGCAGCTTCGGCAAAGTTAAGAAGAACTTCCGATTTCCGTAACAAAGGATTGTAATGAACCGAGTTTAAGGTCTGAATCGGATTCAGCATAGCCGATTTCTTGGAAACGAATTTAGCCAGGTAATAACCCGTACGTGTAGCATTCTCACTAAACGAAGGAGAATCTTTTCCACCCTCGGACATATCCAACGGCTGACCGGAATCGCCAAATGTAGCACTATGATAGTAGACATTCAGTGCAAAGCGATTATCCAGTACGGCATAAAGCTGCGTCAGATCGAAATCAGGATCAGACAGATCGACACCGGAACGGACATCGGTTGCCGGATAACCATTCTTCGCATAAAAAGCCTTTACCAGATTATGAGAAGGAGTGGCACGGGCACTTCCGTAGTAGAATGGCGGGAAATGGTAACCTTCCAATAGGTTATTATTAAAATATCTGCGGAAAGCATAATCGGAACTTTCCGTCTGAACATCGGCAATGGACGAAGCCGTAACAGGAACATAAGTTCCGAAACCTTCCATGCCCAGAATTTTATTGATCTCTTTGGCTACCGCTTCCCATTTTGCCTGATAAACCGTAGGGTTCAGTATTTCGAATTGTCCCATGCCAGTGATCTTCGTCACATCATCATCCTGCATGGCAGGGCTTGCGCTATATAAAAGCGCACGACTTTTCAGAACAGCTGCCGCCGCTTTCGTGGCACGACCGATTTGTGTATTACCAAACTCCAGGTCATCTCCCTGATACACATTCGGTAATAACTCGATGGCATTATCCAAATCGTTAACGATAAAATCGACTGTTGCCTGATAAGTAGGACGAAGAAATTCACCATTCTGCGCGGCCTCATCCTGCGAAATAAAATGATCTGCCAACGGAATACCCAACGCTTTTCCATTCTTCGCCTTTCCGCCGTACATCTTCAATAGCTCAAAATGCCACCATGCACGCAGGAAATACGATTCACCTTCCAGACGCAGCTTGATTTGCTTGTCCACTTCCGGGTCGGTACGGTTGTACTGCACCTGGTCGGTCAAGCCGTTTTCGAGGAAAGAGTTTACATAGTTCAGCATGTTGTACGCATTGCTCCAATTTCCGATCGGGTTGTTAAACGCTGTCATCCCACCCATATTTAATTTATAGACAGAAGAGCTGCGCAGATTAGTCACTGCATTATCGGTAGCACAATCCAGAAAGTTATCTTCAAAACAATCCGGACGGTTGGCTATGCCATTATAAGCTTTATATAGTACGCCTTGAGCAAGTTCCGGCACTCTCCAGGTATCAGAGTCTCCGATCTGCCATGTCACCTTTGTATCCAATGTGTCGTCACAAGCACAAAAGAGAAACAGACCTGCTAAAACGCAACTTCCTAATATATGTTTCATATTGCCATCTATTAATTGTTCAAAATTAAAATACAAAAGAGACTCCGCCTGTAAAAGTACGTGTCACCGGGTAGTTTGTCACACCGGCATTCAGCAATTCAGGATCCAAATCTTTCACGGAAGAAAGCACAAACAAGTTTGCACCACGAGCGAAAACCTTCATCTTCTTCACTACCGAACTTGGGGAGAACTGATTGAACGTGTAGCTCAATTCAACATTCTTCATACGGAAGAAGCTTGTATTCTTCAACCAGAAAGAAGAATTGCGGAAATTGTTCTCACCGGCAGTGGTTGTCAGGCGCGGATAACTTCCGGTCGGATTGTTTGCCGGATGATAACGATCTAATGCCAGTTTAGAGTATTTACCTTCTCCATTGTTCCAATAATAAGCATTTGTTGCCCAAGTGTGAACGCCCAGTTCGGAATATCCCTGAAGATACAATCCCCAGCCTTTGTAACTTACATTGAAATCGATGCCCAATGTAGTACGTGGGAATGAGTTTCCGAGTTCCTTTACGTCACGACCGTCAATGATCTTATCGCCGTTCAGGTCTTTGTAGGCGATGTCGCCTTCCTGATAATCGGCAAACGTCTGGGGGGCATGTCCGTTGATGGCTACATCTTTGCCAAATAATCCTTCGGCAACCAGTCCCATCATAGCATCGGTAGAACGCCCCACTGTATAACGGTATTCTTCACCATGTTTCACCTGGTTCCATTTCAATACTTTATTCTTTGACCATACGAAATTGGCTCCTACCGAATAAGACCAGTCGTTGATACGGTCGCTCCAGGTGAACATTCCTTCTATACCATGATTCAAGACGGAGCCCATGTTATCCTGGTAGGTAAAGTTGCCAGTATAATCCCCGTAAGAGGCATCAACAGAACCAATGATGTCCGTATGTTTCTCACGGAAATAGTTTATTTCGGTATATAAGCGGTTGTTCAGGAACAGGCCCTCCACACCGGTGTTCCATTCTGCTGCCTTTTCCCATTTCAGGTTCGGATTGCCCGCACGGACAAAAGTGGAATAGTAAGCCGTAGCACCGTTGTTCGTTGTTCCGAACCGGAAGCTGCCGTCTTGCGACCAGGCACGTTCATACAATAAATGTTCGGTGCTTCTGTCATAGCCCAATATACCGGCACTGGTTTTCAGTTTCAGGAAGTTCACGTATTCATTGTCTTTCAGGAAATCTTCATTGCTTAGAATCCAGGCAAGCCCGCCTGCTGCCGAGAAGAAGTATTTATTTCCCGGTTTGAAACGGTTGCTTCCCATCAATGCCATATCCGCTTCCACAGCATAACGGCGGTCATACATATAGTTCAGACGCAATGCGTAGTTTGCATTGATGATGTCCTGGGTCACTCCCTGATTCGTTGTTTTCGAGTACATATAAGTCAGGCGTGCCGATACATCGTGTTTTTGGTTGAATGTATTCTCATAACCGGCAAAAGCATTCCAACCCAATGTCTGTTGCAAGGTAGTCGACTTCCGGCTTTGTGAAGTGGCTACATCTGTTTTCTTCATCTGGGTGTACATAATTTGTTCCTCACCGGCAAAGTCACGATATGTCTTGATGGCATACGTAGGATAGACTTTGCTCAAAGAGAGTTGCAGGTAATCATAGTTGTCGAAAGAAAGGAAAGCACCGGCTTTCAATCCTTTTGTCAGCATATCAAGATCAAATTTCAAACCGATATTGGTCTGGCTGCGTGTATAACGCTCATCCGTATATCCTCCGTACATCGTTTCCGCGTATGCATTCATCGGACGCAACAGACTTGCGCCAAACAAAGGAATTCCGTCCGAGCTGGCCAGTCCGGTTTCTTCCGGTGACATAGTCAGCGGGTATTCATTCGGACGATGCGTAGACAAGGCCGTAAATACCTGACCACAGTCCAATTGTCCCCATTTACGCATTTCCATACGTCCGGCAACGTCTGCGGATATAGTCAGGAAATCCGTTACATTAAAATCGAGGTTTCCGCGGAGAGTCAGGCGATGTAACTGCGGAGTATAGGTGACATCTTCAAATCCGCTACCTCCTACATATCCGGCAATCAGAGCATAACGCACTCTGTCGGTACCTCCCGTCATATCGAACGATACTTTCCGATAGTTGGCATTTTTGTTCAACAACTGATCGTACAGATCGACGTTCGGATACAATAGGTCATTGGCTCCTTTGGAATTTTTATATCCTTCCAGTTGTTTCTGATTATAGTAAGGAGTCAGTCCGTCGTTTGCACGCGCTTCATTATACAGATTAGCATACTGATAAGAATTCAGGAAATCAGGAGTCCGCGTCATCTGTACCACACCTGCTTCGGCGGTTGCGTTATAAATGCGGCGGTTGGCCTTTCCTCTGCGGGTAGTCACCCAAAGTACGCCATTCGCAGCACGTGCCCCATAAAGAATCTTGGCGGTGGCATCTTTCAGCAACTCGATACGTTCGATTTCTTCAGGAATCAAATCCGCTGCCGGACGTTCCACACCATCGATGATAACGATAGCTGTATTTTCCGACATGCCATGCTGGCCACGGATAAATAAATCAGGCGTATTGTTCCCCAATCCGCTGACTGTGGAGCGAACTTGCAGACCTAACATTTTACCTTGCAGCATATTCGTCAGCGTCAAATCAGGGAAGGTTCCGAACTGTCCGTTCTCCAGTACGCTCGTTGCGCCTACTTCATTCCCTTTATACGTCTTGCCACCATCGGCTCTATTCACCAGCGATTCTTCGGTCAGAAACAGAGGCTCTTTCTTCAATACAATCTTTTCAGGAACGATATTGCTGCCTGTCAGCTTATACACTTTATCTTCATATCCCAAAGCCTCCACCATAACGGTTGCGTCATTCTCGACCTTCGTCTGAAAACGTCCCTTTGCATCTGTATATAGAACGACTGCGCCTTCTCCACAAATGATAGAAACATTCTTCAACGGGCTACCTTTCTCGTCGGTAACAATAGAAACTACTTCCACCAAAGGCTTCTTCGCCGACTTTCTCTTTGATTTATTTTGTGCGAAAGTCAGGCTAGAGCCAACGATAAGGACAAATATGAGCCCTATCAGTCTTATATATCTAATCTTGTTTCTCATATACTTTTCTTTATTTATAGGTATCACCATCCGGGGTTCTGTTGAAGATTATCCAAAGCCGCCACTTCATCCATCGGCAGCGGATACCAATAATTACGCTTGTTAAACGTCCGCACGGCTGTCCTCACCGGAACATACTCGTAAGTAAAGTCGGTCAACTTATAAGTGCAGGCTTTTTCCACTTTCAACTGGTCGGCCGTATAAGAATGATTGATCGGGGTTGCTTTGACGCCCATGATCGGATATTCACCCTTAAACAGGTCTTCAGCAATCATCCAACGGCGGATATCATACCAGCGATGTCCTTCGAACATCAATTCCACACCACGTTCCCGACGATAAGCTTCTCTAAAGTCAACTCCATCCGGTAGTTCGCCAATTCCGGCTCTTACACGGATTTTATTCAAAGCCTGACGGGCCGACATCGTACAACCCGTAACGACTGCATCCGGATCACCTGTCGCCTCGTATGAAGCCTCTGCCATATCCAGATAAACTTGCGAAACACGAATGTACACAGCCACCAAACGATATAATTGGAAACCAGCTTCGCCAAACAAAGGCACACTTGCTTCCGGCCAAATGAACTTCTTACACATATATCCGGTCTGTTGAGAGCCTCTCGTAAACTGATTGGTAGAAATGAAGTTCTCGGAGTAACCGCCCGAATAAGTAGTCAGATAATAGGGAACACCCTGTAAATTCTTCCCCCATTGCTCACCGGGCACGAGGATATTATTCGTGAAGCGAGGGTCTCTATCCGAGTAAGGATTGGTAGTCTTTACCGCATCATAACCGGAACGCGGATCAGTGATCGGATAGTATTTACCGTCGGCTCCCTTGCGTTCGTACATATCTACCGCATTTTGTGTCGGAGCATTATAAGGAGTACCTTCGGCACCGGTTTTATTATCGTATGGTTGTGTCAGCCATTGCGCTCTGACGAAAGCAGACCAGTTGCCATGATGCCAACGCAGGAACCATAAATATTCCGGCTGTGCGAATTGATTGGAATTAGGCATTAATTGAATACTACGATATTCGTCATGATTCATCAGGCGATAATATTCGTGACTTTCAATAGCATTGATCGCCTTTTGCGCACTACGGGCAGCTTCGGCAGCCATGTCTTTTCCATATCCTTTGTTTTCAATAGAATTCAGGTCATTCTGCATCAAAGGGCTGGCAGCATACAGCTGTGTCATCGCTTTTAATGCCATGGCGCTTACTCTGTCAGGCCGTCCATGTTCCTCGTCAGGCCAGCTTATAGGTAAATATTCAATGGCTTTATCCAAGTCAGTCTGCATCCAAGCATTGGATTCCTGATAAGTTTTACGGGGAAAGTCAAAGTCGTCCGATGCTCCCCAAAGCTGGTCAAAGATGGGCATTCCGCCATATCGTTTGATAATCTCAAAATAGAAGTAGGCACGCAGGAAATGAGCCTGTCCCAACAGTTTTCTCCTTTGGTCGTCTGTGATGGATTTCACTTGATCTACTCCACTAATTACACGGTTCACGATACGAAGTCCGGTATAAGCACGAGAAATAGCACTTTTGAAATTCGCTCCATCACTTTTACTTCCGATTTCGAAACGTGTACTAGCATTCTCCAGCCAGTTACCTGCATTGACAAACTTCGACGGATCATTATCGCGGACGGATGCATATTCATCCGACAAATTACCTACCGTTACATATGTATTCGAATAAGAGTTGATACCATGTGTAAAGATTAATATATCACCATTTTGAAAGATACGGTCCATGAACCCTAACAAACTGCTATAATCTTTATAAACATCATCTTCGGAAAGTCCGTCATCGGGAGAGCGGTCCAGATAGTCCTCACAGCTTCCTACAAACAGACCCAACAGAATGATCCATATCCAATTCAACTTATGTCTTCTCATATCAGTAAATTTAAAGTGTCTCATAATCCTAATCTAAAACCAATGTTATAACGTCTCACCATCGGATAAACATTCTGTCCCGAATGTTCGGGGTCACGACGGGAATCTCCTTTTGAGAACGTCAGCAAATTGCTGCCGTTGACATATACTTGCAGTTTTGTCAGACGTAAAGGCTGCAACCAACGTTTCGGAATCTGATAATTCACTTCCAGGTTCTTCAAACGAAGATAAGCATGGTTGGTATATGTGTATGTACTGGCCACCGAATTATAACTTCTCTGAACATGAATACTGGGGCGAACCGGACCGCTTTGAATCGGAGCATCGGCTGTCCATGTATTCAATGTATTCGGTTGAGCCTTGATATTACCTTCCGGGAAATCCCATAAGTAAGATGGTATTGCTTCTTTATAAACATCCATAGCACTGTACCACAACATATTGAATCCGATTCCTTTGTAAGAACCTCCCAATGTAAATCCGAGGGTAGTGGTCGGATAGTTCAGGTTTTTCATCGGAACCATATCCTTAGCATCAATCATACCGTCTCCATTATAATCGATGTAGTACAAGTCTCCCGGAATCAATGTGTTGTGTGCACCATTGGCAATAGTGGACTGTGCCGAGTTATAAATATCGTCCAACGACTGGAAGTTTCCCGTTGCCAGATATTTATTCACGTATCCGATTGATTTTCCGGCTTGTTTCAGATATTCGCTCTGATTTTTCGGATCATCAATAAAGACAATACGATTCTCACTGGTTGCAAAATTAAACTTCGCGTAATAATTAAATTTTCCAATACGGTCATTCCAAGTAACATCCAACTCAAGACCGTGATTTTTAGTCTTACCCAAGTTTACTTGCGGGAAAGCAATACCACTATCGGCCCATGACGGAATCGTGTTACGCGTCATCAGAATGTTATTACGCTTTTCATCGAACAAGTCCACAGTAAAGTTCAGTTTACCCCACAAACCTATTTCGATACCGATATTCTGTTTAACAGACTCTTCCCAAGTAGCATCAGGGTCGGCCAGCTTTCCTTCTTTGTACAGAGGTCCCCAGTTACTGGTCTGATATTTACCAAACTCTGCATTGGCAGATAATTGCTCAAACTTCTGAATATAATTGAAACGTGTGGCACCTTTATCATTACCAACTACCCCATACGAATAACGTACTTTCAAATTAGTCAGTACTCCTTTGGTCAGTTTCTTTACCCAAGGCTCTTCACTGATACGCCAACCGATAGAAGCGGACGGGAAGAAACCAAAACGACGTCCTGGAGCAAACTTCTCCGAACCGGTATAGGCACCGTTAAACTCGGCAAGATAACGCTCTTTGAAGTTGTAAGTGACACGACCTACCCAATCTTCTTCGTAAGCCGGGAAGTTCATCACATTCTGATTTGTCGATTCGTTCATCTTACGGTTAAACACAAACAAGGCACTTACATCGTGATCGCCAAACTGGCGGTTGTAATTCAATGCTAATTCGTAATAAAGTTTACGCCCGTAAGCCTTGAAGCCGTCATAAACACCACCAACAGGCAAATCTCCGGGAGCGTTCTCATCCGGATAGCGTTTCTCGGTATAATTATAAGTAATTGTTCCGTCAGCATTATAAATAGGATTGGCGTAATCATACACACGATTCATACGAATATGCGTACGTTGGGCAACCAAATCGTCTTTACCTAAAATCTTACCCGGCATGATCTGGGTGGTCCATGATGAAGAAGTAGTGTAAGACAACGATGCTTTCAATGATAACCCCTTTGTAATGAAGTCCAGCTTTTGATTCAGGATTACATCGTAAAAACCTTGATGCTGTTTAATATTACGACTACCTCCTTCATTCATCAGACAGGCTATATTCTGATCGGAGCTTAACCCGTCTCCCCATATTCCATTACTATATTTAATCGGAAATTCATTACTTGGAGCCGTGAAAAACGTTTTAAAAAAGCGTTCATCCGGAGAATCGACATTCTCATAATAAGACGGTTGGTTCTGATAACCCATCTTACCGGCCACATTGAACGACAGTTTAGTGGTACTTGTTATATTGAAATCGAAATTACTACGCCAGTTATAGCGACGGTAGGAGAAGGAAGGATCGAAATCCTCTTGTTTGGTAGTATTAAAAATATCTCCGTCATGCAAATAACCCAAGGATACGAAATAACTCATTTTCTTCGTACCACCGCGTACATTAAGATTATAAGCCTGTTCATAACCTACATTCTTTACCAGTTCTTTCCACCAGTCCACTTCGGGAAAGACATCGTTATACGGACCGTAATTTCCGGTAGCATACGCATTTTCCCATGCGGTAATGGTAGATTCGGGAACCATTGCTCCCCAGTTACCATCATTAGCCTGTGCCCTGTTATACTGTTTCATAGAGGTCACATAGTCAGACCATTCAGGAGCGGCAGAAGGTTGTTTAAAACCGAAGTTAGCAGTGAATGAGATTTCCGGTTTCTGTTCGAGTCCGCGTTTGGTTGTCAGCAAGATAACGCCGTTCGCACCTTTCACACCGTAAACCGCAGTTGCCGAAGCGTCTTTCAGTACGGAAATAGATTCAATTTCGTTCACATCGACATCGTTGAAGTCACGTTCGATACCGTCCACCAATACTAACGGAGCAGCTTCTCCCCAAGTGGACTTACCACGAATCAACAAAGAAGCTTTATCGGCTCCCGGCTTTGAAGTGGAATTGATAGCAACCACACCCGGCATCTGACCTTGCAAGGCTTCGGAAACGGAGTTCACGCTACCTATCTTTAATAAATCATCTCCTTTTGCAGTAGCAATGGAACCGACACTGGACACCTTTTTCTGTACACCGTATCCAACCACTACCACTTCTTCCAGGGTCTCCGTATCTTCTCCTAAAGAGATTACGCCTAAAGTCGTTTTATTCTTTAAATCCAGTTCCAGAGTTTTATAACCCACATAAGAAATGACAAGTATGTCTCCTTTTGATGCCTTCACAGTAAAATTACCGTCAAAATCAGTAATCGTACCGCTTCCCGTACCTTTCACGCGAACACTGACGCCAATCATCGGTTCACCGGATACTGCATCCTTCACTTGTCCCTTCCAATAGTCTTGTTGTGCCTGCACGTCCAGCGCACAAAACAAAAAGCAACAAAGACATAAGAAAGAAAAATAAAGTCTGTCTCTTTTCATAAACATTATTTTTAACTGTTAACAAATTCTTTATCTCAAGACACAAATTAAGCGGGAAAATCTTCAAATGAAAGGGAAGAATCTCCTTAAAACCCGTACAAATGTGCAAAATAGATTTCTCTACTACATTTCTGAACAAATCATTTCCACATTGGCTTTATGACGTGCTCTTTGTCTACGGTGATATTGTATATGCCATCGTTTCCTTTCTTCAGGATGAGCGGAACAATACGTGTTTTACGAGGAGACACGGTGGAATCCGAACGATGAACGTGGTAAACATAGTAATATTTTCCATCCAGCCCTTTAAATACATCTCCATGTCCTGATCCGTTTTCTCCTACGAGGCTGCGATGAATGATCGGACTGTTCGGGTGCTTCTTCCACGGACCGAAAGGGGAAGAAGCAGTAGCATAGCCTACCGAATAGTCGATATTCATAAAATGATTGGCAGAATAGAAAAGATAATATACCCCGTCCCACTTCATAACAGTCGGCCCTTCCATCACCGGTGCAGACTTATAGTTCGGAGTCTTTTCCCAAGGCTCCGTACAGTCCATACATTGTTTCAATGTTTCCGGTTTGATACTTCCTTTCTTTATGTCAAACTCGGCTACCCAAAGGTAATTACCTTTATTAAAGCGGACATGATATAGGTAGTACTTCCCATCATCATCCTTAAATAGGAAAGAGTCTATATTCTTAGCGGAAGCGTCTATCGGCTTGACTTCCTTCTGCCGGAAAGGACCGAACACCGATTTTGAGGAAGCAATTACTGTTTGCTCATTAGCGGTATAAGTGAAATAATAAGTTCTTTTATCCTTAAAGTATTGAGGTGCCCAGAAGCCTTTTTCACCATACGTTTGATCTCCTTTCCGCAGAATCAGTTGTAGAGAAGTGTCATCAGGCACCGTCCAATGCTCCAGATCGGTCGATTCGAGGATAGCAAAGCCCTGTGGTTCCTGATTGCGTGTGCCGGTGAGGTAATACTTGCCGTTCTCCACATAAATTGTAGGATCGGCATAAGTAATCTCCTTCTCATTAACCGAATCAGCTCGTACCCCAGTGACAGACAAACCAATGATTCCTAATGCGAGAATAAGTCTTTTTGTCATTTTATGTTTTTTCATACCTATTTTATTCTATATCTGATCTTTATCTCATCTACAAAATTTCAATCTAACATCCAAACCAAACCGGGTTTCTCCCCTGCGAGATTCCATATTGCTTCATCCCAAGAAAGAGCCTTGGCAGCATCTATCGGGGTACTCATCGTAGAAAGACCATTGTAACGGTCGGCACCAAATGTTTGTGCTCCGTAATCGGGTATTTCTTCGTCTACGATAGCGGGCGTATTGGCAGAGAAACGACATTCCATATTTGGATTCGCATAGCAATTATTAGCCTCATTCTTGTTAAAGCGTCCGCAAATTCTTCCCGACTTAGGTGCACCGTTAGAGAATAATTTCTGGTTCCAAGCCACACAATGTGTTACGGTGATTCCTGTCGCCTTGTTAGCAAATCCCATAATACCGCCTACCTGATTTTGAGCGGAAAT
Source organism: Bacteroides sp. MSSM.1001136sp1_RTP21357st2_D2_RTP21359_211015 (assembly GCF_040913205.1). NCBI lineage: Bacteria > Pseudomonadati > Bacteroidota > Bacteroidia > Bacteroidales > Bacteroidaceae > Bacteroides > Bacteroides sp. MSSM.1001136sp1_RTP21357st2_D2_RTP21359_211015. The sequence goes on along the minus strand of NZ_JBDFVF010000002.1, from coordinate 226,585 downwards.
CTCGCAATCGGAATAACAATAAGAGATCACAGCTGTCGGACTAGGATCTACAAATCCGGCAATACCACCCGCAGGATTCGCCACTTTCATCGGGAAAGCTTGTGCAAGACCTGAAGAATAACACTGCGTAACGATAGAATATAACATACGCCCAACAATGCCTCCTACACATGATTCAGTCACAATATCCCCAGTGGAAGAGCATTGAGAGATCGTTGCTCCGCCTCTCGTTTCCCCACAAATACCGCCGGCGCACCATACGGCAGTAATATCCGTTGCCGATGTACACTGATGAATTTTACTATCTGCACCATGAAGTCTTGCACAGATACCACCAGCCTGACCGTTATCCCAGGCAGCCGCTCCCGTTCCCGAAGTTAAAGAAATCGTACCGGATACCCGAACATTCTCCACGATACCCGGAGAAGTAGCAGCTCCCACCTGTCCGGCAAGGATGCCTGCCATCTTTGTATTGGCTGTAATCTGCGCATTTTCAAAGTTTATATTAGAACACTTACCAACCAACAATCCAAAGAATCCCTGATTAACAGAAGAGGAAGTATTTACTTTCAGATTACGAATCGTATGTCCGCCTCCATCCAATACAAGTTGTTTGGAAACCGAGGTCTCTATCGGTTGCCAGTCTACACCTTGCAAATCAATATCATTCTCTATCTTGGCATAGATCGTCTTACCATCTTTGAGTTTCTCTCCGAGAGTTATCAGGTCGTTCGTTGTCGTCAAGGTATAAGGGTTGTCGATTTCTCCCTGTTTCTGTTGCAGGAAGAAAGTCATTGTACTTTTCTCTTGATTGACTGCAAGATCGTCGGAAACCAGTTTCAAACCGAGAACGTATTTCTTTGATCCGTCAAGCGTACCTAAATCATGGAAGCGCAAATTTACCATACGCAGGACATCGTCCCCCTTAAAATTAAAATTACTTCCATCCAGATCATAATATTCCACAGGTAAGAGGTGATATTCTTCACCAAACTCTTTGGCATCGACAACAGCCAATTCCGCCTTTGCTTCTTTTTCGCAATGGCTTTTCTCCACCATAATGTTATATTGGTATTCCGGCTCATCCAGATATAAATCATATTTGCCTGTCTGATAAAGCGACAAGGTAATATTGGAATAGGTAACTTCAGCCTTTTCCGGCTGTGTCAGATCCATGACTTCACCACATGATATCAACGAAAACGCCATTAATGACGCTACAACAGGAATGTATCTTTTCATAATATCTTTCTTTTAATTATTAAAAAACAGGGATTACCATACCGACGTTATCTCCTGACAACCAAACTTTATCTCCATCTATACGAACTACCTCCATCTCCATCCCTTCTTTGAGGAAAGAAACTCCTTGGAATGAGAATTCAGTCTTTATCTTTTGACCGACAGCCGTAGGCTTCCCGTCAAACTTCACATGAATGTATTTGCTTTGATCCGAATTTTGCAGGCGATAAGTCAACCGTTTAGGATTAATTGCAGCCTGAAGTTGTTCCTGCTCTGTAAAAGTACAAATTCCATCCAAACTATAAAACCCAACTTCGGTATATCCTGTTATATTTTTCTTATCAACCCCGTTTTCGGCATATTCCGTCTCCGCACAAGAGGTGAAAGCCAACAAACATGCCAACACTACATATATTACTTTCATAAGCGAATAAATTTAAGATAATTACTTTCTAATAGTTGTCGACAACATTTCTACCGATCCATCCTTATAAGTCACTTCGGCGGTAAGTATTTGTCCGTTCAGGTTCTTATTCACTATATTGATTTCCTGTCCATCCAGCTTTACTTTATAAGATGAGACATCATCCGGCAAATTTAATAGTTGTACCAACATATATCCATCCACTTGTTGATATTTCAACAAAGGAAACTCTCCTGTTACAGACTTGGTCTTAACATCATCCTTCCACAACACGGCATCATCCGATTTCAGCAATGCTACATGATAAGTCGTTCCGGGAACAAGATTTTCAACCAATGTATAGTCATTCTCCGAATCAAGCGATCGACGCACCACCTCTGTTCCCTCTTCATCTGTTACTGACAATATACCTGTTTTATCGGCTCCATTACCCCAACTTATGAACAATTCCCGTTGTCCTCCGACAAGGCTGGAAACTGCCAATCCATCCCGGGCAGCAATAAAATCAGGATATAACAATGGATTGGGATTGTAGAATCCGTCTGCATCCAGTCCTAAATAACGGGAAAAATAAATTCCTCCAAGTTCCCACATTTCAGTCTTCGCATCGTAAACAGCTCTCGCTCCACCGGGAACCACACTAAAACGTCCGGTAATGGCATACGTATCATATTTCTTGAATACTTCATAAAAAGTCTTATACCAATTCTTCGGATACCAGGAATAACTCTCAAAAAGGCTCTTGAACTCGGTTGCACTCACCGGTGTACCGGCGTTAGCTTTTTCGGCTATCAGATTAAGATATTCGTAAATTTTCATCCCGGCCGTATAACCATGCTTGGTTCCCCATTCTCCCAGCGCATCCGCCACATGAGGATTTAAAGCACGCACCATAGAGAATTCCGTGCAAATCAGCTTTTTTGTTACGCCGTACTTATCACGGATAATCCGAAAATCATCTTCCGCCTGGTTGATTTTCAATGCGTGAACGTGCAAGTCGAGCCCTACAACATTAGGATTGTTATTAACCACAGAGACTACTGCAGGTACCGTTTCGCTCTTCGGCAACTCGGAAACACGGTTCAATGCTCCGGCATAAATATCAAATGTCCAGCCATTAGCCTGTTTCCAAGTAGTCAGCCGATTGGCAAACTCATTCAGAAATGCCCGATAATCTTCACCATCCGCATGACAGAGATCGGTATCCAACGCATTCTCCCATTCCGGCTCGTTACCCATGACAAGTATTTCAATATTCTTCGCCATATCATAGGTTTTCAGTAATATTTCCGTTGCCTGAAATATGTACTCCATCTCCTTAGTTCCTACTTTGGGAACCGTATCGGTATATAATTCAAAAGGTATTTTCAGACTCAAGATGAATTTCACACGGTCGCCCAACGCTTTCTTGGCCTGAATAAATTTCAATGTAGGAATATGTGTCCTGATGGCATTTTCTTTCACACCAACAATCTTCCCGTTTTCATTCTGAAGAAACAGATTGGGGATATTGACAAATCCTCTCACCCAACTCACTTTCGACTGTTTCAACATCTCTATTTCCGTAATCGGGTAATCTATATTTTCATTATAGTTCGCCCCCAAATCCTGCGCCTTTGTTCCCATCGAACATAAGAACAGCAATACAAACATTAAAAAAGCTTTCATTTTCATATACATACTTCAAGGTTAATTGTCCGACATCGAACAGAACAAAGGTAGAGAAATAAATCCCGGTAGAATAGAACGATTGTTTTATCAACGGGATTTATGTTCAGAATAAACATTTGACCTTATTTTAATGGTTCTTCTTCTACTTCGCTGCGATAATAACCATCCACTTCAGCAAAGAAATTCTGCTTCAGGGAGTCCAGAAGTTCGGGCTGTTGTGCCGCCATATTCTGGTATTGAGTTCGGTCGGCTTTTACATTGAATAAACCGTATTCACCCAAGTTACCCAATTCATTTCCGGTCAGGTTGCGTTCGGAACCTTTATAAGGAGGCATCATAATCCAGTCGCCCGAACGATAAGCCATACGTCCTTGCGCTTCCAACACTACATCCTTGCGGGCAGTCTGCTCTTTTCCGAAGAAAGCATCCAGATAGTTCCGACTATCCAAACCTTCCGGCAAATCGGCATGTATCATCGACCCCAGAGAAGCAAGAATATCTACCTGGCAAACCAGTGCATCGGACACAACCGGCTGAATCTTTCCTTTCCAATAAACAAACAAAGGAATATGCGTACCACCGTCGAACAAACTATATTTACCTCCGCGCAGACCTCCTGCAGGAAGGTGATCGCCTGCCAGTTCGGGAGCACCGTCTTTGTAACCGTCATTCAGAACCGGCCCGTTATCACTGGAGAAGATAATCAGTGTCTTTTCCAACAATCCTTCTTTCTTCAAGTGGGCAAGCAGTTCGCCGACACACCAGTCTGCCTCAACGATGGCATCGCCACGAGGCCCCATCGTTGTTTTGCCCACAAATCGCTGGTGGGGAGCACGAGGTACGTGAGGTTCGTGCAAGCCATAATACAGGAAGAAAGGAGCATTTTTGTGTTCAGTCACAAAGTTCTTTACCTTATCTACAAAATAGTCGGCCATATCCTCGTCTTTCCAACGGGCTTTCTGACCGCCTTTCATATATCCGATACGGGGAATTCCGTTTACTATAGAGTTATTGTGTCCGTGTGCCCACTGCATTTTCAGCATCTCCGGATGAGAAATGGCAGTCGGTTCGCCTTCAAAATTATGCTCGTAACTCACTTCGATGGGATCGGCCGGATCGAGTCCTACTACATCGCCGTTTTCCACGTAAACCGTCGGGACACGGTCGTTGGTTGCTGCAATCAGGCAAGAGTAGTCGAAACCAATTTCTTTGGCACCCGGTTTGACGGTTTCGTTCCAGTTGACATTGCCGTCTCCCATCCCCAAATGCCACTTTCCGATAGCTCCGGTCACATACCCGCATTGCTGCATCATCTTCGGCAAGGTAAACTGATTTTCATTAATGATAAGAGGAGCATCTCCCGGCAGGATTTTTGCATCCTTATTTTTCCACGGATACATTCCGGTCATCAAAGCGTAACGACTGGGAGTGGAAGTTGCCGAAGTGGCATATCCGTTCATGAAACAAACTCCGCCATGAGCCAGACTGTCGATATTCGGAGTATGAATCGTAGTAGAGCCGTAAGCGCTGACATCACCAAATCCCAGATCATCGGCAAGAATCACAATCACATTCGGCTTTTCTTCTACGTGCTGTGAGGTACAACCTACTAAAGACAACGTAGGAACTAGATAGATTATCTTTTTCATAATATTATGTAGTTAATAACGATGCAAATTTAGCCACCACTTATTTATTTATGTAGAACAAATGTTTAATAATGGGGAGAAATGTCCATCCTGCAACTATTCCAGAGAAATAAGGTATGAAAATGCGTGTGATGAATTAACTCGAAATAATAGCATAGGCCTGTCAATGTTCTACTTTTAATATTCTACAGGAAAATAGCCAGTTAGAAAGTAGCAAACTAGAAAATAAACTGTATAAATAAACGCATGAGCATACAAAAAACAGTCTAATATTGCATAAAGCCAAACAAGATATACATCTTTCTCTATTCGGGAACCGTTCATTGCCTTAAAACCAACGAAGTGTTCCTCGGTGTGCATCGACTTGTTCCTCACCGAGGAAGCTATCGTTCTCCGGTGAAGAAGATAAAAATGGACTATTAAGAAATATTTTCTCCTTAGTTTATCATAATATATTGGAAAGGAGAAAATAATAAAATGATTGGTTATTCAGGTATCTACTCTCCAAATAACAAAAAGAATCAAGAATCTATCACAATTCGATTAGTATATTCTCAAAACAGCGAAAATAGAGAATCACGTAATTACAAATGCATGGCATTTTCCGGCTTTTCTTTACCAAACTGCGATTTATGTCCTTCTCCGATGATTAAATATTCCTTTTTTAAGAATCATCGTTTTTTAAGGGAGGCTATATAGTTTGGAATAGAGGTTGTGCTTAACAATAAAAACTGTAATAGTATACAGGAACAGCCAAATAAGATATTACCGGATTCTGACAAGATTAGGTAATGTCTTATTTTTATAATGAGGAAAATTGTTACCTTTGTATATATCTTATATTCACAATTAAGATTAAACCTAATTTTTCGCTTATGAAAATAGTTAAGGCTACCTACATCGTTATATTCATTACCGGACTATTAGCCGGAGTGTTCTTCTCATCCTCTGTTTCCGCCCAAGATATTTCGGGAACTTGGCACGGAAAACTTTCCATTCCCACCGGTTCGCTGACTATTGTATTCCACATCAGTCAAACGGAACAAGGCGCTTATGTGACCACACTGGACAGTCCCGACCAAGGAGCCAACGGTATCAAGACACAGACCACTTCTTTCAATGATTCAACTTTAATTATCCAGATACCTATGATTCATGCTTCGTACAAAGGAAAGCTGAACAGTGATAACACAATCAACGGAATATTTACGCAAGGGATGCCCCTTCCGTTGAATTTGAAAAAGGGAGAAGCCAGCCGCCCCAAGCGTCCGCAGGAGCCTCAACCGCCTTTCCCTTACAGAAGTGAAGAAGTCACCGTGAGGAATGAACGCGATGGTATTAACCTTGCCGGAACATTGACTCTTCCCGAAAAAGGAACTAAATTTCCGGCAGTGGTAATGGTGACGGGAAGCGGTGCGCAGAACCGGGATGAGGAAATCATGGGACACAAACCTTTCTTTGTCATCGCCGATTATCTGACCCGAAACGGAATTGCTGTGCTTAGATGTGATGACAGGGGTACTGCCGCTTCACAAGGTACTCACGCAACAGCTACCAATGAGGATTTTGCCACAGATACGGAAGCAATGGTGAATTATCTGCGCAGCAGAAAAGAAATAAATGCAAAGAAAATCGGAATTATCGGACATAGTGCAGGCGGAATCATTGCATTCATCGTTGCCAAAAAGGACCCATCCATTGCATTTGTCGTTTCATTGGCAGGAGCCGGCGTGAGAGGCGACAGTCTGATGCTGAAGCAGGTAGAGTTAATCTCTAAATCCCAGGGAATGCCGGATGCCGTCTGGCAAGGGATGAAGCCTTCGATACGGAACAGATATGCCATACTGCAACAAACAGACAAAACTCCCGAAGAGTTGCAGAAAGAACTGTATGCAGACGTTACAAAAACAATGTCTCCCGAACAATCGAAAGACCTAAATACCATCCAGCAACTATCCGCACAAATCAGTTCGATGACTTCTCCGTGGTATCTTCATTTTATGAGATATGACCCGGCCCAGGATTTGAAGAAACTAAAATGTCCGGTTCTGGCTCTGAACGGAGAAAAGGATATTCAAGTGGATGCCGCCATGAATCTTGCTGCCATTCAGGAAAGAATCACCGGAAATGGAAACAAAAATGTAACAGTCAAAGCCTATCCGAACTTAAATCATCTGTTTCAGACTTGCGAAAAAGGAACATTGGCTGAATACGGGCAGTTGGAAGAAACAATCAATCCGGAAGTATTGAAAGATATCATTGAATGGATAAGGAAACAATAAGTCTATTAATGATATTACTTAGCAAGTACACATTTCTCAATATCACATTCTTTTCTTGCTAATTCTTGCAAATTCTTCAAATATTTGCAAGAATTGGAAAGAAAGTAAATGGCTACAATTTACATATACTACATAAATCTCCCGTCATCAGCTTACACCAACATTGTCTAATTTGATTTAAATCAAAATCCATCTCATCGAACTCACCCTGAAAGATTTTGTTTTACCTTTGCAGCCAAAACAAATAAGCGGCAAATAATAGTAAGGTAAAAAGGTAACAGGTATTAAGGTAAAGTTTTGTATGAAGAAGAGTCTTATTGCATTGGCGTTCGGCACACTGGGATTAGGTATTGCCGAATTTGTAATGATGGGAATTTTGCCCGATGTGGCAAAAGATTTAGGTATTAGTATTCCTACCGCAGGGCATTTCATTTCTGCTTATGCATTAGGCGTCTGTGTCGGTGCACCTGTATTGACACTGGCTCGCAAATATCCGCTAAAACATATTCTGTTAGTATTAGTTACCTTAATTATGATAGGTAATATCTGTGCGGCTATGGCTCCCAATTACTGGGTGTTGCTCGCTGCCCGTTTTATCTCCGGCTTGCCTCATGGTGCATACTTCGGAGTAGGCTCTATTGTTGCAGAGAAACTAGCCGACAAGGGTAAAGGTTCGGAAGCCGTCTCCATCATGATTGCAGGAATGACCATTGCCAACCTGTTTGGTGTACCTTTGGGCACTTCCCTAAGTACCATGCTTTCCTGGCGTGCCACTTTCCTGCTGGTCGGTATCTGGGGAATTGTTATCCTATATTACATCTGGCGATGGGTTCCGCATGTAGAAGGCTTAAAAGATACCGGCTTTAAAGGACAATTCCGCTTTCTTAGAACTCCGACTCCGTGGCTGATTCTCGGTGCTACGGCACTAGGTAATGGCGGTGTATTCTGCTGGTATAGCTACATCAATCCGATGCTTACCAATGTGTCCGGCTTCTCCGCAGAAAGCATTACGCCTTTAATGATCCTTGCCGGCTTCGGTATGGTAGTGGGAAACCTGATTAGCGGACGTCTCTCCGACCGCTACACCCCCGGAAAAATAGGGACTGCCGCTCAAGCACTTATCTGTATTATGTTATTGCTCATTTTCTTCCTTTCTCCCTATAAATGGGCAGCAGCCCTGTTGATGTGTCTTTGTACGGCAGGACTGTTCGCAGTATCCAGTCCGGAGCAGATATTAATTATCCGCGTATCAAAGGGAGGAGAAATGCTGGGAGCAGCCTGCGTGCAGGTTGCATTCAATCTCGGAAATGCCATCGGTGCTTATGCAGGCGGACTGGCTGTTAGTGGTGGATACCGTTATCCGGCTCTGGCGGGTGTACCATTTGCTCTAATTGGATTTACTTTATTCTTGATTTTTTATAAGAAATATCAGGCAAAATACTAAATAACTAGTAAAAGCTGCCCTACTTTCTGCTGCAAGATAAAATTCACTTTAAAGTCTTGTAGAATTATATTTTTACTCATACTTTTGTAAGGTCTGTTAAGTCTTGATAAATGGGAATGAGGAAAGATACACTTATCACAATTATTATGGGAGTAATTAGTATATTTACTTCTTGCAATCCGCATCCCAATCTATCAAAGGCTGACCAACTAATAAATTTTTATCCTGATAGTTCCCTGACATATTTGAAAGCTATCCAGCATCCTGAAAATATGTCCCCAAAGGATTATGCAAAATGGTGCCTATTAGTAGCTCAAGCAAAATATAACAATGCTCAAAGTTTAGTTCCGGACTCATTTGTTTTTAAAGCTTTTGATTATTTTTCCAAAGACACATCTGACCCGATACTAACAGCAAGAACATATTTTTATACTGCACTTATCAGTAAAGAAATAAGAAACATAGAAGAAGCTGCTCAATACTTATTAAAAGCAAGAGATTTTGCGGAAAAAGCAAATGACTACAATCTAGCATTCAAAATTTCCCATGACTTGTGCGACATCTACTCTAAACAAGGATTATTTGATTATAAGTTAACAGAGGCATGGAGAGGATATAATTATGCACAGATTTCTAAAGATAGTCTGTCTATTTATTATGCATTGGCAGATCTGGGACATGCTTATTCTACCAAAGAGCAAATCGATAGCGCACTTTATTTTTTCGAAAAGGCATTCCCTATTGCTCAAAAAGTACATCCCAAAGCCACCTCTTCTGCTTTAAACGATATATGTTATGCATATATAAATAAAAAAGATTATATTTCCGCACTAAAAATCTGCAATGAGGCCATTGCATGTGAAAAGGATTCAATTGACCGATATAACAATTACATTATCAAAGGAGTAATCTTTCAAGATATACAACAATATGATTCTGCTATCCATTATTTTACCCTAAGTAGTAAAAACCAATATATATATGCAAAAGCACTCAGTTATAGCTATCTGGGAGAAATTTATGAAAAAAAAGGGAACATTCTTAAAGCGTTAGAATTTATCAAAACCTATGAACTATTAAGAGATTCGATAGAAGATCAAAACCAAAGCGTGGCAATTATTAAAATGCAGAATCTATTTCAAAACGAAAAACTGCAGAAAAATAACAAAGAACTATCTAAAAAGATGGAAGAAATTAGTTCTCTTGTATATAAAATAAGTGCAATTGCAGCTTTCGCGTTACTAATTACAGGATTATGCTACTTCATAACCTACAAAAAGAAGAGTGAACGTATACGAAAACAAGAAAGAGAAATATCTCAAGCCAAAGATAAACTACAACAGCAAGCTATAGAAAATCTTCAAAAAGAAGAAAAACTATCTTCACTACAAGCAGACTTTTTACGCAGATTAGTGGCTATCAACATTCCATCTCTAAATAATAAAGCAAACGATCTCGTTATCAAACTTTCTAATGAGGATTTTGCTAATCTGGAAAAAGATATTAATGCTACTTTTGATCAATTTACAGTAAGACTAAAGAAAGAATATCCACTACTCGACAAAAATGAAATCCAGTTCTGCTGTTTAATAAAAATACAATTAGATTTAAATACCCTTGCCAATATCTACTGCAGAAGTAAAGCTGCAATTAGCAAAAGAAAACTTAGAATCAAACAAGAAAAACTAAACATTACAGATAAAAACATCTCTTTAGATGATTTTATTCAAAGATTCTGAAATATCCCTTCTTACATTAACATCTATTCATAATAAAAGGATTTAATTGCCATTTGTCCAATGGTAATCTATACCTATTTATATTAATACATTAGTTATTAGCGATTTATATAATATCTATTGTCCAATGCTTTTTTTGTATTCATAAATCATATTCCATAACTTTGCAATATCAAACGTAAGCAAAATCAGATTCTATAATAACATCTTGATTAAACTATTAATATATAATATAAAATGTGATATAGCAAAAAAATCAATATTAATTATTTAAAACTAGAATTATGAAGAACCTAATTTGGCTTAGCGCATATCTTATCATAAGCGCAATTTTCAGTTCTTGTTCAAAAGACGACGAAAACACCTCTATTATTCCGGAAGGAGAAAAAACAAATGTAAATGTATCATTAAATATTGCTCCTATCAACGCAATGGGAACCAATATAAATGATAACAGAACTTCTATTGAAAACTTTTGGTTATTAGAATTCGATCAACAAGGTAAAAATGTCGCAGTTATAAAAGAACTACGATTCAGTATCAACTCTCCAGAAACAGTAGAATTAGTAGCAGGGGTTAATATGAAACTGATAGTAATTGCTAATGTAGATAAAAGCATTGTTTTCCAATTAGGAAAACAAACTTATGAAGCACTAAAGAATACTATTTATACATTACCAGTCAATTCATCTAACGCAATTCCGCTAGTAGGAGAGCAAGTAGTTTCTATTACCAAAGAAAATCAAACATTAGATGCTATCACATTAGAACGAATTGCAGCTGAAGTAAAATTCACTATCAATAATACCTCTTCTGACTTCCAGCTAACTTCCATAGCATTAAAGAATATATATAAAATGTATTACTTTAGTAAGGGAACAATATCTCAAAGTAATATTGCAGACTATAGTGAAACCCCATGTACTATCGGTGAAGAAAATTATACCCATTACATAGCGGAGAACCTGATGGGAACAAATTCTAGTATCCCAACAGACAAAGACAAGGTAACAGATAAACTAGCGACTTTCATTGAAATTGTTGGTGAAAGAATGAGTGAAGGCAATAAAGAAATAGCAACTTTCAAAATGTTCATTGGAGAAAATGAAAAAGATTTCAATGTAACAAGAAATAATGCATATAATTACAATATTAATCTTAATCTGGCAGATGCCAGTGATAAACGCATCACTATTGAAAAGATTCCATTAGAAGGCATTGCAGCTGAAGCTAACTGCTATATACTGAATCCAAATTCAGAACATGAGCTACTGGTTCCTGTGAAACGAGTAAATGCATTTTGGGGAACAGAAGAAGGCGGCTTCAAAACAGATCATATGTTGAATGACGGAAACAACCAAGGAAAAGTAACTAAATGGATTGCCCGTATCATAACAAAAGATAGTTCCAAGGAATTACTGAAATTCACCACCCAACAAGGAAGCTCCGCCAATGATTATATAGGAATCAAACCTACAGGAAACGAAGGTAATGTATTAATAGGTATTTACGACGCAACAGCAGGAGAACCTGCTCAAGACGCTAAACCATTATGGAGCTGGCACATTTGGATTACAGATTATAATCCGGGAGGAGATATTAATGGAATAATTCCTGCAATTTCTCAAAACCCTGGAAAAGCAGATGTTACAGGAGGAGCTATCTACCGTTTTGGGGGAATTGATAACAATCAAACGAAAGATGGGTCCACCCAAGCAATGATGGATCGCAACTTAGGTGCACTAAGTGCAACACCAACTGACGGTGCGAAAACGATCGGTATGTATTATCAATGCGGTCGAAAGGATCCGATAATGACTGATTGGAGCCAAATCACTAAGTTAGGAACCAGCTCTTTAGGGGGAGACGTTTACTCCATTCATATCAAAACAGCAAAAGGTCCCGTATCTAAAGAAACAGCTGTGAAAAACCCAGATACCTATTTCTTGGGAGATGCAGACCATTTTACTTATAAAGACTGGTTAATTGAAGGCAGTGGTAGTACAGAATTATGGTACAAAAAGAGTGATGAAAAAACCAAAACACTATACGATCCATGTCCGGCAGGCTGGAGAGTGCCTTATAAAATGAACACTTATGATGAAATAAACGGAGAAGACATTGACAATGGTATATATCTTTGCCCTAATAATAGTTCCATAAAAATATTTTACCCGTTTGGAGGACATTTAAATGCCATTACCGGTCAATATCCGGGAGGAAGTTTGTTTGAATACAAAACTGCACAAAATGGTTGGCTAGGCAGTTATCCGGACAATCCTAATAATGCCTATAGTTATCATATATTCTCTGCAACATTAGTGGACGAATATGACGGACCATTCTTTCCCATCATGCCTAACAATGCAGACGGCAGATACTTAGGTTATAGCGTACGTTGTGTAAAAGAATAAATCACCAAAGAAAACAGGTACATGAATAAACACATTATTCTATTATTTATCATATTGTGCATTGGCCTTACAAGGGCCAGTGCACAACATAGTATTACCGGCAAGGTGCTAGATGCTACTAACCAGGAGCCTATCCCATTTGCCAGTGTTACTATAAAGAACGTCAAGAGCGGAACAACTACGGACAATAATGGTAATTTTACCTTAAAGGTCAATAATAACGATATCCTTATCGTCAGTTTTATGGGATACGAAACTAAAGAGGTTAACATTGGAACACAAAAGAAAGTAACGATATTATTATCAGAATCTTCTGTTTTATTGGATGCGGTAGTAGTCACCGGGTTTCAGAATCTTAAAAAAACAACCTTTACCGGCTCTTCCGTTAAAATCAAAGCTGATGATATTAATTTGCCCGGTGAAACAGACATAAGCCGTATGCTGGAAGGCAAAGCAGCCGGAGTATCTATTCAGAATGTATCGAGTACCTTTGGTAGTGCCCCCAAAATACGTGTACGTGGTGCCACGTCTATCAATGGAGAAAACAAACCTTTGTGGGTAGTAGATGGAATCGTATTAGAAGATGTGGTAAATGTATCTAACGACCAACTAGCAAGCGGTGACCCTACCACCCTGTTAGGCTCCTCCGTAGCAGGTATCAATACTAACGATATCGAAACAATTGACGTATTAAAAGATGCTGCCGCAACAGCATTATATGGAGCCAGAGCTATGAATGGAGTAGTTGTAATTACGACTAAAAGAGGAAAAGAAGGAAAACCACGTATTCATTATAGCGGAAACTACACAGTACGGACCAAACCACGTTATTCTGAATTCAATATTATGAATTCAGCCGATCAAATGTCTGTGTATGCAGAAATGGAACGAAAAGGCTTATTAACTTCGGACATTGTAAATAACCAGTCTTCCGGTATTTATGGAATCATGTATAATAGAATCAACACATGGGATGAATCAAAGCAACAATACCTTTTAGAGAATTCATATGCAGCCCGTCACAACTTTTTAATGGAACACGCAGCAGCTAATACAGACTGGTTTGATCTGCTATTTACCAATTCCATAATGAATGAACATACATTAAGTGTATCAAGTGGTTCACAAAAGTCGAAATCCTACATTTCATTAGGCTTTTTGAACGATCCGGGATGGACTGTTGCCGACAAAGTGAATCGAATCACAATGAACTTCCGAAATGACTACCAGCTAAATGACAAAATCGGATTTAGTTTTCAAACGGTAGGTTCTGTCAGAATGCAGAACGCTCCCGGTTCATTAAGTCGTTCCAGTGACGTTGTAAGCGGTATTTCTTCACGTAATTTTGATATAAATCCGTTCAATTATGCATTAAACACAAGCCGTGCATTACGAGCATACGACTCAAATGGAGAACGGGAATATTATACACTCAACTTTGCCCCATTCAATATTTTAGAAGAACTCGATAATAACTATATTAAATTGAATGTGATAGATTTAAAAGCCCAAGCCGAATTTAACTGGCAAATTTTTAAAGGATTGAAATACAATTTTACCGGAGCTATCCGCTATGTACGTTCAAAGCAAGAGCATGAAATACACGAAAATTCTAATATGGCAAATGCTTATCGTGCAGCTGGCAATTCTACCATTCGAGAAAACAATCCCTACCTCTACAAGGACCCTAGTGATCCGTCAGCCGAACCGATTGTTGTTCTCCCCAAAGGGGGATTCTATAATACTGCCGAAAACTTATTATTAAATTATGATATAAGAAACTCTGTTAGTTTCAGCAAAATATGGAATGAGAAACATGAGTTCAACGCATTATTAGGACAACAAATCAAATATTCCGATAGACAAACGAACAGTAACACCGGCTACGGATTCCAATATGACATGGGAGGCACTGTTAGTATGAACTATCTTATAATGAAACAAATGATCGAGCAAAATTTTGATTATTATTCAAGAGCTTTGACGTACGATCGTTTTGCCGCTTTTTATGCAAATGTTGATTACACCTATGACAGACGATATTCCATTTCCGGAACAGTACGGTATGACGGCTCCAACACAATGGCAAATTCCAGTTCAGCCCGGTGGCTGCCTACCTGGAATATCAGTGGGAAATGGAATATAGGTAATGAAGCGTTTATGAAAGATTTTGTCTGGCTGGATGCATTAGCGCTACGTGCCGGCGTTGGATTAACAGCCAGTATGCCTCCATTATCAAATGCAACACCCATTTTTATAAATTCCAATACTACGCGACCAAGTACGGACATCGAATCAGGCATTGAAATTTACACATTAGGTAATTCTGATTTGACATGGGAAAAGAGTTATCAATCTAATTTTGGTTTTGATGCCACTTTCCTTAAAGGAAGACTCGACTTTTCTTTTGACTATTTTATCCGAAACAGTTTCGACTTGTTAAGTGTAATAAAAGTCTCCGGAATTGGAGGAGAAAGATATAAATGGGCCAACAGTGCCGACTTAAGCGCCTCCGGTTTCGATATAACATTGTCAGGAAAACCTATTGTAACAAAAGATTTCATGTGGTCAAGTTCTTTCACTATGGGATATTCCAAAAATGAAATCAAGAATTCAATGCAACAACCACAAATCAACACGTTGGTAGGAATCACAGGAGGAAATAAAAACGGGTATCCGGTGAACGGGCTTTTCTCTATACCATTTGCCGGTCTGAATCCGGAAAATGGTGCACCGATGTTCTATGATGAGAATGGTACTATCACCAGTGATATCAATTTCCAAAGTACTTCAACAGATTACTTAAAATACGAAGGACCGACAGATCCCAAATATACAGGAGGGTTTAACAATTCCTTTACTTGGAAAGGTATCTCATTAGATATTTTCTTCACTTTCCAAGCCGGAAATGTAATCCGATTGAATCCTGTATTTAACAGCAGTTATAATGACTCTCAAGCAACCCCCAAAGAGTTCTTTAACAGATGGGAATTCAGAGGAGATGAGAAGCATACTAATATCCCTGCAATAGCTGATAAAGATCTGATATCAGATTTGAGCAGTACTTATCCTTATTCAGCATACAATTATTCAGATATACGGGTAGCGAAAGGAGATTTCATCCGTCTTAAATCATTATCTGTAGGATATACCATTCCGCAGAAGCTTTTCAAATCGTGGAAGTTGTTCTCTGATATTCGTTTACGAGTAACCGGCAAAAACTTATGGTTACTATACTCTGATAAAAAATTGAATGGACAAGACCCTGAATTTGTCAATACCGGTGGTGTAGCCCAACCGATACAAAAACAAGTTATTTTTTCATTAGATGTCAGTTTCTAAATCATCCTTATACAATGAAGAGAATTAAAATATACTTATATATTGGAATCATGTCCTTTTGTACCAGTTGCTCTGACTTTCTGGACAAAGTACCCGACGAACGTACTCAAATAGATTCTCCGGATAAAGTATCCGCATTACTAGTAAATGCGTATCCTAAAGTTTCTTATGCGGCTATTGTCAATACCCGTTGTGATTACATAACCGACTTCGGAAGTGTTTACTCTGGTGCGCAACCAGGAGCATTATTCAGCTTTATGGGTGAAAATTTCTTATGGAAAGACGTGATAGAAGATGGAAATGATTCCTTCGAAAACTTCTGGACAGGATGCTATGCAGCTATTGCAGTATCTAACCAGGCGCTTGTTTCTATCGACGAGTTAGGAACACCTTCAAGCACAATCAATCAAAAGGGAGAAGCACTCATGACCAGAGCCTTCTCACATTTTTGTCTTGCTTCACTCTTTGCCCAACAATATGACGAATCGACTGCATCGTTATATCCGGGTATTCCTTATGTAGAGAAACCAGAAACACAGCCAGTAGAACAATATGACCGGGAAACAGTGGCAGACACTTATAGAAAAATCACACAAGATTTTGAGGACAGTTATCCTCTTATGACGGATGGAAGCATTTATACAGCTCCCAAATATCATTTCAATAAGAAATCAGCTGCCGCCTTTGGTACCCGTCTTTATCTATTAATGAAACAATATGATAAGGTACTTGAATATGCCAATCAACTCATTTCCATACCGTCACAATTTGAAACATTGACGGATAGTAAAGGAGAACCTCTTAAAAATCAAGATGGTACACCGCAACAATATATCTCAAAAGATGATCCTGCATTTTCGTTTGTAAGCAACAACTTTCATCCTTTTGCAACAACTTACATGGATGCAAGCGGATATATTGAAATGCGTTCGTATTTCTGCAGTTCTTCCACCAATGCCAATTTATTGATTACAGAAGCATTGTCTTCAATCGCCTGGGGAGAATTACCCTTCTATTCAAGATATGGTTTATCTTCTACTGACATTGGCAAGACAATCAATGCAGATAATGTTATAAATGGCATGTGGGCTATTCCCTATTACGGTACATCCAATTTCTACTTCATACCTAAATTTACCCAATTTACTAAACAAGAATCTTTAGACGCATCCAACTTTTTGCCGTATGCCAATATTCCTGTTTTGAGAATGGAAGAAGTGTTATTAAACCGTGCAGAAGCCTACCTAATGCTTAACCAATATGACAAAGCTATCGCTGATCTAAATTTATATGCCAGCCAACGTTTTGTTATAGCAAGAAGCCCGGCATCAAGCAGATATTATGATTCTAAAGAATTATGTATTACACGCGATAAGATACTCAATTTCTATAAAACCAAACTTAATAATACTGATCACTTCATCAATAAGTACAATCAGACAGACTCTTGGAGTGATTTGAAAAAAGGTATCCTACTTGCAATACTTGATTTCAGAAGTATAGAGTTTTATAATGAAGGACTTAGATGGTATGATATTGTACGCTGGAATATCCCCGTCACCCATACCCAAGCTAACGGCAGCAAGTCCAGCTTAATGCCGGACGACGACCGAAGGGTACTACAAATTCCGGAAATGGCAACTATTTCGGGAATAAAACTTAATCCAAGAAATAACGTAAATAATACATGGGAATAAAATGAAAACAACAAATCACATTGCCAAATGGATACAAGCATATTTCATGCTACTATTCTGCATTAGTACTGTTATTTTCACTGCCTGTAATGAGGACAAACTCAATCTTGACCAAGAGATTTATGGATTGGGTGGAAATGACGAGCAAAAAAATGAACTGGATAAATGGTTATATGAAAACTATACCCAAGCTTACAATATCGAAGTGAAATATAAATGGAACAGTTATGAACTGAACACTACCGCCCAACTAGTCCCCATTATGGAACGCTTCGTAAAACCTTCTATGGATATGATTCAACGAGTGTGGTTTGAGCCTTATAAACAATTGGCAGGAGATAAATTTCTTAGAGAAATGACACCTAAGAAAATCATTTTGGTAGGTAGCCCGGAATATAATGCAGATGGCAGTCAAGTATTAGGACAGGCTGAAGGCGCTCGTAAAATTACACTATTTGATGGTAATAGCTACAATCCGAGTGATGCAGACTGGATACGTTCTATCATGCATACCATTGAACACGAATTCGCTCATATTCTCCATCAAACCAAAATGTATGATTCCAGTTTCAAAGATATATCCGCCGGAGATTATAATCCGACAGGATGGACTTCTGAAACGGAAGTAAGCGCATTACTTGCCGGATTCTATTCCGCATACGCAATGTCGGGAGTTGATGAAGATTTCGTTGAAGTGGCATCATTAATTATGGTGTATGGAAAAGAATGGCGTGACTATCGAATTAATTTGCTCAAAAGTTTAACAACGTCTCCTCCTTCAGAGGGAGAAACAGCAGAAGAAACAGCACAGCGTATAGCCCTTGCCAATCAGGCACAAACGGCTTTAACCAGATTACTGGCTAAAGAAGAAATTGTGATCAATTACTTTAAAAATGTATGGAACGTACAGTTTTATGACGACGCAATGGGAAATAAAGGATTAGTATCTTTAGTACAAGATGCTATTAATCAAATTGTAAATGAAAACACTCCAGAATAAATAATTATGAAAATAGTTTATACATATTATCTTCTAACCTGTGTAGCATTGTGCAGTATATTTTCATCTTGCAATAATGAAACCGACATTTATATGGAAAACCCGGATAAACGGATTCAAACTAAAATGCAGGAATATACTGATATACTCACAGGAGCTCCCGATGGATGGATTGCAGAAATAAATACCCAATTAGGAGGTATTCACACCTTATGGATGCAATTCACTGCAGACAATCGAGTATCTATGATGTTCGATTATGTAGAATATTACCGCGACTTGAAAGCAAGTCCGTTTGAAAGTAGCTATATACTCAAGCCACTACAAGGACCAACTATATCATTTGATACATACTCTTTCTTATCTATCTTTGCAGATCCCAACCAGCTGATGAATGGTGCAGGACAAGCAGGAACCGGATTAGGAGCAGACTACGAATACGAGATTATATCCTACAAAAACGATCAGTTTCTCCTAAAAGGAAGAAAAAACAAAATGGAAGCTACACTGACTAAAGCTACCAATGAGGAAAGAGAGGCCATCAAAAATGGCGCCTTAATGGAAAATCAGGATCAGGCTCCTATCTATCAAAAAAAATACTTCACTTTCAGTTATAAAGGACAAGCGTATGATTTTGTATCTAATGGTAGAAAAACAGGTTTCTTATCCGCTAACAATGGAAATCCGACCCTACAAATAGAAGGTTCTAAAATAGACCTGAACGGAAATATCGTAATGATGAACCCGTTAATCCTTAATGGTTACGAAATTTATCAGTTCAACAAGACATCCACCGGATACACTACACAAGTAGGCAATGATATACTTGAAATTAAAGGAGGTACTACACCAATTGTTCCTCTATTCAATGTACCTCCAGGAGCAATTCATCAGACAATGGTAGTGTACAACGATATACAAAATCAATGGTCATCCGAATATTTTGATAAACATAAAGCTGCTGTTTCGAATTTATTTGCATTCACTCAAACTCAATTCTATATTGTGTATGTTGCCATACACATGTACACAGACGGAAGTATAGTGGAGATTGGTTATAAAATATATCAAAACGGTTCATTAGGAGCCGATACTTACGGATTCTATTATACATTCAACTATCAGAAGAATTCAGATGGTTCTATCACTTTTGGAGATTATACACCGTTCGATACAAGCAATCCTAATCACGAAGAGTTCGACAAATGTCTGTCACCTATTTTAGATGGTTACTTTAAAAAACACAAATTCTTCATTAAAAGCTGGCCGGCTTTGTACAACAATTCCAGCCAATATGTGATGTCCTCGCTAATTCCTGCAGAAGATAAGACACTTGGTGTCATGGTAGGCGTACCTATGACGTTCTAAAGTTTACTTTACATTTATAGGGATGCCTGAAAACGGCATCCCTCACTCATTAAATAGATATAAGAAAGAAGTATTTGTTTTCCAACCAATGTATATAATCTAAAAATGCCTATCTTTGCAGTCAGATTATCGATAACTAAATAAAAACGAAATAGATAAATGGCATTGCAATGTGGTATTGTAGGACTACCGAACGTGGGTAAGTCGACACTTTTCAACTGTTTGTCGAATGCGAAAGCACAGGCGGCAAATTTCCCTTTTTGTACAATTGAACCCAATGTAGGTGTAATCACTGTTCCTGACGAACGTTTGAACGCACTCGCTGAATTGGTGCACCCCCAACGAATTGTTCCTACAACTGTAGAAATCGTAGATATCGCCGGACTGGTGAAAGGCGCAAGCAAAGGTGAAGGACTAGGAAACAAGTTCCTTGCCAATATCCGTGAAACAGACGCAATTATCCACGTACTCCGTTGCTTCGATGACGACAATGTGACACACGTAGACGGAAGCGTAAATCCCATCCGCGACAAAGAAATCATTGACTACGAACTTCAATTGAAAGACCTGGAAACCATCGAAAGCCGTATCCAGAAAGTACAGAAACAAGCACAGACGGGCGGAGACAAAGCTGCAAAGTTAGCTTACGATGTACTCGTTCAATATAAAGACGCACTGGAACAGGGAAAATCTGCACGTACAGTGACTTTTGAAACAAAAGACGAACAAAAGATAGCTCACGAACTGTTCTTATTGACCAGCAAACCGGTAATGTATGTTTGCAATGTTGATGAAGCAAGCGCAGTAAACGGAAATAAATACGTAGATATGGTACGCGAAGCCGTAAAAGACGAGAATGCTCAAATCCTGATTGTCGCAGCCAAAACAGAAGCGGACATCGCCGAACTGGAAACGTACGAAGACCGTCAAATGTTCCTTGCCGAAGTAGGCTTGGAAGAATCGGGCGTAGCACGTCTTATCAAATCTGCTTATAAACTCCTGAATCTCGAAACATATTTCACTGCCGGTGTACAAGAAGTACGTGCCTGGACATACGAAAAAGGATGGAAAGCTCCTCAATGTGCCGGAGTGATCCACACCGATTTTGAAAAAGGCTTTATCCGTGCCGAAGTTATCAAATACGATGATTATATCAAATACGGCTCGGAAGCAGCTGTGAAAGAAGCCGGAAAACTGGGTGTGGAAGGAAAAGAATATGTGGTGCAGGATGGCGACATCATGCATTTCCGTTTCAACGTGTGATTATCGGTTACCACCGACGACTTATTAATTACTAATTCGCTAACAATATGAAATATCTCATTGCAGGAACGGGAGGTGTAGGCGGCAGTATCGCAGGATTCTTGTCGCTGGCAGGCAAAGATGTAACCTGTATTGCCCGTGGAGCTCATTTGCAGTCGATTCAAACGAACGGTTTGAAACTGAAATCGGATTTGAAGGGCGAACATACGCTCCGGATTCCGGCTACTACCGCTGAAGAATTCAATGGAAAAGCAGATGTGATATTTGTATGCGTAAAAGGTTATTCGGTCGATTCTATCGTAGAACTGATAAAAAGAGCAGCACACAAAGACACGGTTGTCATCCCTATTCTGAATGTATATGGCACAGGGCCGCGCATACAGAAGCTAGTTCCGGAAGTCACCGTTCTCGACGGCTGCATCTATATCGTAGGCTTCGTATCCGGCACCGGAGAAATCACCCAAATGGGAAAGATATTCCGGTTGGTATACGGCGCTCATCGCGGCACAGTTGTAAAACCCGGATTACTGGAAGCTATCCAACAAGACTTGCAGGAAGCAGGCATAAAGGTAGACCTCTCACCGGACATCAACCGGGATACGTTTATCAAATGGTCGTTTATCTCCGCAATGGCTGTGACGGGTGCTTACTACGACGTTCCGATGGGAGAAGTGCAGAAACCGGGAAAGATACGGGATACATTTATCGGACTTTCTACGGAAAGCGCTGCCTTAGGAAAGAAACTGGGCGTCGAATTTCCCGAAGACCCAGTCAGCTACAACCTGAAAGTGATTGACAAGCTCGATCCCGAAAGTACCGCTTCTATGCAAAAAGACCTGGCACGCGGACACGACTCGGAAATACAAGGATTGCTCTTCGACATGATTGCAGCAGCCGAAGAACAGGGAATAGATATACCGACCTACCGGATGGTTGCGGAGAAATTCAAAGAATCTAATCATTAACATTAATCCAATATAGAATGAATACCATGCTATTATCCATCAACTGGAACCCGAATCCCGAACTATTCAACCTGTTCGGCATTTCTATCCGTTATTACGGATTACTGTGGGCAGTAGGAATATTCTTTGCTTATGTGGTTGTTCACTACCAGTACCGGGATAAAAAGATAGAGGAAAAGAAGTTTGACCCTCTTTTCTTTTACTGTTTCTTTGGTATTCTAATCGGTGCCCGCCTAGGACACTGCCTGTTCTATGACCCGGGATACTACCTGTCTCATTTTTGGGAAATGATTCTTCCTATCAAGTTCATGCCGGACGGAAACTGGAAATTTACCGGATATGAAGGACTTGCCAGCCACGGCGGTACATTAGGACTGATAATCGCCCTTTGGCTGTATTGCCGCAAGACGAAGCTCCATTATATGGACGTGCTGGATATGATTGCCGTAGCTACTCCAATCACCGCCTGCTTCATCCGCCTTGCCAACCTGATGAACTCCGAAATCATCGGCAAACCGTCTGATGTGCCCTGGGCATTCGTTTTCGAACGTGTAGATATGCTCCCCCGTCATCCGGGACAGCTCTACGAAGCCATTGCTTATCTTATCCTGTTCTTCATCATGATTTACCTGTATAAGAATTACAGCAAGAAACTGCACCGTGGCTTCTTCTTCGGGCTCTGCCTGACTTACATCTTCACCTTCCGCTTTTTCATCGAATTCCTAAAAGAAAATCAGGAAGATTTTGAAAACAGCATGATGTTCAATATGGGACAATGGTTAAGCGTTCCGTTTATCATAATAGGCGTCTATTTCATGTTCTTCTATGACAAGAAGAAAAATAAAATAGCCTAAATCAAAAAAAGAGGGATTAGCGGTTCAAACATCACTAATCCCTCTTTTTTATCAATAAAACAAATGCCATTTCCCTAATGTCAGGACAACAATCGAAAACATATCCTAAGACATTATATACATTTTCAGCTTATTTCCCCCTGACTATCTTCTTTATATCATTCAGTTTATTCAGCGCTTCAATAGGAGTAAGATTATTCACATCAAGATTCAATATCTCATCGCGAATCTGACAGAGAATCGGATCGTCCAACTGGAAGAAGCTTAACTGCATACCTCCACGATTCTCGCTCACTTCTGCCAACGGTTTACCTGCTATGCCCTGTTGGCGATTATCAGATTCAAGCTGTTTCAATATCTCATTTGCACGTTTCACAATGCTTTTCGGCATACCGGCCATCTTTGCCACATGAATACCGAAAGAGTGTTCACTACCGCCACGTTCCAGTTTACGAAGGAAGATTACTTTATTATCAACTTCTTTCACCGATACATTATAATTCTTGATGCGCTTGAAAGATTTCTCCATCTCATTCAATTCATGATAATGCGTAGCAAATAATGTACGTGCTTTTGCTTTCGGATGTTCATGGATATACTCTACAATTGCCCAGGCAATGGAAATACCATCATAAGTAGAAGTACCACGACCCAATTCGTCAAATAATACCAGACTCCGGGAAGAAACATTATTCAGGATATCAGCCGCTTCATTCATCTCTACCATAAATGTAGATTCACCGACTGATATATTATCGCTCGCTCCTACACGGGTAAATATCTTATCAACTAAACCGATATGCGCACTTTCCGCAGGAACAAACGAGCCGATTTGAGCCAATAGCGTAATCAACGCCGTCTGACGCAAGAGTGCCGACTTACCGGCCATGTTCGGACCTGTAATAATAATAATCTGCTGTGTATCGCTGTCCAGCATTACATCATTGGCAATATACTTCTCACCTATCGGAAGTTGTTTTTCTATTACCGGGTGACGTCCCTGACGAATATCCAATACGTCATTATCCTCAATAATCGGACGGATATAACGATTCTCACGAGCCACATTGGCAAATGACAACAGACAGTCCAGACGTGCAATCTGATTCGCATTAATCTGTATCTGTGGAATAAACTCCATCAATGCCTGTACTAAGTCCGTATATAGCTGCGTTTCCAGAATCAGAATCTTATCTTCCGCTCCCAAAATCTTTTCTTCATATTCCTTTAGTTCCTGCGTGATATAACGTTCCGCATTAACCAGCGTCTGTTTACGAATCCACTCTTTAGGAACTTTATCTTTATGGACATTACGGACTTCGATATAATAACCGAATACGTTATTATAAGCCACTTTCAAACTCGGAATACCCGTCTCCTCGCTCTCCCGCTGCTGTATCTTTAGCAGATAATCTTTTCCTGAATAGGAGATTTGCCGCAATTCATCCAAGTCTGCGTTCACACCATCTTGAATCACTCCACCTTTATTTATCAGTAAAGGAGGATCATTTTTAATCTCTTTGGCAATCCGGTCACGAATAGAAATACAAAGATTCAGCTGTTCGCCAATACGATTCAAACTCGCATTATCAGCTTCCATACATGCCTGTTTTATCGGCTCAATAGCTTGTAAAGCTACCTTCAACTGAACGACTTCACGGGGCGACACACGTCCTACAGCCACTTTGGAAATAATACGTTCCAAATCTCCTATTAAATGCAACTGTTCTTCAATCAGTTCCTTAAAATCAGGTTGGCGGAAGAAATATTCCACTACATTCAAGCGTTCATTGATCGGTTTCTCATCCTTTAAGGGAAAAACCATCCAGCGTTTCAACAGACGAGCTCCCATTGGGCTGATCGTTCTGTCGATCACATTGAGCAGGCTACTTCCGCCATCATTCATATTACCAATCAACTCAAGGCTACGCACCGTAAACTTATCCAGACGGACGTATTTATCTTCTTCAATACGCGCCAATGAAGTGATGTGACCAATTTGCGTATGCTGCGTCATTGTCAAATACTGCAAAATAGCACCGGAAGCAATGATGCCATTCTTCAAATGCTCCACTCCGAAACCTTTCAGATTCTTCGTTTCAAAGTGTTTCAGCAGTTTCTCACGGGCAGTCGTTTCTGTAAATACCCAGTCGTCCAGCTCGAATGTGAAGAACTTGTTACCGAAATTACCTTCAAACATCAGGCGTTTGCCACGTTCAAAAAGAATTTCCTTAGGGGCAAAGTTATTCAACAGCTTGTCTATATAATCAAAAGGCCCTTCTGCAGTAAGGAATTCACCGGTAGAAATATCGAGAAAAGCAACTCCACAGGAAGCCTTTCCGAAATGAACGGCAGCCAGGAAGTTATTTTCTTTATAGTTCAGAACATTATCATTGATAGAAACACCGGGAGTAACCAATTCGGTAATGCCACGCTTCACCAGCTTCTTCGTCATTTTCGGGTCTTCCAGCTGGTCACAGATGGCGACACGTTTTCCGGCACGAACCAGTTTCGGAAGGTAGGTATCAAGGGCATGATGAGGAAAACCTGCCATCTCGATAGTTTTTCCTTTCCCATTGGCACGTTTTGTTAGTGTGATCCCTAAAATTTCGGCTGCAACGATGGCATCCGTAGAATATGTTTCATAAAAGTCACCGCAACGAAACAGCATCACTGCATCCGGATGTTTTGCCTTCAAATCCAGAAACTGTTTCATCATCGGGGTGAGGACAATCTCTTCTTCGTTCACGGGTGTCTCCTTTTCTTTTTTGTTGAGTATATAATGAATTATCCTTGCAAAGATAACGGTTTTTCGGCAGAGAATCAACGGTATGCTCCGATTCAATTTTCAAAATAAATGTTGCATACCTTGAAAAAAGGAGAGTTTATTTCTTAATAAGTAGGGGAAAACTATTAAAACGTGTTATAAAACATGCTATTTTTCTTGGATAATTTGCTAATTTCCCAAGAGTCCGTATCTTTGCAATGTGTTTTTCATAGTATTAGATTTAAGGTTAACAAAGGTTGGAGCAAGGCGTTGCTCTTTTTTTTATGCCTATACGCTTCGTCCCTATTTGATATAAACCAGCAGAACTCTCTCTTTTTCAATCATCAGATTCTTTTGGCCAACCTGAAATCCTAGAGATTCGGTTCAGAGCAGCCCCACCTTTAAAAATAGATTCATTCCGGTGCTCTAATGAACTAAACTAAACAGTAGCTTCCAATAGCCAGTAAGAGATAACCTGTTTTAATACTGTATTTAGTTTTTCATAATACTTAATTATTAAATTAAAAAATACAGTATTGATTAATGCATTAAAGATGAACCAAAGATATTTTATGGTGATTAATATTCTCTTAATGGCGAAACTTTACAAAAAAAAATATTTGTAGAAGATAGATTTTAAGGTTACATTAAGTTTTCATTAATCAAATCATCCTATATTTACAGCAAATCTAATTAAAACCATCGAAAAATAAAAAAATCTGTTTATGTACAAGAGAAAATTCATTCCGTTAGTACTGTTAATGATTTTAATCGTCAATGGATGCAGCAACAAGCAAGAGGTAGTGTTAACTCCGGTTGACTATGTAAATCCCTATATGGGGAATATCAGTCATTTGTTAGTTCCTACTTACCCAACTGTCCATCTTCCCAATAGTATGCTCCGCATCTATCCGGAAAGAGCAGATTACACCTCTGATAAAATAAAAGGCTTACCGGTCATTGTCACCTCGCATCGGGGAAAGTCTGCATTCAGCCTGTCTTTCTATCAGGGAGCAGAGAGCGGATTACAACCGGTATATTACTATTGTTATGATAATGAAGTGATAAAACCCTATTCCTATTCTTCCTATTTTGAAGAAGAAGAGGTTTCCACTAAATTCGCTCCTTCCCACCAGGCAGGAATCTATGAACTAAGTTTCCGGAAAAACAATGCTCCATATTTAATACTTAGTACCACCAATGGTGAGCTTAAAACTACGGAGAATACCATTTCCGGTTATCAGAACATAGATCATCAAACCAAAGTATATGTTTATATGGAGACTTCCGCACTGCCGGAAAAAACGATGACTGTCAGCAAAGAAGAAATAAATCACAGCCACACTGCCATAAAAGGCAAGAACGTGGGTATCGCTCTCTTATATTCAACAGATATAAAAACAATCAAAGTTCGCTACGGTATTTCCTTCATTGATGAAAAGCAAGCAAAAGCCAACCTACAGCGGGAAATAAAAGATTATGATGTGGAAAACCAGATGAACATTGCCAAAAACATCTGGAATCAAACATTAAATAAAATCAAAGTGGAAGGAATAGACGAAAATGCAAAAGCAATATTCTATACTTCCCTCTACCGGACTTACGAACGGATGATTTGCCTTTCGGAAGACAACCGCTATTACAGTGCTTTCGACAATAGTATCCACAAAGATTCTGTCCCATTTTATACCGACGATTGGATTTGGGACACGTATAGAGCAGTCCACCCCTTACGTGTTATCATCGAACCACAAATGGAAGCTGACATGATTCAGTCTTTTATCAGAATGGCACAGCAAATGGAACATAACTGGATGCCTACATTTCCTGAAGTTACGGGAGACAGCCGTAGAATGAATTCCAATCACGGTGTAGCCACTGTTATTGATTCATATATAAAAGGAATCCGTAACTTTGATTTATCAGCTGCTTACGAAGCCTGCAAACTTGGTATTACAGAAAAAACGTTAGCCCCGTGGTCAGGCATAAAGGGAGGTGAAATCACAAAATTCTATTGGGAAAACGGATATTTACCGGCATTGGCACCGGGAGAACAAGAAACAGCTGACGAAGTACACCCATTTGAAAAACGCCAACCGGTAGCCGTCACTCTAGGTACGTCTTACGATGAATGGTGTCTGGCACAAATAGCCAAACAACTTGGGTATGAGAAAGACTATAACTACTTTCTACAAGGGAGTAAAAACTATCGGAATATTTTCAATCCTGAAACAAAATTCTTCCATCCCAAAAATGCAAAAGGCGAATTCATAGAACCCTTTGATTATGCCACTGCCGGTGGATTAGGTGCTCGTGAAGCATACGGCGAGAATAACGGTTGGATATACCGATGGGATGTTCCCCATAATATTGCTGATTTAATTGAACTGATGGGAGGGAAAGAAGCATTCAGAAATAATCTTGAAACGATGTATAACACCCCATTGGGCGAAGCCAAATATGTATTTTATGCACAATTACCGGATCATACGGGTAATGTAGGTCAATTTTCAATGGCTAACGAACCCAGTATGCACATTCCTTATCTGTACAACTATATAGGAGAGCCCTGGAGAACTCAAAAAAGAGTAAGGACATTGCTCGATGAATGGTTTAGAAATGACCTGATGGGACTCCCGGGCGACGAAGATGGCGGAGGAATGTCAGCATTTGTAGTCTTCTCTATGCTAGGTTTCTATCCTATTACTCCTGGTTTGCCTATTTATGTCATCGGAACTCCTATGTTCGAAAGAGCAGTTATTGAAACAGGAGCCGGAAAATCATTCGAGGTCATTGCGCACAACTATTCGCCGACAAATAAATATATCCAATCAGCCAAATTAAATGGCAAAGATTGGACCCAATCCTGGTTCGAACATAAAGAACTGATGAATGGCGGCAAACTGGAATTTACAATGGGAAACACTCCCAATAAGAATTGGGCGGCAGACAGTGTCCCCCCTTCTTTTGAAATGAATAAGTAACAGAATATGAATAAAATATTATTTGTCCTTTTATCGCTTTTGACTTCTCTGCAATCATACTCCCAAGAGCAAAATGAAAAAGAAGTTTCATTTCTCTTGTTAGGAGATATACACTATGATTTACTGGAAGATCACGATATGGAATGGTTATCCACCAAACCGGATGATCTGCGCCAAGTTACCAAAGAATATTCAGTATTCACGAAAAATACATGGCCGGAATTCTCCCGGATAATCAGCAGGCAAGTTCAAAAACACCAGCCGTCAATAAAAGCCCTTCTGCAAATGGGGGACTTGTCAGAAGGATTGGCCGGTTCTCCACAAAAAGCAATACAGATGGCTAACAGTGCCTTTAAAGCTGTCAACAAAATGAATCTGAAAGTACCTTTCATTATGACTAAAGGTAATCATGATATCACAGGGCCAGGGGCTAAAGAAGCTTTTGAAAAAGTATACTTACCCAATATGGCAAGATTGGCAGGACATCCATCCTTACAGTCAGCCAATTACACTACTACTCTTGATGATGTATTATTTGTCTGTTATGATCCATGGGATCGGAATCCGGAAGGGCTACAACAATTAGAAAAGTCACTAGCCGGTTCGAAAGCAACTTACAAGTTTGTCATGTTACACGAGCCTGTGATTCCGGTAAACGAAAGATGCTGGCATGTATTCCGACAAGATAATGCCAAGAGGGAACAATTGCTGCAAATCATCGCCAGTCAACAAGCAATCGTACTCTGTGCACATCTGCATCTATACTCCGTTGTCTGTCGGGACACTCCTTGGGGACCTATCGTTCAGATTCTCGTCAACAGTGTCATCAAAGATAAAAATATGCTGATTCCGAAAAAGGTAGTTACAGACTATAGTCCTGAATTTGTAACGGCACACCCACAATGGCAACCTTCTACTCTACAACAGCGTATGGAATGGATTGATAAAGAAACTCCCCATATCCGTTTTTTCAAACAAATGGATTTACCGGGCTACGGCATCCTTTCTATTGACAAAGAAAACAACAAAATGCAATTAGAATATTATGCCGCATTTGGAGAAAAGCCATACGATACAGTCAACATATCCGAATTACTTACTTCTAATTAAAAACATATTAGCCATGAATGTAAAATTTAAAGCTCATTTATTTATTTTCTCCTTATTCTTTTGCTATAATCTATCAGCACAAGAAATCGTCAAAGGAGATTTTAAGAACGAAAATCCACAAAGTTCGTATGTTCCTTCATTTGACATGGATGCTACCGACAAACCGGTGAAGAATGTCATCTTAATGATAGGAGACGGCATGGGACTGGCACATATTTGTTCAGGAATGTATGCCAATCAAGGACAGCTTACTATCACTAATTTAAAAACATGCGGTTTCGTCAGAACGCAATCCGCCAACAAGTTTACAACAGATTCAGCTGCTTCCGGAACCGCTTACTCAACCGGAAAAAAAACTAAAAACGGAGCACTCGGAATGGATGAAAATAACCAAGTTATTCCAAACTTACCGGAGAAGTTATCCGGCTATGGCTACATTTCAGGAATTGTTACCACTGACAATCTCGACGGAGCTACTCCTGCTGCTTTTTTTGCTCACCAACCGGAGCGTGGAATGTCTAAAGAAATTTGGGCGGATCTTCCTAACAGTAAGCTGACATTCTTTTCTGCCGGTAGTTATGAACTATTTGAAAAACAAGCACCAAACGTTCAAAAGGAAATCAAAAAAGAGTTTACCATCATAGAGGAACCGAATGACAAAGCTATCAAGAAATCTAAAAAACTGGGATACTTACCCACAAAGAGCAAAACAGCTTCTGTAAACGAAAACCGGGGAGATTTCCTTCCGTCTACCACCCAAATGGCTATTGACTATCTTTCGAGCAGGAGTACTAACGGTTTCTTCTTAATGGTAGAAGGTGCCCGAATAGATAAAAGTGCGCACAGTAATGATTATTCGGCAGTTGTCCGTGAAGTATTGGACTTTGACAAGGCGGTAGAAGCTGCTATCAGATTTGCAGAAAAAGATGGAAATACATTAGTGATTATTTCAGCTGATCATGAAACCGGAGCATTAGCTTTACGTGACGGAAACATAAAAGAAGGCAAAATGAAAGCAATGTTTGTATCTAAAGGACATACACCAATCATGGTTCCACTGTTTGCATACGGTCCACAATCCAAGCTTTTTGGTGGTGTTCAGGAAAACAGCGATGTTAGTAATAAAATTCTCCAATTACTCGCTAAATAAGATATAAAACAGATCTGTCATTCAAACTGAAATAAGAAAGAATTTCTTCTATATGAAAATAAGAAATTCTTTCTTATTTTTTCTCTGCCTGATAGACTCCAAAAATAATGCAACCTGCTCCCAATAATGTAATCCATGTGATTTGTTCGTGAAGAATGATTACGGATGCCACCATTGTTACCAACGGATTGAGATAGATATAATTGGAGGCTCTAACGGTTCCCAACTGTTTCAATACCACATTCCAGAGGACATAACAAACCAAGGATGCCAGGACGGCCAAAAATAAGAGATTGGATAATACAACCGGTTTTAAAAGTACATCGAAATCAGGTTGTAACGGATGAAGAAGAAAGGCGGGAAGTATAGTCAATACTCCATAAAAGAATATTTTGCGGGTGATAAATACAGTGGGGTACCGCCCTGTCATTTTCTTTATCACCAAACTATAAAATGCCCACGACAGGGCGGCAAGTAAAGTGAGCAGATCCCCTACCGGAGATAATTTAAGTACAAAACTACCGTTAAAGACCACCAGTCCCACCCCGATTAAAGCTAATATGGAACCATAAATCAAACCTTTGGTGGCTTTTTCACTCTTATAAAAGAGAAGGGAAAGAATGGTAGTAAGCAGGGGAGCTGTGCAAATGATGAAAGCGACATTGGATGCTTGCGTAATTCCCAAAGCTGTATTCTCTGTAAAGAAATAGAGTGAACCACCGAAGAAACCTCCTGCCATCAACCAAAGTTCGTCTTTCCAATTACCCGCAAACAGACGTTTGGGAGAAATCACCCAAATACCCAGATAAGCAATGAGAAAACGATAGAAGAATATCTCCTGTGGGGTCAGTCCGTGATTAATCAATACTTTGGTTGATATGAAAGTCAATCCCCAGATAGCAACTACAAGTATCGCAATCAGATGGTAATATCCATGCTTCAATTCCATAATGGTGGTGATGTTTGTTTAATAGAGTGCAAAGATAGCGAGAAGTTATGGAATGTTTGTTTGGAGAAGTAACAAAAAGCCCGTACCTTTGTTTATGTTCAAAGAAAGCTCCTAAAATAAGGTATAAGTTATGGAAAAATATATAGCACCGGACAGAAAACGTATCCCATACGGCATGATGAACTTTGCAGTAATCCGCCGCGACGACTGTTATTATGTGGACAAAACCCGGTTTATACCCATGATAGAAGAAGCGGACAAGTTTTTCTTCTTTATTCGTCCGCGCCGTTTCGGCAAAAGCCTCACTGTAAATATGTTGCAGCACTATTATGATATACTTGCCAAGGATAAGTTCGAAGCGCTGTTTGGCGACCTTTACATCGGAAAGCACCCTACGCGCGACCGGAACAGCTATCTGGTACTATACCTCAACTTCTCCGGAATAGTAGGCGAACTGCACAACTATCGCAAGGGGCTGGACGCGCATTGCCAAACAATGTTCGACTATTTCTGTGACATTTACGCCGACTATCTCCCCAAAGGCATCAAGGAAGAACTCGACAAAAAAGAAGGAGCTGTCGAACAATTTGAATACCTGTTCACAGAATGTAATAAGACCAACCAACGTATTTACCTCTTTATCGACGAATACGACCATTTCACCAATGCTATCCTCTCGGATATAGAAAGCCTGCACCGCTATACGGACGAAACACATGGCGAAGGTTATCTGCGCGCTTTTTTCAATAAAATCAAAGCCGGAACCTATTCCAGCATCGAGCGTTGTTTCATCACCGGCGTAAGCCCCGTGACAATGGACGACCTCACAAGTGGTTTCAATATCGGAACCAACTACTCGCTCACACCGGAATTCAACGAGATGATAGGTTTCACGGAAGAAGAAGTGCGCCAAATGCTCACTTATTATTCCACCACCAGTCCATTCAACCACAGTGTGGACGAATTGATAGAAATAATGAAACCTTGGTATGACAACTACTGCTTTGCGGAAGAATGTTATGGTGAAACCACTATGTACAACTCTAATATGGTACTCTACTTCGTCAAGAATTATATTCAACGAGGCAAAGCCCCCCGGGATATGGTAGAAGACAATATCCGTATCGACTACGAAAAATTACGTATGCTCATCCGGAAGGACAAAGAGTTTGCCCATGATGCCTCCATCATACAGACATTGGTGAGCGAAGGCTACGTCACCGGAGAACTGAAAAAAGGTTTTCCTGCTGTCAATATCACCAACCCCGACAACTTTGTGAGCCTGCTCTACTATTTCGGTATGCTCACCATTAGCGGCACGTATAAAGGAAAGACCAAACTCACCATCCCTAATCAGGTAGTCCGCGAACAAATCTACACTTATCTGCTAAGTACCTATAACGAAGCCGAACTCAATTTCAGTAGTTACGAAAAAAACGAACTTGCCAGTGCTCTTGCCTACGATGGCGACTGGAAAGCCTATTTCGGTTATATTGCCGACTGCCTGAAACGCTACACTTCCCAGCGAGACAAGCAGAAAGGTGAATTTTTTGTCCACGGCTTTACGCTTGCCATGACGGCACAAAACCGTTTCTACCGTCCCATTTCCGAACAGGACACACAGGCAGGTTATGTCGATATTTTCCTCTGTCCGCTACTGGATATCTATTCAGACATGAAGCACAGCTACATTGTGGAACTGAAGTATGCCAAGTATAAAGATCCCGAAAACCGCGTGGAAGAACTGCGACAGGAAGCTATTGACCAAGCCAATCGCTATGCTGACACTGATACGGTGAAGAGAGCAGTCGGCACTACACAGCTTCATAAGATTGTGGTGGTGTACAAAGGAATGGATATGCCGATATGCGAAGAGGTTTAATACAAAAAAGGCACTCGCATTACAAGCGCATTATGCAAAAAACAGATAGGCTAACAATATGAAAAGATCAATAAAACGTTTGCCCAAACGCACGCAAGAAGAGTTGGCGGTGTTGCAAGAGCTGATATTGTCGAATCTTACGAATGTGCGTATGATTATCTTGTATGGAAGTTATGCGCGGGGAAAATATGTCATCTGGGATGAAACATACGACGAACGTGGAGTAACTACTTACTACCAAAGTGATTTGGATATTCTGGTGATATGTGATACGAGAGACGCAAATAAAGCAGAGAGGCATGCGCGCGAGGTGATCGTTCCTAAATATGATACAAGAATGGAAGGAAAGCGGCATCCGGCACCGCCTAATATTATTGTAGAAACTCCAGTGACCATTAATAGAGCTATAAGAAGAAAGCATTATTTCTTTTATGAAATTATAAAAGACGGAATTCTATTGTATGACAATGGTACGTTTCAGATTGGTAAACCTGAGAAGTTGCCGTATCGGGAGATTAAGCAATATGCAGAGGAAGAATATGAAGAATGTTTCTACATGGGAGAATGTTTTCTAGATTCGGGGCATACTGCTTACGAAAAAGGTAATTTTAAATATGGCTCTTTCTTATTACATCAAGCCTGCGAACGTTACTACAAAACGTTTACTCTTGTGTATAGCGGTATTCGCCCTAAATCTCATGAATTGAAAGTACTGGGAGCGATGGTCAGAAGCTGTTCACGAGGATTTGCTAATGTGTTTCCTACCAATACTCCCGAAGAAAATAAAGCGTTTGATAAATTATGCAGGGCATATATCGAAGCGCGATACAACCGGCTGTTCACCGTTAACAAAGAGGAATACGAGTATATGCTGGCACGAACAGAGGTGCTGCGCGAAGTGACTATCCGGGAATGTGCTGCACGCATGACATATTACGACGAGATGATAGAAAAAGAAGAGAAAGACAAGATATAACCATATATTATAAAAATGAAGAATTACCCTCATCACAGCTATCTGTAATGAGGGTAATCACGTTAAAAGAGAGTTTCGATACATCTCCTTACTATCAAATTCTTATATGAAGAACTATTTGGTCACCTTGTAAGTTCCACTTCCATACTCCTTTGACTTCATCTCTCTGGGAAGGGTTACGGTAGCGGTAACACCCTTAGGAATGGTGAATTCCCAAATCCAGGTATCTCCTTCGTATTTCCAGGCGCTCTTGATGAGTCCGGCAGCGGAACGATATTCGGCAGTTACGTGTCCCAATCGCTTGTCTGGAATGGGCTTCATAATGATATGCTTGAAGCCGGGAGTAGCAGGATCGGCTGCAATGCCGGCAACGGTTTCCCAAATCCATTCACATACGCATCCGTAGGCATAATGATTGAAGCTGTTCATGCCGCGCGGTCCCATTCCTTTGTCTATCATATAGCTGTTCCACCGTTCCCAAATGGTGGTGGCTCCATTGTCCACAGAGTATAGCCAGCTGGGGTTCTTACGTTGGAAGAGGAGTTCATAGGCAATGTCTTCCATGCCATTCTCCGTGAGGGTGGCCATGAGGATGGATGTGCCCAGGAATCCGGTCTGCAAGCAAAGATCGTGCTGTGCGAAGTTTTCGCGCAGGCGGTCTATCATCTTCGCTTTGGCTTCGCCTTCCACAAGCTGGTTCTTTAGGGCGAACAAGGCAGGAGTTTGCATAGTGTTGAGGATGGCGGTTTTGAAGGTGCCGTCCTCGTTGAGGAAGTTCTTTTTGATGTATGCCTTTGCCGAATCGGCCATTTGCTGGTACTTGGCGGCATCGCGACCGGTGGCGGCAGCCATATCCCGCATCATGAAAGCATCTATCACCCAGTAGGAAGCGCTCAAATAGTTCCAATAGCTGACGGCATCAGGAAGCGGGCCTTGGGGAGAGAAAGCGAGTCCGCTACAACTTTCCAGTGGTTCGTAGCTCAACCAGTCAGCCCATTGGTAGTTGCCGTTCTCACCGCAGAGGGTCTCGTGGTTATATTTGGTGTCGTTGATGTGGTTCATAAACAGGTCCATGGCGTTCCAGCTCTCCTCAATAATTTGCGTATCACCGAATTGCTTCCATACCGTCCAAGGCACGATGATTCCGGCATCGGCCCAACCCAAACGCATTTTCTCATCACCGTATTGTGCCAAGGGAGCCACTCCGGGGAATCCGCCCAAACTGTTTTGGGTGTCGCGCATGTCACGCATCCACTTGTGGAAGAACTTCATGGTGTTAGCAAAGAACGTACCGGTTTCGGCAAACACTTGTGTGTCTGCTGTCCAGCCCAGGCGCTCGTCGCGCTGCGGACAGTCGGTAGGTATTGAGAGGTAGTTGGATAGCTGCCCCCAATAGGTGTTGGAAATGAGCTTGTTCACAAGGTCGTTACCTGTGGTGATAGTGCCGGTTTCCATTTTCTTTGTGATGGAAGTAACGGGGATGGACTTCAACGACTTGATAGAGACATTTCCGGTGGCAGTTATGGAGACGTAGCGGTAGCCGAAGAAGGTGCAATGAGGGTAGTAGGTCACATAATTATCTCCGGCAGCAAAGGTGTAATCCAGACGAATACCGGTGTGGGGGATGCGCAGGTTTTCGCGATGGCAACTTCCTTCCGGACCGTCCATGCCACGAATCTTAGCACCGTTGCCGTCATTGAGCAACTCTGCGGGAAGGCAGGTCAACACTGTTCCCTCGGCAGCTTTGAATACGAAAGAGGGTACACCGGCACAGTTTTGCCCGAAGTCCACCACTAACGTCTCTCCCGGACTTACGGTCATCTCCGTACCCGATGCGAACTCACGGGCGATAATTACCTTACCGAACTCGTTCTCTTTCGCTCCTTCTATATTCTTCCAAATATATGCTCTGATAGGAGCAAGAGCAAGATCTGTACGCAGATAGACTTCCGCTCCGTCTGAAGGCAGGATGTCGCCGGAGAATTCTGTATTCTCTTCGGGGGTGGAAAGTTTGTCCACACATTCGTAGCCCATCCGTTCGCGTGCATCGTACTCTTCTCCGTCAAAGATGCCGGCATGTTTCACCGGGCCGGCAATTCCGGCTTTCCAGTTTTTAAGGTCAGTACCGTAACGCTTTTTGGTTCCGTCAGAAAAAGTTAGTTCCAGTACACCACGGAAGGCACATTTCTTGCCTATCATGCCGTCATATCCTCCGGGAGTTATGATTTTGTCACCCCACCATCCTGGCGTCACCTGTACGGAAAGCATGTTCTCGGCGTTTGGCTTGGTACGGATGATGTCTGTAATATCATAGGTGAAAGAACGTTTGGTCTTGGCATAGTGTGTGAAGCCCGGTTTCAGAAATTCCCCGCCTACAGGTTTCCCATTCACATACAACTCGTAAACTCCCAGTCCAGCGGTCATCCACTTGGCGGAGACTATTTTCTGTTCATTTTTCACGGTAGACACGAACCAACTGGCACCATCAGCTGCGCGACCGTTGTTATGTCCTTTCACTACAGGGGCGTCTACTGCTGAAATCCATTTGGATTCGTTCCAGGCTGATGCTTCCAATGGGTCAGTACGTTTTCCGACTTCGGTTGCGTTTATCAGTCCGCTATTCAAGAAAAGCGCGAGAATCATTATCGGGATAAGATTCTCAAAACAATGGAAATTCATTTTCATACTTATATGTATTTTTTAGTATTAAAAGATTAACTTGGAAATGCTGTTTTAGTTTTACAGGGCTTTCACAACAAAATTACAGAATTATATGATATGACAGACGATTTCTGCATTTTTTTTGACTCAATGCTGGTTTCTATTCAATCCGGAACTGACTCATAAGTCCGAT
This sequence comes from Bacteroides sp. MSSM.1001136sp1_RTP21357st2_D2_RTP21359_211015, assembly GCF_040913205.1. Classification (NCBI taxonomy): domain Bacteria; kingdom Pseudomonadati; phylum Bacteroidota; class Bacteroidia; order Bacteroidales; family Bacteroidaceae; genus Bacteroides; species Bacteroides sp. MSSM.1001136sp1_RTP21357st2_D2_RTP21359_211015. Next base: position 188,559 of record NZ_JBDFVF010000002.1, on the reverse strand, counting down.
CTGATTGAACAGACGACAGGAACTTTGTACATTGAATGATCGATTATCAAGCAAAACAATGATATATTGTAAAATAATATAATCAATACAATCATTCAGCCTATTGTACCTATTATTTACCAAATAAGAAAAGAAGATGCCAGTTATTCATTGCAATCATTCTTTCTTCTTTACACAAAAACCTCGAAATCGAATAAACTCTATTCAAGTTTTTAATAAATAACGAAGGGGTTTATTATAAACGGTATCCAAGTTTATTATAAACTCTTTTTTGACACTTTCAATATTTGAAATAGAATTATTGCAACAAAAATGGGCAAGAACCTTCACAGTTTCTTGCCCATTCGTTATCCTCGTTATGCAATTTTGCACATTAACCTATTGAACTTTATGTAATAAAATTTATATATTTCATTGTTATTTCTTTATTTTATTGACCTCAAATATACAAAATAAAAAGAAGAAAGTCAATAGGGAAAGCGTGGTTATCTGAAAATAAACACGTAAATTTGTGCCTCGAATTAGAAATAACAGTATAAATCACTATAAATAAAAACTTTATCACTATGGAGTACAATTTCAGAGAAATTGAAAAGAAGTGGCAGAAAAGGTGGGTAGAAGAGAAAACCTACCAAGTTACGGAAGATGATTCGAAGCAAAAATTTTATGTACTAAACATGTTTCCTTATCCATCAGGAGCCGGCCTACACGTAGGTCATCCGCTGGGATACATTGCTTCGGATATTTACGCCCGTTACAAACGACTGCAAGGCTTCAATGTACTCAACCCGATGGGATATGACGCTTACGGTCTGCCGGCAGAACAATATGCTATCCAAACCGGACAGCATCCTGCCATCACTACCGTCAACAATATCAACCGCTATCGCGAGCAGTTGGACAAAATAGGTTTCTCTTTCGACTGGAACCGTGAAATCCGTACTTGCGACCCGGAATATTATCACTGGACGCAATGGGCCTTCCAAAAAATGTTCAACAGCTATTATTGTAACGATGAACAGCAAGCCCGTCCTATCGAAGAACTGGAAAAAGCCTTCGCCATCTACGGAAACAAAGGACTGAACGCCGCTTGCAGCGAAGAAATCAGTTTCACTGCCGAAGAATGGAACGCCAAAAGCGAAAAAGAAAAGCAGGAAATCCTGATGAACTATCGTATCGCTTATCTGGGTGAAACAATGGTAAACTGGTGTGCCGAATTAGGAACTGTACTGGCTAACGACGAGGTAGTAGACGGAGTCAGCGAACGTGGCGGTTTTCCTGTTATCCAGAAGAAAATGCGCCAATGGTGTTTGCGTGTATCTGCGTATGCACAACGCTTGCTTGATGGATTGGACACGATCGAATGGACAGATTCTCTGAAAGAAACCCAAAGAAACTGGATCGGACGTTCGGAAGGTGCTGAAGTGCAATTCAAAGTAAAAGACAGTGACCTCGAATTCACAATTTTCACCACTCGTGCAGATACCATGTTCGGTGTTACTTTTATGGTATTAGCTCCGGAAAGTGAATTGGTGGCACAATTAACGACTCCTGAACAAAAAGCAGAAGTAGACGCTTACCTCGACCGTACCAAAAAACGTACGGAACGTGAACGCATTGCCGACCGTAGCGTTACCGGTGTATTCAGTGGTTCGTATGCCATCAATCCGTTCACAGGTGAAGCAGTACCCGTATGGATCAGCGATTACGTACTGGCCGGATACGGAACAGGAGCTATTATGGCTGTACCTGCTCATGATAGCCGCGACTATGCATTTGCCAAACATTTCGGATTAGAAATCCGTCCGTTGGTAGAAGGTTGTGATGTTAGCGAAGAAAGTTTCGATGCAAAAGAAGGTATCGTGTGTAACTCTCCGCGTCCGGATGTCACTCCTTACTGTGATCTTTCACTGAACGGACTGACTATCAAAGAAGCGATAGAAACGACCAAGAAATATGTAAAAGACCACAATCTGGGCCGTGTGAAAGTGAACTACCGTCTGCGTGACGCTATCTTCTCCCGCCAGCGTTACTGGGGTGAGCCGTTCCCTGTTTACTACAAAGACGGAATGCCTTATATGATCGACGAAGCCAGCCTGCCGCTTGAACTTCCGGAAGTCGCTAAATTCCTGCCTACCGAAACAGGTGAACCTCCATTAGGACACGCAACTAAATGGGCTTGGGATACAGTAAACAAATGTGTCGTAGAAAATGAGAAGATTGACCATGTAACCGTCTTCCCGCTGGAACTGAACACCATGCCGGGATTCGCCGGTTCTTCGGCTTATTATCTCCGCTACATGGACCCGCATAATCATCAGGCATTAGTTGATCCGAAAATTGACCAGTACTGGAAAAATGTAGACCTATATGTAGGTGGTACCGAACATGCAACAGGGCACTTGATTTATTCTCGTTTTTGGAATAAATTCCTGTATGACATGGGTGTGTCTGTAATGGAAGAACCCTTCCAAAAGTTAGTAAACCAAGGAATGATTCAAGGCCGCAGCAACTTTGTATATCGTATCAAAGACACCAATACTTTCGTTTCACTGAACCTGAAAGATCAGTACGAAGTTACCCCTATTCACGTAGACGTAAATATCGTATCTAATGATATTTTGGATTTGGAAGCATTCAAAGCATGGCGTCCTGAATATAAAACAGCCGAATTTATCCTCGAAGACGGAAAATATGTCTGCGGATGGGCAGTTGAAAAGATGAGTAAATCTATGTTCAATGTAGTCAATCCGGATATGATTGTTGAGAAATACGGTGCAGATACACTTCGTATGTATGAAATGTTCCTCGGCCCGGTAGAACAGTCTAAACCGTGGGATACAAACGGAATCGACGGTGTACACCGTTTTATCCGTAAATTCTGGTCGTTGTTCTACAGCCGTACGGACGAATATCTGGTAACGGACGAACCTGCAACAAAAGAAGAATTGAAGAGCCTTCATAAATTAATCAAGAAGGTGACTGGTGATATTGAACAGTTCTCTTACAATACATCTATCAGCGCATTCATGATTTGTGTAAACGAACTCTTCAACCTGAAATGCAGCAAAAAAGAGATTCTGGAACAGCTCGTTATCACTCTCGCTCCTTTCGCTCCGCATGTCTGCGAAGAGTTGTGGGATGTATTGGGACACGAAACTTCCGTATGCGACGCCCAATGGCCTGCATACAACGAAGAATATCTGAAAGAAGATACTATCAACTATACCATCTCTTTCAACGGAAAGGCACGTTTCAATATGGAATTTGCAGCAGATGAAGCTTCGGACGCTATCCAAGCCGCAGTATTGGCAGACGAACGTTCACAGAAGTGGATTGATGGCAAGACTCCGAAAAAGATCATTGTCGTTCCGAAAAAGATTGTAAACGTTGTAATTTAAAGTATTAAGTATAAAACAATAAGTATTAAGTAATAAGTATTATCCGTAGTCGTTTTCCAAATATATCCGTCAGGTTAATACTTATTACCTAATACTTGAACTTAAAATCCATGCATAAACTGACAAAAGCGGAAATAATGAGAGAAGTGAAAGATTACATCTATATCACTCTCGGATTGATAAGCTATTCTTTGGGATGGGCTGCATTCCTGTTACCTTATCAGATAACTACCGGAGGAACTACCGGTATCGGAGCTATTATCTATTATGCAACAGGATTTCCAATTCAGTGGTCATACTTTATTATCAATGCAGTTCTGATGACGTTTGCCATCCGGATATTGGGTCCGAAATTCAGTATAAAAACGACTTATGCTATTTTTACGCTGACTTTTCTGCTTTGGTTATTCCAGTTAGTGGTGAACAATTACGTAGAAGCACCGGATATGACGCCGGACGGTAAGCCGCTATTGCTCGGTACAGGACAGGATTTTATGGCCTGTATTATTGGTGCAGCCATGTGCGGTGTAGGCCTCGGTATCACTTTCAACTACAATGGAAGTACGGGTGGAACAGATATTATCGCAGCCATCGTCAATAAATACAAAGATGTATCGCTTGGACGAATGATTATGATTTGTGATGTATTCATTATCAGTTCCTGTTACTTTATATTTCATGATTGGCGCCGGGTTATTTTCGGTTTTGTCACCCTATTTATTATTGGTGTTGTGCTCGACTGGATTATCAACAGTGCCCGTCAATCGGTTCAATTTTTCATCTTCTCCAAGAAATATGATGAAATAGCCGACCGTATCATTAAAGACGCCGACCGGGGAGTAACGGTACTCGACGGTACGGGATGGTACAGTAAAACCAATGTGAAAGTGTTGGTAGTACTTGCCAAGAAACGTCAGTCACTCGAAATTTTCCGTTTGGTAAAACGCATTGATCCGAATGCTTTTATCTCTCAAAGTTCCGTTATCGGTGTGTATGGCGAAGGATTCGATAAGCTGAAAGTGAAATAATAACCGGTTGATAAGTAGTGAACAACCCTGTTAAAACAAAAAATAAGATGATGAAACGCAAACTTGTATTTGCTACCAATAATGCTCATAAACTGGAAGAAGTGGCCGCTATCCTGGGAGATCAAGTAGAATTATTAAGTCTCAATGATATCGGTTGCCAAGCGGATATTCCCGAAACTGCTGAAACACTGGAAGGAAATGCGTTATTAAAATCTTCCTATATCTACAAAAACTATCATCTGGATTGTTTTGCCGATGATACGGGATTGGAAGTGGAAGCCTTGAACGGAGCTCCCGGAGTCTATTCCGCCCGCTATGCAGGAGGTGAAGGACACGACGCCCAGGCAAATATGCTCAAACTTCTTCACGAACTGGACGGAAAAGAAAACCGTAAAGCACAATTCCGCACCGCTATTTCGTTGATATTGGACGGAAAGGAATATTTCTTTGAAGGAGTGATAAAAGGCGAAATAATCAAAGAAAAACGTGGTGATTCCGGATTTGGCTACGACCCTATATTTAAGCCTGAAGGTTACGACCAGACTTTTGCCGAATTGGGAAATGATATCAAGAACCAAATCAGCCATCGTGCACTGGCTGTACAGAAACTTTGTGAGTTTCTGCAAAGCTAATTATACATACCCACTTAAAATATAAAACACAATGAAGAAAATTACTTTATTTACTTTACTTACGTTATTGTTATATACTTCATGTGTAACAAAAAAGAAGTTCATGCAGGCGGAAATGGCAGCTACTATAAGCAAAGATAGCTTGCAAGGATTATTGACCGACTGCCGCAATACAAACGCGCAAATGTCGGCACAAATCAAGAATCTTTTGCGTGATACCACCAAAATGGGAAACAGTATCCGTCAGTATCAAAGTATGCTGAACATGAATATGACCGAACAGGAAAAGCTGAATGCCCTGTTGAGCCAGAAGAAAAACGAGCTTAACGAAAGAGAACGTACCATCAATGAGTTGCAGGATATGATTAAAGCGCAAAACGATAAAGTACAGAATCTTTTGAGCAATGTAAAAGATGCCTTACTTGGTTTCAGTACCGACGAGCTGACCGTTCGTGAGAAAGACGGAAAAGTATATGTAGCTATGTCCGATAAACTATTATTCCAATCAGGAAGTGCCCGCCTGGATAAACGCGGAGAAGAAGCTCTCGGTAAACTGGCTGAAGTACTAAACAAGCAGACGGACATTGATGTATTTATTGAAGGTCATACGGATAACAAACCAATCAATACTGTACAATTCAAAGATAACTGGGATTTAAGTGTGATCCGTGCCACTTCCGTAGTTCGTATCCTCATCAAGAATTACAATGTGAATCCTTTGCAGATTCAGCCTAGTGGTCGCGGTGAATATATGCCTGTGGATGATAACGAAACAGCCGAAGGCAGAAGTAAGAACCGCCGTACGGAGATTATCATGGCTCCGAAACTGGATAAGTTGTTCCAGATGCTTCAAAGTTCGGAAGGACAAAACTAAGAATTTCATATTGAAAAAAGGAAGATGCAGATTCAAAACGCTGTATCTTCCCTTTGCTTTCTACTATTCAACGAAATAATTTTATCCTTATCTCGATATCAACTTTATACGTGTAATCAAAATGAAAAAAAATACATATTTTCTTTTCACCAAGATAGTGGCACTCGTAATGATGTTAGGTATTGCAGTGAATTGTGTCGCTTTTTCTACACTTCCGGAATCAGAGCTTGTCTGGAAGAATGTTTCCGGCATCGGAAAGAAAATGTCTGTATATTGCATTTTTACTGACAGTAGGGGGATAGTATGGTTAGGGACAAATAATGGCTTATTCTTCTACGACGGCGTGACGACTCACGCAGTAAGTGAGACGGAAATAGGAAGAAATCCTATATACTCCATTATTGAAAATGACGGCGTATTATTGTTGGGTACGAATAAGGGGCTTATGACGTTTTCCTTTTACAGAAACACACTCGAATATTATACAACTGATTCTCCCAAAGAAATAAGATGTATGCTGTTGATTGATGACATACTTTGGGTTGGTAGCATATACGGAATGTATACTTTCAATCTAAATACAAAAGAAATCAAAAATGTTTCTGAAGGATTGCCGCACAAGTCAGTATATTCAATTCTAAGAGATTGTAGAGGAATATTATATGCAGGGACGTATGACGGTCTCGCAAGATGGGACTCGAGTGATAAAGTATTCAAGGAAGTGAATATTCCGGAATATGAGAAAACCTCAAACAATCTGTTTGTCAACTGTTTGCTCGAAACGTCTGACCACCAATATATTTATGTAGGAACCGAGGGAACATTGTACTGCTACACTCCTATGACAGGGGCTTGGGAGAAAAATGCCCATGTGAATGGAAACAACATCAAGAGCCTCACACAATCAGACAACGGGCACCTTCTCGTTGGAACCGACAATGGCGTATTTGATCTTTCCGGTAATAACGTCAAACAATACTTCCACGACTCGCGACAAGAACAGACGCTTTCAAACAATGAAATATGGTGTATTCATTCCGATAATACAAATAATGTATGGGTAGGACATGAGGTAGGATTTTCCATAGCTTCAAGTTCTAATGCCATACGTATTGTCAAGTTAAGTACTCTCACTCTTTCAGGCGAAGGAAACGACATACATTCAATTTATAGAGACAGGCAAGGAGTTTTGTGGATCAGTGGAACCAATGGCATTATAAAACTTGCTGAAAACGAACCGGCAAAGTGGTATCGACCTTCGAAAAAGCCACATTCCCTATCCCACAATCACATAAGGGCTATAAAGGAGGATTCTGACGGGAATATCTGGTTTGCCACTGATGGAGGACTAAATCGCTACAACGCCGTGGCAGACAATTTTGATGTATTCCACATAGTCGACAAAGAGGGCAAACATTCTTCAAACTGGGTTTATGCCTTAGAGGAAGACGGTGCCAATTATATGATTGGCAGCTATCTGGGAGGACTCCATTATGTGTCAAAATCCAAGTTCGATTCTTCGGGCGGGGTAATTGTCTCCGACAATTCGATTAATGTCAGCTCACCGATTTTTAAGAATCTGAATTTAAAGTTGAATAATGACCTTATAAATAAGGTTATAAAAGATCCTTCCGGCAATATTTGGATATTGTGCTTCAGCGATAACATATTGACGGAAGTTACGCCCGACGGACGTGTAGAAAGATACAATATAGAAGAGATGACTGGTAATTATCCCACTCTTCTTGCTCTGGATGAACAAGGAAGATTATGGTGTGCCTTTAAAGGCGGTGCAGTTGTCTTCAATAAGGACAATTCCCATCATATTATCAAATTCCCAAAAACCGATGGCGATGAAAGCATATTGGCTATTGGAAAAGTTGGAGAGGGCATGTGGATATCGACTGTGACCAATGTATGGAACATCGATGGCAAAACCTTTGAGGTAAATCTCTTGCCGATACCGCAAAAGTCGTATAAATCCATCTTCGCCGATTCTGTAACCCAAAAAGTTTATTTAGGTGGAATTGATGAGATTACCGAAGTTGACCCCCGTATCATAGATGATGGGACTGATAAGGCAAAGATTAAGATGATTCTGACAAGTGTGAATGACGATATTTTTGATTTGTCCCGGCTGAATCCCGAAGAGAAAGGATTGACTATTCCCTACGGTGGAAATTTGACGCTTGTTGTCAGCAATCTCGACTATTCTCCCGATGCATTGCAACGGTATATATATAAGTTAGCCAAATCTCAGACTGATACCATCGGCAGATGGATTATAATGCCTGAAGATTTCAATACCATTTCGTTGTCCGAACTGAAGATGGGCGACTATTTCATACTGCTGAAAACAGTGGGTACGTTGGGGCCTGCATTTTCATTGCCGTTGAACGTACAAGCGCCCTGGCCTCTGTCCTGGTGGGCTTTCTGCCTGTATTTCTTAATGATTCTCGCCATTATAGCGTGTGTCATATTATATATGCGTAAACGCAATGCCCGACTTATTCAGGAAGAGGACAGACGCAAATCCCTTGAGAATGTAGAACGAAAACTGACTTTCCTTTCCAGCATCTCTCATGACCTGAAGACACCGCTTTCAATGATTATGGGGCCGGTAAGCGTGCTCAAAGAAAAAGTGAAGGACAAAGAAATGCTGAAAAGTCTCGAAACTGTCTATGAAAATGCTGTCAAGCTAAACAATATGATACACCGTACGCTTGAAATCAATCACTTGGAAGACGGGGGAGAAAACTTATTGATACTTTCTACATTCAATGCAGTTGATTTCTGCAAAAGCATTTTTGAAACATTCAAGGAGAATCATCCGCAAAAGAAATTCGTATTCCATTCCTCGGTGCCCCAGCTTTTAATAGAAGCTGATGCAGTTAAGTTTGAATCTATCATCACCAATCTTATGTCAAATGCCTGCAAGTATTCTGAAGATGATTCTACCATCTCATGCGGCATAAGCCGTGTTGACCGGAATATTCATATCGTGGTGTCGGATGACGGCATCGGTATAGCCGAAATAGACCAGCCTCTGATATTCCAACGTATGTTCCGTGCACCTTCTACATCCAAGATGCGTGAGGGTACCGGTATCGGTCTGTACCTTATCAAAAAATACATCGAACTGATGAAAGGCAAGATTGAGCTTTACAGTGAAAAAGGTCAAGGCACATCGTTCATTGTTACCTTACCTTTGTCAGAGAAATCCATAATCGAGCATAATACAGATATGGATAATGCTGATTATAAGAAACCCAAAATTCTGATAGTCGAAGATAACCGGCAAATATCAGAGTTCATATATGATTTGTTAAAGAAGGACTATATATGCTTGTCGGCGGAAAATGGACGCGCCGGACTCTCTATCGCGCAATCTTTCATTCCCGATTTGATTATATCGGACGAATTGATGCCTGTAATGAAAGGATTGGAAATGATACAACGCTTAAAACAAAATACCCGTCTGGCGAATATACCTATTATAATGCTTACCGCAAAAACAGATAATAGTACGGAGAATGAAAGCGTCAAACTAGGTATTGACATCTTTATGTCGAAACCTTTTGAACCTTCAGTGTTATTGGGCAGGGTCAAGCATCTGCTGCAATCGCGCGCCAAGTTGCAAGAGGCCATTCGTATCGAGGCCATTACCGAGGTAAAACCCATTGAGGCGGAGTCTGTGTCGGAAAAACAACTGGCCAGGATTTCAAAAGTCATAGAAGATAACATTTCCGACCCGGATCTGAATGTCAATTTTGTCTGTGAGAAGTGTGAGATGCCCAATAAACAGTTGTATCGTATCATTAAAAAATACATGGGGGTCGGGCCTCTGGATTATATCCGCAATGTAAGACTTCAGAAAGCCGCCATGCTATTAAGCCAGAAAAGATTTACCGTGTCCGAAATCTGCTATATGGTGGGATTTAAAACGCCGTCATATTTTGCCAAATGTTTCCAGGAACGGTTTGGTGTGAAACCGAGCCAGTACCAGTCTGATGACAAATCCGTGATATGATTTCAGACATAAATATCAAATATTTCGTTTAATCGGCGTGATGTCTGAACTGTTGCATCAATTGTCCGATTATTGACCCGAATCCTTTTTTTAATCACATACCTTTGTTCCCAGAAGTAGATATCGAATGGATTATCCCCCGTTTGATAGCCTTAAATTATTTTATTAATTAATATCATGTTGATCTATGGTTAATGCTTATGGAGCTTCCGAGGTAAAGACTTGGTTAATGGGAGTATTATTCTCAATACTACTGTTGCCCGCTTCGGTATACGCTCAAACACAAAGGACGGTTACGGGCACCGTCGTCGATGAAATGGGAGAATCTATTATTGGAGCTTCTGTCAAAGTTGCCAATGCTCCTGTTGGAGTAATCACTGATTTTGATGGCAAATTTACGCTAAAGGTTCCTTCCAAGACCAAACAACTTATCATTTCCTATGTAGGATATATTACGCAGACGGTCGACATCACATCTGATGTGATTCATGTGAAAATGCGAACCGACAACCAGCTTCTCGAAGAAGTGGTCGTAGTTGGTTATGGTGTGACCCGCAAGAGTGACTTGACCGGTTCTGTCAGTACAGTAAAGGCTGATGATTTCAATGGAGGTATCGTCAATTCTGCCGAACAGCTCATTAACGGTAAAGTATCAGGTGTCCAAATTATGAGTTCAGGAGGTTCCCCGTCAGCAGGCAACACAATCCGTATTCGTGGCGGAGCATCTCTGAATGCTTCCAACGACCCTCTTATTGTTGTCGACGGTGTGCCTCTTGAAAGCGGCGGAATCACCGGTAGCGGTAACTTTATGAGTATGATTAATCCTGCGGACATTGAAAGCATGACCGTGCTAAAGGATGCTTCGTCGACAGCCATTTACGGTTCGCGCGCATCAAACGGTGTATTGCTTATCACGACAAAGAAGGGTGGAAAAGACCGCTTAAAGGTCAGCTTCGTAACCAACAATTCACTTTCAACAAAGACCAAAGTCAGCGATGTGCTCGATGCCGACCAGTTTAAATCCGTTATCACGACACAAGGTACCAATACTCAAAAATCACTGCTTGGAGATGCTAGGACTAACTGGACTGATGAAATCTTCCACACCGCCTTTGCTACCGATAATAATGTCAGCGTATCCGGCCGGGTCGGAATGTTGCCTTTCCGTGTGTCAGTTGGTTATTTAAACCAGGAAGGTATCCTTCAATCAGACAGAGTGGAACGTTACACGGGTAGCCTTGTCCTTAATCCTTCATTTTTTGACGACCATCTGAAACTCACGCTTAACGCCAAAGGGTCTGTAAGCGAAACCCGTTTTGCCGATTCCGGTGCGATCTATGGCGCGGCTTCATTCAATCCGACCATGCCTGTCCATTCTGCGAACGGGTCATTCGGTGGTTATTTTGAATCTGTCAGCCCGGGCGGTGTTCCCGACGCGACGCTCAATCCTGTAGGCAGACTTGATTACATCAGTCACAAAGCAGAGGTCAAGCGTATGATCGGCAACTTTGACGTCGACTACAAATTCCACTTCCTGCCCGAGCTGAAAGCTCATGTTTCACTCGGTCTTGACTATGCTGAAGGGTGGGGTGTTTATTACTGTCCGGAAGGTGTAGGCCTGAACTATGAAATTGGAGGTACAAACAACAAATATGGCCCTCAGACCAATACGAATAAACTTTTTACCGCTTATCTCAATTACAATAAGAACATCGAGAGCATCAAGAGCAACTTTGATATCACAGCCGGTTACGACTACCAATATTGGAAGTCCAAAACTGCAGAATATGATGAATATAACGTATATGGAGAAGTACAGAAGTCTGTTGCCCCTACAGATCAGCGTCACTTATTAATATCATGGTATGGCCGCTTGAATTACTCATTTGACAGCCGCTACCTGTTGACGGCGACCATGCGTTCCGATGGTACATCAAGATTTTCTCCTGATAACCGCTGGGGTTATTTTCCATCGGTCGGTCTTGGCTGGAGAGTTGACGAGGAAAAGTTCATGAAAGGAATTTCATGGTTAGACAATCTCAAATTGCGTGTAAGCTATGGTGAGACGGGTCAGCAGGATATTAATAACAATTATGGCTACATGCCGGTATACAACATCAGTAATCCCGGAGCATACTATCTTATGGGGGGCGAATATATCCCCATGTATCGTCCTCAAGGCTATATCGGTGACTTGAAATGGGAGACAACCACCTCATGGAATTATGGTTTTGATTTTTCTGTATTGGACAACCGCCTTAGCGGTAGCTTTGATTACTATACCCGCAAGACCAAAGATTTGCTGGCTGAAGTGCCGGTTCCGGCAGGCGCCAATTTTAACTCGCGCATGACTACCAATGTAGGCAATGTTGATAGCAGGGGAGTGGAATTAAACATAAATGCGACTCCTATTGCCACTAAAGACTTCAACTGGGATGTAAGTTTCAACGCTACATGGCAGACCATGAAGGTTAAGAATCTGTCGCTTGCTCCCGGAACAACGACCGTAAATACACTCACAGGACCTACTTTCGACTCTTATTCCATACAAGTGCTTTCCGAGGGTTATGAACCATATATGTTCTATCTCTACCATCAACTTTATGATGATAACGGCAAGCCTATTGAAGGAATGTATGCTGATATCACCGGTGATGGCGTGATTGACAATAATGACCGCTATCGCTGCAAGTCTCCTACTCCGGATTGGATTCTCGGCTTCAGTACCAACCTGACATGGAAAAAGTGGACTTTGGGCTTCGGTTTACGAGCCAATATCGGCAACTATGTTTATAACGGCAATGCTATGAATATGGGTGCCTGGGAGACTGTAAGTTTCAACACATACCAGATCAATAATCTCAACCGCAGTTATCTTGAAACCGGATTCCAGCATCGGCAGCGGTTATCCGATTATTATTTGGAGAATGCCTCGTTCCTTAAGATGGACAACATTTCACTCCGCTACACATTCGGTAAACTCGCTTCCTGGTGCAGTAACCTATACGTAAGCGCAATGATACAGAATGTATTTACCATAACAAAATACAGCGGCGTTGATCCGGAAGTGCCCAATGGATGCGACAATTCGTTCTATCCACGCCCGCGTACCTATTCAGTTTCTGTCGGTATCGACTTTTAATTATTCACAATCATAGATAAATTGATTATACAATGAAAACTTCAAAATATATCACAGGGTTGCTGATGGCAATAATGATGAGTGTTGTGAGTAGCTGCTTCGATGATCTTGACCAATATCCTCATATTGAGCAGACTCCCAAGGATATCTATACCTCAGTCCCCAATTATAGGCAAGTACTTGCCAAACTTTATGGCTCGTATGTCCTTGCAGGTCAGGATAAGGGCGGTGGTAACACCGATATCAGCGGCAGCCGCGGATTCGACTATATGCGTTGCTATTTCAATTTGCAGGAAATCGGGACTGACGAGACGGCTATGCTTTCGTATGCTTCTGACAATCAGACCGGACTTACATTCCTTTCATGGGATTCCAATGACGTATGGGTTTACGACACTTATTACCGGATCTATTATACCATAGCACTTTGTAATGAGTTTATCCGTTATTCGAGTGACGACGCTTTAGCTAAATTTAGCGAGGATGAACAGGTTGAACTCCGGAAAATGAAAGCAGAAGCACGCTTCCTGCGCTCACTCGCTTATTCCCATGCGCTTGACCTTTTTCGGGATATACCCTTTGTGGATGAGAATTCTCCTGTCGGAACTTTCCTTCCACCCAAATACACCGCACAACAGATATTTGACTTTATAGTTCGGGAGCTTGAAGAAGTATCCCGTCAGCTTCCGGATCATCCCGAATATCCACGCGCCGGCGCAGCTGCCGCCTATGGTATTTTGGCACGGGTTTATCTCAATGCAGAAACTTATGGCTGTGGCAATCACTATGATGACTGTGTGAAAGCCTGCAAGTCGCTGATTGACTTGGGTTATGATACGCTTGAACCGAAATTCACCAGACTTTTCGGTGCCGACAACCACAAATGCACCAATGAAATTCTTTTTGCATTCGCTGTAGACAACGAACAAAGCGTATCATGGGGCGCAAGTACCTATATCGTCTGTGCGCAAACAAGCTCATTGTACGGTGCGGAAATGGGTGTCGGGACACAATCTTGGGGAATGTTCCGTTGTCGTAGCCAGATTCCTCCGCTTTACGAGACAAATGACAAGCGCAATCTTTTCTACACTACCGACCGTGATCCGAAAATCACCGATGTCGGTGACGAAAACGTCGGCTATTTCTATAAGAAATGGAACAACTTGACTGATGAAGGAAAGGCACCTGCCAAGACCACTGACGGTGTTTGTACCGACCTTCCCATCATACGCTTGGCTGATGTATATCTGATGCTTGCCGAGTCGTATCTGCGTGGTGCAACAAACATTACATTAACAGAGGCTTTAGGTTACGTAAACAAAGTAAGAGAACGGGCCTTTGGCAATTCTACCGGCAATATCCAGGCCGTAGACCTTACACTCGACTTCATTCTTGATGAACGAGCACGGGAATTATCGATAGAGATGGTCAGACGCACAGATCTTGTCCGTTTTGACCGCTTTACTACCGACAAATATCTTTGGGACTTTAAAGGCGGCCAGCCTGACGGTACGGCAGTGGATAGCAAATATAACATCTATCCCATACCTTATGCTGAACAAACCGCCAATCCAAACATGAAACAAGATTATTAAAACCATAGTATCCAATGAAAGCATTATATAAATTCTTAACGGCAGCCGTTATGGCCGGAAGTTTTGCTTCCTGTTCAACGGATATCGAGATGCCGAAACTCCAGGGATTTGACAACCTTGATCCTAGGGAACTCATCGCATCGACAAACGAAGTGGTAATGGAAGGAGTGAACGAAAGTAACGAAGCGGTGACACTTACATGGGGAGATTATCAACTATCCGTCGATAACCCTTCTTATGCCGTTCCGGATGGAAGCGTCAAGAACTATCTGGAAATGTCACCAACTTCAGACTTTTCACTCATTGAATTCGTGTCAGTGGAAGGCCTTACGAAAACTTTTACAGAGAAGGAATTAAACCCGATTCTTATCCGTCTCGGCTATCAACCCTGGCAGAAAGCACCTTTACATATCAGAGTGAGATATGTAGTTGCCGAAAATGTCGCATATCAGTATAGTATGCCTATTGAAATCAACGTATCGCCTTATGGCCTACGTATGAATCGAATGGATGTACTCGCTACAGACAAGACAACGGTATTGGCAGCCCTTTATTCACTGTCAGAAAATGGCATCTATACAGGGTATGTAGCTGCTTCCGGTTGGATGAACTTCTACCTCCAAGAACGCGACAATACGATTTGGGGTAGTCAACCCGGCTCAGCATTCACGATGAGTAAAGATGGAGTTACATTCTATAATTTATGGTTCCCCGGAGATGCAGGCTCTTATCGTGTGACTGCCGACACTAACGCAAAAAAATGGACTGCAGAGTATCTCAACAGCATGACGCTCACTTCAGCTGCAGGTACGAATACTGAAATGAAATTCAAGCAGTCTACCAATTCATGGTCGGCCAAGGTAACAACCACCGGAGCTGAAACCTTCTCTGCAAAAGCTACTACCAAGAAATACAACATAGAGAACGAAGGTGGTATTGATAGTGATCCGATTGACTTCGGTCAGCTCCTGTCAATTTCAGAAGCAGGTAACTGGATTGTAACCATTAACATGTCGGGAGAGAATCCAACTGCGACCTATGAAGTAGACGAGACTCCGGTCGTAACATACGATCCTTATCTTGAGATGATAAACATCGAGAATCATAGCGATGTGAAATGCCGCTTGTTCTCTTCGAAAAGCAATGGTGAGTACATGGGCTTCTATTACGCCGGCGAATGGGAGAATTATAAGTTTGCAACAGTGGGTAGAGAAACTGTTTACGGTTCAAACCCGCAGTCTCTTCAAGAACTTGATTCGTCAAATAAGGCATATAATATATATGTGGATGGTGGAAAAGAAGGTCTCTACCTCTACTATGTGAATCTTCCTGAAAACTATTGGAATGCGAAAGAAATCCAGTCTTTGACGGTGTTCGGAGATCATGATTTGAAGAGTGCCATGACCTATGACAAGGAAACGAAAGTCTGGACTGCGGAATTAGATATTCAAGAAGTGGGATGGGGTATGCAGATTCTCATTGATGAAGATTGGAGCAACCATTTCAAGTCTAAGGGCGACGGCGTACTCGGCTATCTTGAAGGTGACAATATTGTACCTCCCGGATCCGGCAAATACCTTCTGACTGTCAACCTCTATGATATGGGTAATATGACTTATACCTTTACAGCTTTATAATCAATTATAAATATACGATCATGAAAAGAATAAATATAGCATTACTTTCTGTGATTTTAGCTATCACCATTACATCTTGTCTGGACGAGCATGAGTTCAAGGAACGTCCAACGGTCGACCCGCCTGCTCCTACCGAGCATTTCGCATCAGGTGCTGACATTAGTGGAGTAACAGAATTTGAAGCCAAAGGAGTGAAATTCTATAACAAAGCCGGGGAAGAACGCGAATGTACGGCCCTGATGAAAGAATTGGGGATGAATACCATCCGTCTTCGTGTATTCGTGGATCATGCTCTTGATTTGTGCGAAAAGGAAGATGTACTTGTGAAGGCTAAACGTGTACAGGCTCTCGGAATGCGCCTGATGATAGATTTCCACTATAGTGATGATTTTGCTGACCCGGGAACTCAAGACATACCTGCAGCCTGGATAGACTACGATTTGAATCAGATGAAACAAGCCGTGGCAGATCATACGGTAGATGTTCTTTCAACACTCAAAGAGAATGGCATTGATGTGGAATGGGTGCAGGTCGGCAACGAGACAACCGGCGGCATGTTATGGCCTATGGGGAATGTGGATAAGAATATGGGCAACTATGCTGTCTTGACACAGGCCGGTTATGATGCTGTCAAGTCAGTTTATCCCGACGCCCAAGTGATTGTTCATCTGGATCGCGGCAATCTGCTCGATATCTATACCCGCATATTCAACGGTTTAAAGCTGAACAATACTAAATGGGACATCATCGGCATGTCGTTCTATCCCGATGCCGGTGACTGGCAGAAGCAAACCGATGCGTTGACAGACAACATCATAACCCTGTCCGAAAAATACGGTACTCCTTGCATGGTCGTAGAGACAGGTATGTTACGTAATGATCCTGGTACGGCACGGGAATACTTTGAATATCTTTTCGATAAAATGATGAACGATACCAAAGGATACTGTAGAGGCATCTTATATTGGGAACCGGAGACTTATAGGGAATCAGGCTATGATAAAGGCGCTTTCAGCGACGATGGCAAGCCCACAGAAGCTCTTGAACCTTTTAACATGAGTCAATATGAATAAGAAGTGTCAGATATGGATGGCTGCTGTACTGGCAGCCATCACACTCCCCGCATCCGCCCAACGTACAGAAACCAAACTTACCGACGGATGGGAATTCCGCCGGGACGGACTTGAATCCGACAAGACATGGAAGGCGGTAACAATCCCGCATGATTGGGCTATTTATGGCCCGTTCTCCCGTGAGAACGACCTGCAACACGTCACAGTCGAACAAAATGGAGAAACGGAAGATACCTGGAAAACAGGACGTACCGGCGGACTCCCTTTCATTGGCAAAGGTGCTTATAAACGTATCATTGAAATACCCGACACAACAGATTGCAGCTATACCCTCGTTTTTGACGGCGCCATGAGCAATGCCAATGTAAGTATTAACGGCAAGCATGCCATTGCCTGGCCCTATGGATATAATTCATTTTATACAGTTATCGATTCATTGATCCGACCGGGAAAAAATGAACTGATTGTAGAACTTGAGAACAAGGTAAAGCAATCGCGCTGGTATCCCGGTGCCGGACTATACCGGAATGTCCACCTTGTCAAGACTGATAAAATCCATATTCCCACGTGGGGTACATACATCACTACTCCCACAATAACTCCCGAATACGCGTCCGTCAAACTTCAGACGGAGATTGACGGAGCCGGAAAAGGAAAGTGGGTGGACGTCATCACCGAGATAAAGAGTCCGGACGGAACAGTGGTCGCTACATCCAAAACTACTTATGTCAGCCATGGTCAGCCCTTGATTCAGAATTTCATTGTAAACAATCCCATTCTCTGGTCGCCCGAAAAGCCTGACCTTTATACAGCATCCATCCGCCTGATTGTTGAAGGAAAAAATGTGGATACCTATGACACTTGTTTTGGAATACGCAAGATAGAATATATTCCGGAGAAAGGTTTCTTTTTAAACGGAAAAGTAACAAAATTCAAGGGAGTCTGCAACCACCACGATCTCGGCCCGCTCGGTGCAGCCGTAAACGAAGCCGCTCTTCGTCATCAGGTTGAACTTTTGAAGGATATGGGAGCCAATGCGATACGTACCGCTCACAATATGCCGGCACCTGAACTCGTTAAAATTTGCGATGAAATGGGTATGATGCTTATGATTGAACCTTTTGATGATTGGGGGTTCCGTCCAAAGTCAGAGAATGGTTATGGAAAAATATTCAATGACTGGGCCGAATGTGATATCACCAACATGATAAAGCAATATCGCTCCAATCCGTCAGTCGTGATGTGGTCTATCGGTAATGAAGTCCCTTCGCAATGGGGGCCTGATGGAATTTCAGAACTGATGATGCTTCAAGATCTGATACATCAGCTTGACCCTACACGCCCTGTCACATGTGGTATGGATCAGATTGGCACTGTCCTTGAAAATGGTTTTGCTGCCGCTCTCGATATTCCGGGCTTCAATTATAAACCTCAACACTACGACAAGGCTTATGAGAAACTTCCGCAAAAAATGATACTTGGCGCCGAGACAGCATCCACTTTCTCTTCACGCGGCATCTATTATTGGCCTGTTATATATCGCGGCCAAGTATTAGTATATCATCCCGAGAATCAGAGCAACAGCTATGACAATGAAAATGCATCATGGTCTAATGTTCCGGATCTTGATTTCATTATGGATGATGATAAAGAATGGATGATAGGGCAGTTTGTATGGACTGGATTCGATTACCTTGGAGAACCGACTCCGTATGATACGGACACCTGGCCTTCACATAGCTCTGTATTTGGAATATTTGACTTGGCCAGTCTTCCGAAAGACCGCTTTTACCTTTATAGAAGCCTTTGGAACAAGGAAGACCATACCCTGCATGTTCTCCCCCATTGGAATCTTGAAGGTCGGGAAGGTAAAAAGGTTCCTGTTTACGTCTATACCGATTATCCGGAAGCTGAATTGTTTGTCAACGGTGTGAGTCAAGGTCGTCAACGCAAGTTAACCCGTACCGAATATGAGTCGTCAACAGATTCTCTTGCTCTTCAGAAACGTTATCGCTTGATGTGGAATGATGTTATATATCAGCCGGGGGAAGTTAAAGTAACAGCATATGACGAGAATGGAAATCCGGCAGACGAAAAGATAATCAAGACAGCCGGTAAACCTCACCATCTCGTACTTTCGTCCAATCGCACTTCTATGAAGGCCGACGATGAAGATTTAGTTTATATAACAGTTCAAGTAGCTGATAAAAATGGAAATCTGGTACCTACAGATACACGAAAAGTAAACTTCAAAGTTTCGGGAGCCGGCAAATTTCGCGCTGCTGCAAACGGTGACCCTACGTGTACCGAACTGTTCCATGAACCGGACATGACATTGTTCAGCGGTGCTTTGACTGCTATTATCCAAAGCTCTGAAGAATCCGGTAAAATAGTTTTTGAGGCTTATGCAAAGGGGGTTAAACCTGCAAAAATAATTTTGAATGTAGAGTAATTAGTGTTTTTTTAATAGGTATTGATAATGAAATATAGTTTTATGCATAAGATATTTTTTGCTCTGATTACTGTTGCTAATGTCGTTTCGGCAGCAGCAACGGTAATCAGTCCCCCTGTTATCCCCGGTGATGAGGATATGGAAGCAGAGATTAAGCGCTGTGTTGCATCAATGACCATTGAAGAAAAAGTGGGTCAGATGTGCGAACTTACGCTTAGTGTTATCAGTTCGGCAGATCCGCGTTGGAATCCTACGCTCACACTTGACAAGACGAAACTCAATCATGTGATTTCCCGGAAGAAAGTCGGTTCTATTCTCAATACGGCCGATATTGCCATTACTCCCGAGCAGTGGTATCGTGTTGTCAAGCAAGTACAGGATGAATCAATGAAAGGTATCGGTATACCATGTATATATGGACTTGATATGAATCACGGCGCAAGCTATACTATGGGGGCGACACTTTTCCCGCAGAATATAAATATGGCTGCCACGTTCAACCCGAATCTTGCATTTAGTGGCGGAGAGATTACGGCATACGAGACTCGTGCCTGCAATGTTCCATGGACATATAATCCCACTGTCGACCTTGCGCGAAATCCCCTCTGGCCGCGTTTCTGGGAGAACTATGGAGAGGATGCCTACCTTTCTTCGGTTATGGCAACTGCTACTGTCAGAGGCATGCAGGGCACCAATCCCAATAAGATAGACCGTTTCCATATTGCTGCCAACATTAAACATTATATGGGCTATGGATCACCTGTCAGTGGCAAAGACCGTACACATTCCTCTATCAGTGAGCAGGAGATGCGAGAAAAACATTTTGCTCCTTATCTCGAAGCTATCGTTAAGGGTGGCGCATTGTCGATAATGGTCAACTCAACGACTAACAATGGTATTCCCTTTCATGCCAATGCCCGTTATCTTAACCAGTGGCTGAAAGAAGAACTTGATTGGGATGGACTTATCGTGACCGACTGGGCCGATATCAACAACCTCTATCAGCGTGAATATGTAGCTGCCAACAAAAAGGAAGCGATAGCCATGGCCATAAATGCCGGCATAGACATGGCAATGGAGCCTTATGACACTGATTTCTGTGATTTGTTGATTGAGTGTGTTAATGAGGGTTTAGTGCCAATGAGCCGTATTGATGATGCTGTTAGTCGTGTGCTTCGCATGAAATACCGGCTCAACCTCTTCAAGGTGCCTGATACCAAGTACACCGATTATCCCAAATTTGCAAGTAAGGAGTTTGCCGATGTATCCCGGCAAGCTGCTGTCGAATCAATGGTACTCTTGAAGAATGATGACAATATACTTCCTATTAAAAAAGATATGAAAATACTGGTCACTGGCCCGAACGCTAATTCCATGCGCTGTCTTAACGGAGGATGGACTTACTTATGGCAAGGCCACATGACTGATGAACTTCCCATATCGAAGAACTACAAGACTATTCTTGCTGCCATGCAGGATCGTTTCGGCAAAGATAATGTTGTCTATGAACCTGGCATGACCTATGGTCTTACCGATCAGTGGGTCGGTAACTG
Organism: Bacteroides sp. MSSM.1001136sp1_RTP21357st2_D2_RTP21359_211015; assembly: GCF_040913205.1. Classification (NCBI taxonomy): domain Bacteria; kingdom Pseudomonadati; phylum Bacteroidota; class Bacteroidia; order Bacteroidales; family Bacteroidaceae; genus Bacteroides; species Bacteroides sp. MSSM.1001136sp1_RTP21357st2_D2_RTP21359_211015. The sequence goes on along the minus strand of NZ_JBDFVF010000002.1, from coordinate 167,142 downwards.
GGGTGTGGAACATGTCGGGGATTTCGACAAGGTTATAGCTGCCACCAAGGATATTGACATTGTCGTAGCTTGTATCGGAGAAACCAGTTACTGCGAGACTCAAGGGAATATCAACGACCTCAACCTGTCTACTAATCAGATAGATTTGGTGAACCGCCTTTATGCTACAGGTAAACCTGTTGTATTGATTCTCAACGAAGGTCGTCCGCGGCTTATTAACTCTATAGTTCCGGGAGCAAAGGCTATTGTCAACATTATGCTTCCTTCCAACTATGGTGGTGAGGCACTTGCAAGCCTGTTGGCAGGCGATGAGAACTTCAGTGGTCGTCTGCCGTTCACCTATCCCAAGCATCATGGAGCTCTTGTCACGTACGATTATAAGAAAGGGGAAGTTTCAGCTACTATGGCCGGTGTCTACAACTACGAAGCGACTATAGATGTACAGTGGCTCTTCGGCTATGGCCTTAGTTATACTACTTTCAAATACTCCAACCTGTGTGTCAACCGTAAAGAATTCACCCATAAGGATACGCTTTCTTTCTCGGTTGATGTCACCAATACCGGTTCTCGTGAAGGTATGGAAAGCGTACTTCTCTTCTCCAGCGATCTTGTGGCTACTACTTCTCCGGATATAAGACGCCTGCGCGCATTTGACAAGATAAGTTTGAAACCTGGCGAAACGAAAACGGTGACATTAGAACTTCCCGCAAGCGACCTTGCTTACGTTGGTTACGATGAACACTGGATTCTTGAAGCCGGCGATTTCCGTATTACAACAGGAGACCAAGCTATAAACATCAAACAAAGCCACCGAAACTTATCGTTGGACTACTCCAAATCGTTAAAATACAGATAGAAAATGATGAAAAATATTATTTTAACAATGGCTGTAGCTGCATTTTCTACAGCATCATTGGCACAAGCGCCCCAGCTTCGTACCGACAATATCGATGAAATTCTCAATGCAATGACACTGCGTGAGAAGGCGACACTGCTGGTTGGTGAGCTAGCTGCCAATCAGAATGCCCAAGGTACCCAAATAGGCAATACGGAGAAATACATCCCCGGTGCGGCAGGAAACACTCATAGCATTCCCCGTCTGGGAATACCGCCTACGGTAATGGCCGACGGGCCTGCCGGTCTGCGTATCTATACCAAGCGTAATTACGATAGTAATACCTACAATTGTACAGGTTTTCCTATCGGGACAAGTCTTGCAGCTTCTTGGAATGAAGACATTGTATATCGTGCCACTAAAGCCATGGGAAACGAAGTACTCGAATATGGCGTGGATGTACTTTTGGCTCCCGGTAACAATATCCAACGAAATCCTCTCTGCGGCCGCAACTTCGAGTATTTCTCCGAAGATCCTGTCCTTAGTGGAAATATAGCAGCCGCTTATATCAATGGTATTCAAAGTAATGGTGTAGGTACTTCACTCAAGCACTACGCTTTTAATAATCAAGAAACACGCCGTTTAGGTAATGATGCCAGAGTGTCACAACGGGCAGCTCGCGAGATTTATCTTAAACCATTTGAAATTGCAGTGAAAAAATCACAGCCATGGACAGTGATGAGTTCTTACAACAAGGTTAACGGTGAGTATACCAACTCACGTCGTGACCTGCTCACCGACATTCTTCGTAACGACTGGGGATACAACGGCATAGTGGTAACTGACTGGGGTGGATACTTTGACGCGGTTAAATGTATTACTGCCGGTAATGACCTTGTAGAACCAGGCTCACCTAAATTTATCAATGAGATAGTGGAAGCTGTGGAAAATGGCAAACTCGACCAAAAGTATGTTGACGCCTGTGTGCGTCGCATGTTAGCGTATGTCGTTAAGACTCCACGCTTCAATAAATATAAATTCAGCAGTAATCCCAATCTAAAGGCTCATGCTCAGATAGTGCGTGAAGCTGCTGCCGAAGGTACAGTCTTACTGAAGAACAACGAAAACCTGTTACCTCTTACTCATACGAAAAATGTAGCTCTCTTCGGTTGCGGCTCTTATAGACCCATTGCCGGAGGTACTGGTTCTGGTGATGTAAATAAGGCTTATATCGTGTCGCTTGTCGAGGGGATGCGCAATGCCGGTTTTAATGTTGACAATAATCTGGTGTCTGAATATACCAAATATCTATGGGCTTACGATGAAAAGATGGCAAAGCTGGAGTGGTGGCAAAGAAATCCTGTAGCCCCGGAATTTATTCCGGATGCTTTGGCAGATGCTGTCAAGAATAACGATATTGCCATCGTCACCATCCAACGTCAATCAGGTGAAGGCCGTGACCGTCCGGCAGCTGACTTCGAGCTTGATGCCGATGATAAAGCACTGCTTACTCAGGTGGCTGATACGTTCCACAAGGCAGGAAAGAAGATTGTGGTAGTGCTCAATGTAGGAGGAGCTATAGAGACCGCTTCATGGAAAGATATTCCCGATGCTATCCTGTTGCCATGGCAGTGTGGACAGGAAATTGGACACAGCATCGCCGATATGCTGACAGGCAAGGTAGCACCGTCAGGACATTTGCCCATGACATTACCCGAGAAATTAAGTGACCATGCTTCTACGAAAAATTTCCCGCTTGATTCTCCCGACATAAGTGGATGGGGCGATGAAAATAAGAATGACCGTAAAAACATAGATTATACAGAATATGAGGAAGACATATATGTAGGCTACCGTTGGTTTGACAAGCAGAGACTGAACGTATCTTATCCATTCGGATACGGGCTTACATATACCACATTTGAGTTTGAGGGACTAAAGTTAAACGTAAGGAATGGGGATACACATTCTGACGATACCATAGAGGTTAGTGTCAACGTTAAAAACATAGGTGCCACCACTGGCAAACAAGTTGTTCAAGTCTATGTGGTTGCCCCTAAAGGAAATCAGGACAAACCGGAACAGGAACTGAAAGGCTTTGCCAAAACGCGTTTATTGAAACCGGGCGAGAGTCAGTTGCTCACTATCTGTATTCCAAAGATAAACCTGGCATCCTTCTATGCCAAGAAATCAGCCTGGATTGTTGATGGCGGCACATACGTTTTCCGTATCGGCGATAATAGTCGCAACATCCTTTGTGAAGGCAAAATAAAGATTAAAAAACAACAGGAGAAAGTCAGTGTCAGCTTATAAGGGATTTTAGTATATGTTCTCTATTATCCACTAAGAAATAGACAACAATGTTTAAAACTACAATAAAAAAGGATTATGGCTTTTTATCAGCTATAATCCTTTTTTATTGTAATATCTCCAGATAAACTAAAATTTATAATCCCAACTTAGCCGAAATCTCCAACATTCGTTGAATCGGCTTCACTGCCTTCTTAGCCACCTCCGGATCTACTGTAATCTCCGGTGACTCATTCTTCAGACACTCATAGAGCTTCTCTAACGTATTCAATCGCATGAAGCTACACTCGTTACATCCACACGTACTATCGTTCGGTGGAGCAGGGATAAACGTCGTCTGCGGACACTTCTTCTGCATCTCATGCAAGATACCCGATTCGGTAGCCACAATATAGGTGTTTTCCGGATGATTCACTGCATACTTCAACAATGCTGCCGTAGACCCTACCACATCCGCCAGTTTCAAAACCGTACTCTTACATTCGGGATGTGCCAGCACCAATGCTTCGGGATGCTGCGTCTTCAATTCCACAATCTTTTCAACAGAGAACTGTTCATGCACATGACAGGCACCGTCCCAAAGCAACATATTCCGGTTCGTAACTGAGTTGATATAATTCCCCAGATTTCGGTCCGGACCAAAGATTATTTTCTCATCTTTGGGGAAGCTTTCCACAATCTGCTTCGCATTGGTGGAAGTCACCACCACATCCGTTACCGCTTTCACTGCAGCCGTCGTATTGACGTAAGAAATAACGGTGTATCCCGGATGCTCTTTGACAAACTGCGCAAACTGATCCGCCGGACAACTGTCCGCCAACGAACAACCTGCCGCCATGTCGGGCACCAGCACTTTCTTGTCCGGACAAAGCACTTTTGCCGTTTCCCCCATAAAGTGAACGCCACACATCACAATAATATCCGCTTCCGTTTTGGCTGCCCATTGAGCCAATGCCAAACTGTCGCCAACATAATCAGCGATGTCTTGTATTTCCCCCTTCTGGTAGTAGTGTCCCAAAATGATTGCATTCTTTTCTTTCTTTAGCTCGTTAATAGCCTTTATGAGTTCATTCATAATAATATTCTTATTTCTTTCCTTTTAAAAAAATCCTTTGTTAGTGATGATAGCCTGTTAATAATGTTAGCAAATAAATACGATTTTTCTTGCCGGATAAGTTATTAGTCCATACTTCTGTTTTATGAGTTGGTTATGAACTGATGTAAAGGACAAGATATTCTATTCTACTTGCTTCATTATCAATGAAAGCATCGTTAAATGCCGTCAAATAGGAGTTTGCTATTAACTCCCTGTTGATAAAGTGCAAAGTTAAAAACTTTATGGATATAAACAGGCAGATAAGTGCTGAAAAATATGTTTATGTCTGTGTAGAAAGTTTTGGGTTAGTTTTTTGGAATGTTCATAACGAAGGCCTCTTATACCTTCTTTTGAATAATGCAAGAATTATTTTTCAAAATCTTTGCCGATAGTTTTGACAGGTTTTAAACCGTTATCAACATCTTGTTAACTGAAAAGAATTACCTTTGTGGACAAGAACATAATAAAAGAAAAGACGTATGCGTAAACTGAAAATAACAGAACTGAACCGTATCAGTGCCGAAGAGTTTAAACAGGTTGAAAAACTGCCTCTAGTAGTAGTGCTGGACGATATTCGTAGTTTGCACAATATAGGTTCTGTGTTCCGTACTTCGGATGCTTTCCGTATTGAATGTATCTATCTGTGTGGTATAACAGCTACCCCGCCACACCCTGAAATGCATAAGACTGCATTGGGTGCGGAGTTCACTGTCGACTGGAAGTATGTTAATAACGCTGTTGATGCTGTTGATAACCTCAAAAACGAAGGGTATATCGTTTATTCTGTAGAACAGGTGGAAGGAAGCATCATGCTTGATGAACTTCAGCTGGATAAAACCAAGAAGTACGCTATCGTAATGGGAAACGAAGTGAAAGGGGTACAGCAGGAGGTTATTAACCATTCGGATGGCTGTATAGAGATTCCTCAATACGGAACGAAACACTCTTTGAATGTTTCCGTAACTACCGGTATTGTGATTTGGGATTTGTTCAAAAAGTTACGTTAATAGCTATAATACAGGATTGGTTAATAAGTTGTTTATAACGAGTTAATAGCTTAGTTAATTCATTTATAATCAATAACTATGTATTGTTTATAACTATATGGAGCCATGTTGATTCTATGGGTATTGGGTAGTTATTATTATAGTTGTTGATAGTGCGTTTTCAGGCTGTTAATACTTGAGTTGTCAGGTATTAACAGCCTATATGATAAGTATTAATAGCTGGGAACTCAAGTATTAACTTCTGAGAAAACAGAAATTAATACCTTGCAGGAAGCTTGTTAATTCTTGAAATGATAACTAGTAGGGTTGAGTAGTTGATAAATTGGCTTATAAGGTTGATAAACTTATAAGCCGATTGATTTTAGATCTGTCCGTTCTCTACCATCAACACCACACGTTCCGTTAGTTTGTCTTCACCTTGCGGATCATATTCTTTTTTTAAACTGGCTCCGAACAATGCAGCAAAAGTCTGATAGAATCCCGCTTTGAAAGGTCCCATAAATGCTTTCACCAGTTCATAGCTGGTAGAATTGCTTTGGCGGTCTATTAATTTAATCAACAGTTTTCCCTGTGCAAAAGAAAGTTTCTTCATTCGGGGAGTATATTGCTCTTTCAATCCTTTTTCAACCCGTTTGATATGTTTTTGACGGGCTTTCTCATTGGGTAATGTCTGAAGATATTCGTAAGTTTCGATGATGGCTTGGTTAATTTCTCTGGAGATAGGATATACCTTTTTCACATTGCGGATCAGGCGATAATATTCCTGGCGTTCTTTTTCATTCTTGAATTTCAACGGACGGAAAATATACACAGTTCTTAACTGGACACATGGAATGGTATCTCCATTGTAGATACACATCGGAACCAAATATCCATTGATGCTTTGTTTTTCTTGAGCTTGCAGGCGCAACGAACAACAAACAATAGCAAACAGCGTCATTACTACTATGTTAAGCCTCCTTTTCACGATACAAAAATAGAATTAAAATTTTTATTATTCAGACATTTCTCTTCGATGTTAACCTATTTAAAGTATCTTTGCGGCCTTATCTGTTAAAAAGCAGGAAGAATAAACCATTTTATTGATGAAAACTATTCAACTTTTACGGTTGATAAGTATTATAAACAGCCTGTTAATAATTCCTGCTTGTAGTGCTCAAAACCCTTCTGAAAGTCTTTTAGAAGATGTTCTTGAAGATTTATCTGTTAATAACGGAACTGATAACTCTGTTAATACTCCTAATTGGGAAAATGAATTGGAAGAACTTTCCAATCGTATGCAAGAACCAGTAAATTTGAATGTTGCTACCCGTGAACAACTCGAACAGTTTCCTTTCCTTAGTGATATTCAGATTGAACATCTGTTGGCCTACATCTATATACATGGACAGATGAAAACCATCTATGAACTTCAACTGGTAGAAGAGATGGATAAGCAAACAATCCAGTATTTACTGCCTTTCGTCTGTATAAAAGCTATTAACAATAAACCTGCTTTCCGGTGGAAAAGCCTGTTGAAAAACGCAGCGAAGTATGGAAAGAATGAACTGTTAACTCGCTTTGATATACCATTTTATAAGCGAAAAGGTTATGAACATACCTATTTAGGACCTTCTGTTTATAACTCTGTGAAATACAGTTTCCGATACAGTGACCGGCTCTATGCAGGAGTCGTTGCTGAAAAAGATGCTGGAGAACCTTTTGGAGCTTTACATAATCGCTACGGCTATGATTATTATTCCTTTTATCTGTTATTAAAAGATTGTGGACGATTAAAAGCATTAGCTGTTGGTAACTATCGGCTTAGTTTCGGACAAGGTCTGGTGATTAGTACTGATTATTTGATGGGAAAAACAGTTTACGCTTCTTCTTTCAATAACCGTAATAGCGGGATAAAGAAACATTCTTCTGCTGACGAATACAACTATTTTCGAGGAGTAGCTGCCACTGTTTCTTTGACAAAAGATTGGGATATTTCTGGTTTCTATTCACACCGTTCTCTGGATGGAGTAATCACTGATGGAACAATCACTTCTATCTACAAAACCGGGCTGCATCGAAGTCAAAAGGAAGCGGATAAAAAGAACCTGTTCACCATGCAATTAACAGGTGGACACGCGAGTTATCAACACAACCGTATCCGATTGGGTATCACCGGTATTTACTACCTTTTCAACCGACCATACGAACCGGAATTAACAGGTTATTCCAAATACAATCTTCATGGAAATAACTTCTATAATCTGGGAATAGATTATGCTTACCGATGGCATCGTTTTTCTTTTCAGGGAGAGACGGCAATCGGAAAACAAGGTTGGGCTTCTTTGAATCGTTTGCAATATTCACCGGTTCAAAACACTCAAATCATGTTGATACATCGGTTTTATTCTTATAACTATTGGGCTATGTTTGCCCATTCATTCGGTGAAGGAAGTACGACACAAAATGAACAGGGATATTATATCGGCTTGGAAACTTCTCCTTTTGCTTATTGGAAGTTTTTCGCCTCATTCGATTTGTTTTCCTTTCCGTGGAAAAAATACAGAGTGAATAAACCCTCCCGCGGAACAGATGCTCTGTTCCAAAGCACTTTTACTCCATACAGCAATTTATCCATGTATCTAAGGTATCGTTATAAACAAAAAGAGCGTGACTGGACAGGTAGTAAAGGAACACTAACACTTCCTATTTTTCACCATCAACTTCGCTATCGTTTGAACTATTCTTTAGGAGATGTGTTAAGCAGTCGTACAACTTTAGATTATAATCATTTTCATTCTCAGGACAGAGCTGCTAATAAAGGATATCAGGTTACACAAATGATATCCTCCCAACTGCCTTGGGCCAGGCTGTTTGCTGACGTTCAGGGCAGTTACTTTTTTACAGACGATTATGACTCGCGTGTATATGCTTCGGAAAGCGGATTGCTTTATACGTTTTATACTCCGTCTTTTCAAGGTCGTGGATTCCGGTGTAGTATCCGTTTCAAATATGAACTGAACAAACACTTTCTATTGATAACCAAGTTCGGCGAAACTGTCTATCTGGACCGTAACGAGATAGGTTCCGGCAACGATTTGATCTGTGGAAATAAAAAAGCAGATATACAAATGCAACTGCGTATTAAGTTTTAGGCTATCTTTGTACGCAACTAATTGGAGAAATTAGTAGACAAAGTGAGCAGTTTAATTTTGCGGTATTGACTATGGATTATTAGTTGATAAAGTATGTAAATTGTAAATGATAAAATTAGAATAAGATGACTATTATTTTTTCTTCACCCATCTTCGGCCCTATCCATTCCCGCCGTTTGGGCGTTTCTTTGGGAATCAATTTGTTGCCGGATGACGGTAAGGTTTGTTCATTCGACTGCATTTATTGTGAGTGCGGTTTCAATGCCGAACATCGTACGAAGAAACTTCTGCCTACCCGTGAAGAAGTCCGCACAGCTCTCGAAGAGAAATTGAAAGATATGCAGGCAAACGGTCCTGCTCCCGATGTATTGACATTTGCCGGAAACGGTGAACCGACTGCGCATCCTCACTTCCCGGAAATCATAGAAGATACGCTTGCACTTCGTGACAAGTATTTTCCAAAAGCGAAAGTAAGCGTATTAAGTAACTCTACGTTTATTGATCGTCCTGCCGTATTCGAAGCACTGAATAAAATAGATAATAATATCTTGAAACTGGATACGGTGGATGAAGAATATATTCATTTATTGGATCGTCCTAACGGAAAATACTCTGTTAAGAAGACTATCGAAAAGATGAAAGAATTCAAAGGAAATTGCATCATACAAACGATGTTCCTGAAAGGAAGTTATCAGGGAAGAGATGTAGATAATACATCCGACAAGTATGTGCATCCCTGGATAGAAGCAGTGAAAGAAATTGCTCCCTGTCAAGTGATGATTTATACAATTGACCGGGAAACTCCCGATCACGATTTGCAGAAAGCTACGCATGAAGAGTTAGACCGTATTGTGGCTTTATTGGAGAAAGAAGGCATTTCGGCAACAGCTTCTTATTGAAAATATAATTCGAATAGGAATCATCTTTCTAATCTGACAATAAATGAAAGATTAAACATCAAACATAAGAGAGCGAACTCTAGAATTCAGCAGTTTTACACTCTTACTCTATTGTTCGCTTTCTTCTATTATTTTATTTAAAAAGAGCTGTTTTATTAGTTATCGTATCAATAATTGATTATCGCGCTGCTATCAGATACTAAGTATATAGGATGTCAGACTACTATCCTGATCAAGATTAAGTTTCCGTTTGAGCCTGTACTTCTTCAATTCGACAGAACGAATTGCAATCCCCATAATAACAGAAATTTCTTTGGTAGATAAGTTGGCGCGTATCAGACAACAGAATTTCAATTCCGAAGGTGATAAGTCCGGATAAACCTTTTGTATGCGTAGCATAAATTCATAGTGCACTTCTACAAAGTAGTTTTCAAAAGATAATAACTTATCTTTTTCCGTAGCGCCCTGCTGAATAATTTTCATTAATCGGAGGTAGAGCTTGTTAGGATACCGGTCGCCCAGTTCATTCTTTTGTGTTTCCACTTCTGTAGAAATAGCGTCCAGCAATTCTTGTTTTTGAGTTAAGAAACGCATCCGGTTTTTAAGTTCACTTTCTTGGTTCCTTACTTTCTCCTGCAGTTGTTCGTAGGCTTGGTGTTGCAGTTCTTCCACATGTTTCTTCTGTTCCTCTTCGTATTGTTTGAGTAATCTTTTCCGTTTTCGTTCGCTGAAGAGAGTCACTATTCCGACGGTGATTATTACCAATAACAATATATATAGCGCAATCATCCATGTTCGTTTGTAGAGAGGCGGAGATACGAGTATCGGGACTATTAATGTGTTTTGATTGCTATCTTTTATTTCGAGTTGATAAGCACCGGACGGCAGGTTGGTGAAGTAAATAGTACCTGACGTCTGCCATGGACTCCATTCATTCGTTACCCCAGGAAGGCGGTAAGAGATGGAAGTGGCATGACTCCCCAGTCCCGTAGTGACTTGAATAGTGATATTGGTGGCGGTATTAGGTAATTCTATTTCCTGCTGGTGGAAATCTACATAAAAAGTATTGTTATCATAATCGTTGAAACAGAAAGTCTCTATCTGTAACGGGCACGGATTGGAGACATGGTGGTTTACCATTCTATTGTTGATAACAACAGTTCCTTCACAGGTAGAAACAAACGTAATTGAATCATTAATCGATTTCAGATTATAATGTTTGTCGTAAAGCATAAGTTCATTATCAACAAATGGCCAGTGCATTATTAATTCGGCAGATAAATCCGCAATGTGATAGAGGAACAACTCTTCATCCGTAGCTACCCAGATATTGTTCTTGTAGGCTGGTTTTATAGATTGCAACTTGTTCAGATATACTATTTCCCTGCTTATTTGTTCTTGTTTTCTGAAACTCTTCCCGGTAATATCGAACATGTATATTCCTTTAGGCGTCGCAAACAGAATTTTATCTTCCACTTTTACCAGACTGATTCTGTTATAATTGGCATATCCGTCTATTTCGGCGAAGTTCTCGAAATCCGTTATCTGATTTAGGTCTTTGTTGATACGTAGGCGGAAGATTCCTTTTTCCGGATGGATAGCCCATACCGTATGAAGATTTTCTGGCATGATGTTGGCGTAATCTTCCGTATTCATAAGTAAAGACTTGTATTTCCAGGTGTTGTTTTTATATTCGAGCAGGGCAATACCAGAATAAGAACGTAAGAAGATATATTCATCGCCACGATCAGCCATATATTCAAACTGTCTGACACCGTTTATGTTGTAGAACGGTTCGAAATTGGCTTGACCGGCTTTCATTTTAAATAGCTGGGTAGTAGTACCGCATAACAATTCATTTTTTAAGTTGCAAAACTGGAGAGGGTACATGGAAGTTTGCATTTTCCTGCCATCTTCCTCATAAAGATAAATACCTTGATTGGAGCCGATATAAGTCTTTCCATCGAAATAGGCTGCGTCGAAGAAAGTACCTATATCAGTGTTTGTCTTCCAGAGATAAGTTGCCGGTTGGAGGATAACCGATGAAATTCCGTTGTCGAGCGAAAGCCATAGAAAGTTTTCGTTGGCGAAACACAAACCGTGAATATTGAGATCTTGCAATTGCGAAGAATGATAATGTGTCTGTTGTCCGTTTTTCAGGTTAATCAGGAATAAGCCGTCGCCAATGGTTCCGACAGCAAGTATCTCGTCTTTCCAGATACTTCCACAATCAATTCGGACGGGAATCTGATTTTTATTCTCCAATTGGATGAATGGGGTTACCTTATTTTCTTTCAGGGTGAATATTTTTCCACTGGTCTGTCCTATGATATACTCGTCATTAGCGATTTGATACATGAATTTAGTTTCTCCGTTCAGAAAGGTGGTATCCTCACAAAAGCTCTTCAGTTGGCTACCGCGAATCTGCATAAGAGGACCGCCGCACTTTTGAGTAAACAGCCTTTTCCCTATCGGATAGAGAGAAACACAACAATCATTTCTGACTAGGTAATCCATCTCCTTACCGTCATACCAGATAATGTTGCCGAAGGAATGGAAATAAACTTTGCCTTCAGTTTCTCCTATGCTCCAGAAAGTTTCTCCTTTGATTCCCAGTTTATTTACCAACGGTAGAAGGGAGATATAGTTTATTTTTCCGTTTGCGTCATATTTCCAGTAGCCGATATTATTATCGCCTGCTGTATAAATTCGGTCACCGATACAACGCACTGTACGTACGGTACTACGTTCACCCGGTTCGAGAAGAGTCCAGTCGTTGCCGTTGTATCTTAATAGTCCGTTATTGTTGCTGCTATATAGAATCTGTTCGGGAGAAATCGTAATGCCCCAGTTCTGAATTCCGCCTTTATAGTTCTTATAATTATAGTTGGTGATTTGCACAGGTGTCTGTGCTATACCTGGAGAGAGGCAGGTAAAGGATAATAAAATAGATAGTCCAAAAAGAATCCAATTGTATCTCATTCGTATTGTATTAGCATGGAATGTACTTATTACAAAGATAAAGAGAAAAATCGAAGATACAATAAAGCAGTTTAATTTGCTAGCAGTTAGCAAATATTTGGTGGAATCACGAGTAAAGGCTTGTTGTTGAATGATAGATATATGCCGGACCATCAATTGTTAGTCCGGCATATATGCTAAAAACACAGTTACCTTGTTACCTGAAAAGTTCCGCAGACGCTGTTTGCGCCATTCCATAATCCGTCTGTTCCTGCATAGACATAAGCTCCGTTGTCTATCCGGTAGCGGAAAGTATAATAATAAGTTCCTGCTTCTGAAACAGCCGGAGTAAAGCCTTGATAATAATACTCATTTCCCCAGTCACTATTCCAGGGACAAGTGGTCCATGTCCAGCCAGCACCAGAAGGGTTCGGATCTGTTGCAGAGTAACCAATTTCACACGTCACATGTTTGTTTCCGGAAGTTGCCGGTTCTGCCAAATTGGTCAGTCCGCTAATGAATACTTTCGAGCCGGCATTGAATTTTTCTCCCACACTGATGTTTTCTCCATCCCATTGGAGATTTGCCCAAGTGACGGAGAGCTTACTATAGTCTATACCATCGTCTTCTTCTTCCTCTCCTTTCACTTCGAAGGTTTTAAACGTACTGGTTGTCCCGTTCCACAATCCGCTTGTTCCTGCGTAAGCATAAGCTCCTTCGTCTATTCGGAAACGGAAAGTGTAATAGTACGTTCCTGATGTGGATATTGCAGGTGTTTTTCCCTGGTAATAATGATTGTTATCCCATTGTCCGTTCCAGTGGCAAGATGTCCATGTCCAGCTCTCATTTGACGGATCGGTATCTGTTGTGGAGTAACCTATTTCACATGTTACGTGTTTATTGGCCGTACCAGTTTGAAGATTCGTCAGTCCTTCAATATAAATCTGTGCACCGGTTTCAAACTGCTCTTCTTTTTCGATGGGATTTTTAGCCACCCAGCTGCCAAGTTCTGCCCAGCTGACAGATAATTTACTGTAATCTTCTATGCTTGCGTATTCATCTTCTTCCTCTCCTTTCACTTCAAACTTTCCGTTGACGTTTACTTCTCCATCCCATAATCCGCCTGTTCCTGCATATTTGTAAGGTCCCGAACCGTTACGGAAACGGAATGTATAAAAGTAAGTGCCGACAGTGAGATTTTTAATACGTCCCTGATAATAGAAGTTGTTGCCCCAGTCTTGATTAAATGGACAGGAAGTCCATATCCAATCTTCTCCGGACGGATCTGTATCAGTAAGAGAATAACCGATATCGCAGGTAATTTCTTCTCCTGTTTCGCTGTCAACAGAATTGGTGATGCCGTCGGCAAACACACACGAACCAGCTTCAAAATCGTCTCCCTCATTGATTACGCTAGCGGCACACCATTGCAAATTGGCCCATGTGATAGGAAACTCTTCATCCGGTCTTTCTCCTTCATCCTGAATACTTTGCTTGACGGTCAGGGTGATTACCTCTTCGTCTTGTAGGAAAAAAGTGACATGTCCTTCGCGGGGCTGACCTGTTGCATTGTCGGAAACAGTGACAGCTACATTCGCTATGAAACTCTCATTTACTCCGGGATAGTTGTCCGGGCTTATGGTAATCCAGTATTCGGAAGCAACGGCACTCCAACGACGGGTGGCATTTACTTTGACGGCAAGAGTGCTTTTATATCCGGTGAATGACAATTCATTCTTGTTGATAGTCAGAGATGCCGGGGCTATCTCTTCGGAATCTTTACAACTCCAAGTGAATAGACTCATGCAAAGAGAGATAAATATATAATATATGTGTTTCATACTGTTTAATTATTGGTTATTAGTTTTATACTTATTCATATCTGAATAGGACTGATCTATTTTATATCTGATTTTACCTATTCACATATGAATGAACAGGTTTTACCGTAAATAGGTTGTCACACGATATATACCCGGACTCCAGACTGCCTGATAGGAAGTAGGTGAGTAAACAAATATCTCGTTGCTGTGGTCGGCATTGTAATTGTTACTCTTTTCCGATGTAAACGTACGACGTCCTTTGGCAATCAGTACAGCGTTGTGGTAAGTTTCGTCACCATTGAGCAAACGGGTGGCTTTCCATTCACCGTCTGTATCATAACCGCCTTCCCATACTTGCTTGATATAGCCCGTTTTCTTTTTGTTGGTAGAAGTAAAATAAACCTTAAGGTTGATTCCGGCAACGACGAACTCATTCTTTCCGGTTTGGATAATCAATCCGTAAGCATCTTCGGCATCGTATTTAATACATAGTTGATAATCGCCCATCGTCACTATACGTTCCGATTCACCCGGCATTTTCATTACGCCAATCATGCGGCTGCTGCCTTGGTATTCGGAAATAAGCGGCATCAATTCATTCAGCACTTTATAGGATTGGGCAAAGACGAAATTATCCGCTCCATCTTCGATACCGAAAGGTGAATAACAAAGTGCACTGTGTTCGCCGAATGCCCAAAAAGCATTAGCCGGTTTCATCACTGCTTCGGGAATCAGCAACGGATTGTCTGCCCGGTGATAGTCTGCCACAATATTCTTGAAGTCAGACAGATAAATATCCGGAGCAAGCACATCGATATGCGGTGCGGCTGCTTTCCAGATGTCCATTACACGGGATACCGGTCCGCCGTTGGGATAAACTCCGGGCATGTCATCAGGCTTTTGCACCAGCCAACAGTTGCAGAAGGTAGGTAGCGGATAAATCTCTTTCGCACCGGCAGAGATAAAATCTATGTAAGTGGCATACTGCCAAGTAGTGTAGAAACTCTTGCTCCAGACATTATCTCCGAATATCGTTTTCCATGTGCCGGAAGTCTTGGCTCCATTCTCCTCCCATACGGAAAGCAGCTCTTTACGCAGGTTTTTGCGGTTCTTTTTCATATATTGGATAAGTGTCTGCGGAACCTCCTGTCCATATGCCGCAAGTGAGGCTTTCGAGTAGTCCATATCCTGAAAGATACCCACTTCGTTTTCCGGTTGCAGGGCGATGATTGTTCCCGTTGTCTGATCCACCTTTTTGATGTATTCCACCAATGTTCTGAATGCTTTGGCATCCGCTTTCATGGTATTTTCGCAGAAAGGGGAAAGCGTTTCGATTTCTTTGCCTTCCACGCTTTTTACGCGGAAAAAACGCTTGGTATCCTCTTTCACCCAAGTAGGCGCATAGCTCGATTCTCCGTTTTTCCAGCTGCCGAACCACAGGATAGACAGTTTGAGTCCGTTTTTCCGGGCTCCATCTATCATATTGTCTATCAATGTATAATCAAATATACCCTCTTGCGGTTCAAACTGTTCCCAAGCGATTGGGGCGAGCACCGTATTCAGGTTCAGTGTTTTCAAGGGAGTCCACAGATTGTTCAGATATTCGGTGGTTGAGGCCGAAGAGTTGTGCAATTCGCCTGCCAGCATGATGAAAGGTTTTCCGTTCACTATCAGTTGCCAGCTTCCGTGTTCGTTTTTTACGAGTTTGGAGGGAACTTCAGTATTTGTTGAAGTCTGGGCCTTCATTGTGGAAATTCCCGTTATTAAAATCAGGCACATTATGGTAGTCAATAATTTCTTCATCGTTGTTATTTATCTTAAAGTTACAGGAATAGAATAAGACTGGTTTGCACCATCGGTCACTGTGAGCGTGTATTTCTTTCCTCTAAGGATGGAGTTGTCGAAGAAAGAAATGATATTGGTTCCTGCTGTCAGTTCGATATTGGTGCGATAAATCTCTTCGTTTTTCGTATTAGCCAGTACAAGCAGTCCGTTACCCGAATTCTTCGTATAGAAATCTATTTCATACTTTTCACGATCGGGATGACGCATCATATCATATACATGGGTTGCGGTGTTGACTGTTGCCAGATAAAATCCCGGGGTATATTCGGGACTCGTTCTGATTTCTGCCAGTTGGAGGCCTTTTTGCACATATTCGTTTTTCATCAGGAGTTTCCAGATAAGTCCTGTACGGTAGTTTTCCATCATGATGGCCATTGGTGCATGTTCCATTGCCAGATATTCCGTTCCTACCGATTTATCAGAAGGGCAGTAGGATATGTTAAGTCCGTAAGTACCGTTTAGTTTTGGATAATTTCTTATCAGGTTCATCAATACTTGTGTAGAGTAGAACGGGGTATATGGAAAAGCGCTGATTGCTGCCGTAGGTGCAATGATACCGTCGTCTTTGAATGGTTCACGCGATTTGTATTCAGGATTTTTGCCGCACCCTCCACAGGCGGTTAGTCCCCAGTCGGATTCTGAATATTTATACTCTTCTGGAGCTTCGTATATGCAGTAATGGCGGTTGATCATTGTATGGCTTACGTTCTGTGTCCAGTAGTAGGTATATTTGTCTTCCATGGCTCTGGGATCCAGTCCAAGGAAAGAATATTGAGACAGGAAAAGTGCGTTGCCATATTCAGTGCCTAATGGCATCAGGTAACCATATGTTTTTCTGCCGGGAGTGGCAAAGTTGCGGCCTTGCCAACAATTCTTGTAGATATCTGTCGATACTTTATGGTTGTCCGGTGCTGCCATAGCCAATATGTATACCAACAGAGTTTCGTTCCAGCCTATCAAAGGTAGTTCGTAGGTATTAGTATCTTTGTGCCATATCCAGTATAAGCGGCCGTTGTTTACGAAATGGTTCCATTCGATGGTCTCCCAAAAATAGTTTGTCGTTTCGCGGATTTCCTTTTCAGCTTCGCTGTTACCGGTGAAATATTCGCAGGCAGTTAGTAATCCGCCCATCATGAAAGCTGTTTCCACAATTTCTCCGGCCTCATTCTGGTTTCCGAAGGGGAGGATTTTGCCGTCGGGTCTGTACCAATGTGCCCAGGCTCCGGCAAAACGGTCGGCTGTTTTCAGGAAGCGGACTATCTTTACGATATGTTCGGCAGCATCTTCACGACTGATCCATCCACGTTCCACTCCTATCACAAGATTCATAATGCCCATTCCTGTGGCACCTGTGGTAAGGGTTGTTTTACTTGTAGATCCGTTGTAAGCCATTCCGGTTGTCTGATTAGCGCCTTCATAGAAATAACTGATAACCTTCTGCTGCTGGTCGTTCATGGCAGCTTTCACGGTAAGCGGCGAATAGGTGTTGTCGTTGTTCACGGTTGATTCGCCTACTGTCGATTCATCTTCCACGCAGTTCCACAGCATGAGTGCCGAGAACAGGGTAGCGGTTATATTTAATATCATCTTTGACATATTTATAATTGTTATTTGGTTTCGATTAATATTTAGGATTTTGTTGCAACTTACCATTCGACTTGTCGATTTCCGTTTGCGGGAGAGGGAATACCTCGTGCTTGCCGACAACGAAGTTGGCTACTTTGTCTTCGGCAATTCCCCAACGTACCAGGTCGAAGTAACGTTCAAATTCCAGCGCCAGTTCGATGCGGCGTTCGTGACGGATTTTCTCTCTTAATTCGTCTTTGTCGGTAGTCTTTATTTCGGGTAATACCGACTGACCGTTACGGGCACGGGCTCTTACCATTTCCAGCTTTCTCTTTGCTTCATCAAGGTCATTGGTTTCGCAGGCAGCTTCGGCGTGCATCAGTACGATGTCGGCATAACGGATGATGCGGAGATTGCTCCAGTAACCATAACACCAGTCGGCACGTCCGTAGAGCGAACGTTCGCTTTTCCGACAATAGGCTTTCCTGTTGAAGTATTTGTAGTTGCTTGCCACCACTTCTTCACCATCCACTTTTTCACCGTGTTCCAGTATAGTAGCACCGAAACGCGGGTCGTTACTTTCGTAATCGTTCATCAGATTTTCACTGGGTGCATTATGTCCCCAACCTAAGTTCGGGAATCCGCGGACACCGTTCATCAGGCACCATTGGTTGTTTTCGCCGATGATAGAGATGTTTTGGTCCGGTTTGTAGTCGGCGTTGATTTCCCAGACAGATTCGGGACCGAATTCGTTCTCTTCCCAAAATATTTCCGCATAAGGAGTAGAGAGGTCATTATCTTCGGAACTGATGATTTGTCCGGTGTAGGTCAGACAGTTGTCGTAATCCTTTTCATATAGGTAAGTTTTGGCGATGATGGCACGGGCGGCGTTTTGGGTGGCACGTCCGATGTTTCCCGAGTTAACTGCTTCTTTGCGGGTAGGCAGGTCGTTTATCACTCCGATCAGTTCGGACAGATACTTGTTGCGGATAACCGTTGCACTAAGCTGGTCGGCCATTGCTTCATCCTTTCCCATTACTCTGTCTACGTAGGGTACTGCACCAAATGCCTGTGTCAGTCGGAAGTATGCTGCTGCACGGATAAAATAGGCTTCGGCCCTGTACTGTCTGGTTGCTGCTGTTTCCCCATTGGCTTCTTCTATGTCTTTCAACATTTGCAAGGCTTCGTTGGCTTTGGTGATGGCAGTGAATTGAAGAGAATAATAGGTATTAAACATACTGTTGGCCGGCGTGAATGACATGGTAGGAAACTGGCTGAAGTCTACCCCACCGTCGCCCGAAGGTCCTCCGGGGTGACTGTTATCCGTTGTATGACATTGCATGGCGGTTATAGGCCAGGTCTGTTGGGCGAATACGTTGTATCCGTCCATTAACGTGGCAAGGACGAGAAGTTCCTGTGCGGTACCCATATCATAATTGCCTTCGTGATATTTACCTTTCGGTGCATTATCGAGGAAGGTATCGCTGCAAGAGGTACAGGCGAACAATATTGCTATTATATAAGTAATTCGTTTCATAATTCGTTGATATTTCTAATGACTTAATTTTTAATTCAACAGTTGATTGGGTGAGCCACTTACTCAACTGGTATTTCTTTTTAGGTCAACGGTGGATGGGATGAGTCATTTCGCTCAATCGATGTTGACTTAGAAATTAATGGATAAACCTACGGTATACACCGATGGTAATGGATAAGTATCTCCCTGGTCCATCCCTCCTTGCAGAGCACTTCCTCCTATTTCGGGTGTGTATCCGGTGTTATGTTTGAAAGTCAGCAGATTTTGTCCGCTTACGTAGACACGTAAACCGGATATACCCAACTTACTGATAGCCGATGATGGCAGTGTATATCCCAGCTGCACATTGCGCAGTCGGAGATAGGAGCCATTTTCCAGCAGATTGGTCGAAGAAAGATAATTGTGTCCACGTGATTTGTCAAGAATTGGTTCTTTGTTGGACGTTCCTTCGCCGTGCCATCTTTGCAGACTTTTCTCGTAAAAGTTGGTTGTCGTCCACGATACGGTTTTCTTCAAATCTAAAATCTTATTACCGCTTACACCATTAAAGTCTACGTTCAAATCAAAATTCTTATAGCCGAGCATAAAGCCGAATCCATAGGTAAAAGTTGGCATCGGGCTACCGAGATAAGTACGGTCGGCATCTGTGATCTTTTTGTCACCGTTTAAATCCTTATAGCGGATATCGCCTGGTTTCGCTGTCCATGTCATCGGGTAATAGTTGTCGATCTCTTCTTGTGTCTGGAAGATTCCGTCTTGTACGTAGCCGTAATAAGAACCGATAGGATGACCTACGGAGGTACGATGATAATCTCCTGAAATAATGTCCGAGTTGTTATCACCCAGTTTGGTTACTTTATTCTTTAAGGTGGCGCCGTTGACATTGATACCATAGTCCACATCTCCTATCCGGTCTTTCCATGAAAGGCTAAATTCGAATCCTTTGTTGTTGATGGATCCGGCATTGGTAATGGCATAGCCTGCACCTATCGAGGAAGAAGGTGATACATAAGCCAATAAGTCATCGGTCGTTTTGCTATAATAACCGAGTTCCATGCCTAGGCGGTTGTTGAAAAGCTGTGCGGAGATACCCACATCGATACCTGTCATGACCTCCCAATGAATGTTTTTGTCGATATCATAACTAAGAGTAGGAATAAACTGCGTCACTCCGTTGATGATGACTTGTTTCCCTTTCGGGTTGATGGTTGGGTAGTAAAGATAGTTTCCTATCTTGTCATTTCCTAGTTTACCCCAACTGACTCTTAACTTAGCGAAGTCTACCACTTTTTTCAGCGGCTCCATGAAGGCTTCTTCACTAATTACCCAACCCAATCCCACAGACGGGAAATATCCCCAACGATGAGACGGTGAAAACTTGGAAGAACCGTCGGCACGGAAAGTAGCGGTAAGTAAATAACGATCTTTGTATGCATAGTTCACACGTGCCAGATAAGAGATAAAAGATTCCTCGTTCCACCAGTCACCTGCGGAAACACGGTTGACGGACCCCATGCTAAGCATCCAAAGATCATTGGGTACGATATTCATTCCGTTAGCCAGACTGTCTACTTTGGCGTTGAAGCCTTCACTAATAGCTTTTCGTGCCGTATATCCCACTGTTGCATCAATACGATGATTGGTTATCATCTTTTTATAACTTAAAAGGAAATCTGCCTGGAAGGTGCGAGCCTCATCGCTTTTGCGATAGAAATTGGTAATATCGTTCTTATGTGCCGAATGGCTGGTAGAGTTATTCACGTCATAGCGTGGTGTATACTGTTCGCCCCGATAGAGTCCGAGGTCCATATATCCGGTTGCTTTCAACGTAAAATCTTTCAGGAAGTTCCACTCACCATAAATGTTACCGATGATGCGGTAATCACGATACTTCTCCGTATCCTTGTAAAGCTCCATTTGTGCTACTGGATTGTTCACGTTAGATTGTATATCGGCAGACGGATGATAGAGCGAACCTAGGTTTTCCGGGTCGTAATCTTCTTCCGGAGCATAAGGTACATAGGTAGGGAGTGCCATAACAGCATTTTGGATTTTGGCGGAAGCAGGTTTGCTATCCATCTGTGAGAGGTTGATGTTTCCTCCTGCTTTCAGATTCTTGGTAATGTCATAATCCTGTGAGAAACGTACGTTGAAACGTTGATAAGTATTATATTTCAGTACACCGTCCTGCTTGTAATAGCCGACTGATAATAGAGACTTGCTGTTCTTCCCGGATTTGGATACCGTCAGGTTATGATTGGTAATCATCGCTCTTTCTCTTAATACTTTGCTTTGCCAGTCGGTTCCCGTACCCAGCATGTCGGGTACCCATGAAGCAGCGTTTGGGTCCTGATTCTGCAACATCTCATTGTAGAGCATGGTGAATTCAGTTGCGTTAGTCAGCTTTACCCGGTCGCGTTTCCAAACGGTTTGTGCACCGAAATACCCGTCGTAGGTAACCGATGTCTTGTTTCCTTCGGCACGTTTGGTTGTGATAATAATTACTCCGTTCGCTCCCTGTACTCCGAAGATAGCAAGAGAGGAAGGATCTTTCAGAATTTCCATGCTGGCAATGTCGCTGTTGCTCAAAAACTTGATGTCCGACATCAACATACCGTCCACTACATACAAAGGATTACTGCTGGCATTCAACGTACCGATACCACGAATTTTAATATCCGGTTCCGCACCTGCCGATCCGGAATTGGTCACCATCAGTCCTGGTATTTTTCCTTGCAGGGAAGACATTACATTATTAGTAGGCGAATTTTTAAGTTCCTCACCGGATACAGAGACAATCGCTCCGGTTAAATCCCTTTTGCGGGCCGTACCGTAACCGGTTACTACTACCTGTTCTAACTGGTAATTATCATTCTTCAGATAAACATTGATTCCGCTTGAACGGTTTTGATAAGTGATAGGAATAATTTCCGTTTTCATACCGATAAAACTGACCACCAGTTTATCTCCTATTTTCACGCCTGACAGTGAGAAGGAACCGCTCATATCTGTTTGAGCTCCGTTGGTCGTTCCTTCAATTAATACTGCGGCTCCCATTAATCCCATTCCGGTTTCTTCTTCGAAAACTGTCCCCCGGATATTGAAATCCTGCGCTTGTACTAGGCAGGTACAAGATAGAAAGAATAGATACAATACTACATGTTTTATCATTCTCTTAAGATTTTAAAGTTAATGAATCTGCTATCGTCAACAAAAATAGATTCAGATAACGGGAGTTCCTAAAATTCTTCCCCTACAAAACTTTCAGTTCTTTTATCTGATACCCGACAGCGGCACATCAAATATACATCATATTTCGAATTTGAAATATAATGGTTTGTATATTAACAATTTACATCCTGTGTTAATCTACAAATCCGTCATATACTTTTTAGCGGTAACGATTAATCAACATGTTCTTTATGAGTATTTTTCTGCCTTATTTATCTTATAATTGATAGGATATTTTTATTTGTTCATCAGGTAATATTAGTCGTTTTGTCTGCATGGGACTAATCACTTCTTCCCATCCTTTAGCCAACTCTATTGCATTTATTCATTAAATGCACTTGAACAACCGTTGTACATCCGTCTGGTTGCTCAAGTCTATCCTGGTGGTTGCTTAAGTGCAAACAGGTACTGAATTGAAAGGAAAGTTTTGGAAGGATACTATGATGAAAATGTAGAATCTATATGCTGATAAATAGGATATTATATGAAAAATGCAGTTTTCTTGCAGAAAAACGTAAAAACACCCTATTGTTTCTTGTAAACTTCCCTTAAAATAGGGTTCTTTTGAGGGTTAAACGATTGATTATTAACCTTGCCACATTTTTGTTTTTCCCCGTATAATACGTAAGATAAGAATTAAAATGTGGCAAGTCTAGCTTCCTTTCTTCACATAATCTTTCGGCAATATCCCGAACTGCTTCTGAAAGCAACGGGCAAAGTATGAAGGATTATTGAATCCTACAATGAAACAAACCTCATTGATCCGGTATTCTCCTTCACGCAGAAGTTCTCCGGCGGTCTTGAGACGTATCAACCGGATATAATCATTGGGCGGCATTCCGGTCAGCCCTTTCAACTTGCGCTGTAAGTTGGAACGGCTGATAGCCATCTCTTCTGCCATCTTATCGATGGTAAATTCTTCATTGGTGAAATTTCGGGTAATGATTTCATTAATCGTGTTCAGCCATTTTACGTCTGTTTTGTTCATTAATGTCTGGTCGTATGACATATTCGGAACGGTTGTAAAGTGGTTGAACAGCATACGCCGGTTTTCCAGCAGATTATTGATGGTGGCTTTCATGTGACTTAGTGAGAAAGGCTTTTCTATATAAGCGTCCGCGCCATAGTCAAGACCCGCAATTTTTGAATCGATGCTGTCGAGTGCCGAAAGCAGGATAAACGGGATATGGCAAAGCATATTGTCGGAACGGATGGATTTTAGTAGTTCAAATCCGTCCATGTGAGGCATGACGATGTCACTGATAATCAAATCCACCGTTGTTGTTTCCAGACATTCCAATGCTTCCTTACCATTGGTAGCGGTATGAATCGTATAGGCGTTTCCCAGATTCTTAGCCAGAAATTCCAACATATCCGTCGTGTCTTCCACTACCAGAAGAGAGTAACCGGCGGGTTCGCCCTCTTCTTCCAAAGCGGGAACCTTGTCGGGCATGGAAATGACGGCGTGGGCCGTCGGAATTCTTTTCTCCAAATAAGGAATTTCGACGCACACTTCGCAACCATCGGTATAATTAGGGTTGATATAAACTCTCCCATTATGCTTTTCGACCAATAATTTAACCAAGCTTAGTCCGATACCTACTCCCGATCCGTTATTACCGGCATTTCCCACTTGATAAAACGGTTCGAACACCTTACCGCATTCCTCTTGCGGAATCCCCGGACCGTCATCACGTACACAAATAGAAAGAATACGTCCTTCGGAAGACAAATGTTCGTCCATAATCACCCTGATACAGGTACGGGCATATTTCATGGCATTGGTCAGCAGATTACTGACGATTTTTGTTAAAGCCTCTTGATCTACATTATATTGCAGATGTTCCTCGGGCAGAGAAACACTGAAAGATATTCCGGTCAGGGAGATGGCACGGAAACGGTCGATGATATCCTCAATCATCCGGTTAATATCTACTTCATTGAATGAAAGCGTATCCCCTTCCTTATCCACTTTGCGGAAGTCGAGCAGTTGCTTGATAAGCTCCATCAGCCGGTTGGTGTTCTTCTGTATCACAGACCGGTTGCTTTCTACTTCACTGTTCCATTCACGGGTTTCCAAAATAGCTTCTAGCGGAGCTTTGATAAGGCTTACCGGAGTCTTGATTTCATGTGCCACTTGAGTGAAGAATGTAATTTTCGACTGGAACAACTCCTGATTCTTGATTTGTTCCATCTCTTTCATCTTTCTTACTTTCACTGCCTGTTGCTTACGCAGATAAAGCCTAACCAGAAAATATGCGAGACCACATGCAATTAGTAAATAGAAAATTTTGGCATAGATCGTTTTCCAGGGTGGAGGAAGAATTTCAATATGCAGGCAACAGTCGTCATTGCTCCAATCTTCATCGTTGTTACTGGCTTTTACACGGAAAGTATATTCGCCCGGAAGCAGGTTGAGAAAAGATACATTATGTTTGTCCGTGTATATCCATTCTTTGTGAATACCGTCCAGTTTGTAGGCATATAAATTCTTGCTGGGAGCCACATAACTAAGGCTTTCGAATGTGATGTCGAACGATACCACCTGGTAAGGAACAGTTACCTGTCCGCTAAGAGCAGGAATACGTTTGCTAAGGCTCACCTTGTCATCGGGACTGTGCATATATACCGCTGAGATAGACGCCGTAGGTCTTACCTTATTAATAGATAACTTGAACGGATAGAAACTATTAAACCCGTTCACCCCACCGAAATAGAATTTCCTGTCACTGGCTTGCAGGGAAGAACGGAAATTGAACTGGTTGCTTTGCAATCCGTCCTCGATGGTATAGAGTTGTGCCCGTTTGTTTTGCAGTTCATACCGGATCAGTCCCCTGTTGGAAGAAAGCCAATAGTTACCCGATTGATCATCCAGTATGCCATAGATGATATTGTTTGGCAGATTCTCTTTGGTGGAGAAGTTTTCAAAGCGGTCTTCCTGATAGTGATAACGACAGATGCCACCGCCTTCGGTGCAGAACCATAGGTGCTGTTTGTGATCGATATACACACGGATTACCCAGTTGCTACAGGTAGAAGCTGGGTTAGCCGGATCGTTACGGTAGTTGTGCAGCTTACCGGTCTGGCGGTTGTAACGCCAGATACCGTCTCTTTTACTTGCCAGCCATAAGTCCCCATACTGGTCTTCCACCATATCGTAGATAAAGATATGGCTTAAAGGCTCCAATGTCCGGAAAGAATCACTTTCCGGGTCATACTGACAGAATCCGGAAAGCGTACCCAAATAAATGCTGCCATCCTTCGTTTGATAGATGGAGTAGATATGATCGTTAGGAATAGAGTGTGGGTTTGCGCGGTTATGGCGGTAGTTTTTCGTTTTTCCCGTTTGAATATCCAGGATATATAATCCCCGGGAAAAACTGCCAATCCACAATTTTCCTTCATTGTAGAGCAGTGCATGGATATTGTGATAACCGATATTAGGGTTACTGCTTCTCAACAGATGGTTTTTAAACTTCTTCGTCCGGGGATCAAAGAGATTCAGCCCCCGTCTTCGGTAACAATCCAAATGTTACCGTCGGGATCTTCGCAGAATTGGCTGATAACATTTCCCGAAAGAGAATTTTCCGTACCATTGGGATAATACCACTCGATATCCTTATGCTTGGGAGACAGGTAACTCACTCCACTGAAATAAGTCCCGATCCAGATTCCCCCCTCCCTGTCCTGATAACAGGCATAGATACTTTCTTTATTTTGTTCGTCGTCGGTAGGCAGACATTCTCCTGTTGTGGTGTTGAATGTATAAAGTCCGTCGTCGGAACCGAGATAGAAAGAGTTGGCCGTCCGTTGAAACAAGGTGCGGATGCGCGGAATGGTAAGCGTGTCCCCTTCTCCGAAGTAATAGCGGAATTGCCCCGTTTCCTTATTGAAACGTGCCAGTCCTCCGTATCATGTACCCGCCCATAATACTCCCTGCGAACTTTCCATCAAAGAGATAATCTCGTTGCAGGCAGGGCGTCCGAAAGAAGTGTCCTCGGATATATACCCTGTGAAGTTGTCCGTCCGTTGGTTGTATTTCGCCAGACCGTTCCGAGTGCCTATCCAGATCGTCCCGAACGAATCATTATAAATCACCCACACATGATTGTCCGGCAATGAATGAGGATCGGAAAGAGAATGTAGATACTGCCTCAACGTACCTTTTTTTTCGTTGTAGACAAACAGTCCGTTAGCTGTTCCGATCCATAACTGCCCGTTGTTGTCATAAGCCATTCCGAAAGCACTGTTGACTGTCACCCCGTCTTCCGTCTGTGCATCGAATACGGAGAACTTTTCCTCCCGCGAGTCGAATAAATACAGCTTCTCTGTACTGGCCACCCAAATCTGATTGTTATCCTGATGGCGGCAGATCGTTACTATATTCATATAACTGTTTCCACTGTTTTCTGACGAATGTCCGTAGTTGGTAAATTCGATACCGTTGAAACGATTCAACCCATCCTGTGTTGCAAACCACATATATCCGATGCTATCTTGGAGGATGCTCCGGACGCAATTGCCCGATAACCCTGATCTAACGTCATATTTCTTGTAGATATTGGCGAAGACCAGAGAAACCGATGCCAGCAGTATACATATAGATAAGATGGATCGTTTCATAATTTCCTTTCTTTAGTTATCAGGTTCGGTTTAATCCTGTTCAGTTCTGTTTTTCAGTTTAATTTAATCCCGTTCAGTTTAGCCCCGTTCATTCCGGTTTAATTTCGTTTAGTTTTCCTAGGCAGTTATCTGCTCCACAAGCTATGATAGCCTGTTTTATTGGCGATATATCTTCTGTTTGCAGGAACTATATACCCTGCATGTTGAATCTATATACCCAACACGCAGGACATATATTGCCAACAGATTGGATCTATATCTCCTGTAACCCGGGTAACTATCCCCTCTATAGAGCTCTTTATTTCACGTCATCCCACGTATCCGTGCGGAACGGGAAAGCACTCAATCCGAAAGTGTTGCGCAGCGTGATATTTCCTACGTAATTACGGAAAGCATAGCGCACGGCAACCGGTTGGGCAACCTCTTCGCTTGATACTTCTACCGTGTTGGTACGTCCTATAATCTTCGCTTTCGCTGGATAGAACTTCTTGTCGGCTCCTGCAATCTCGAATCCCTCCAGTTGGGCGAAAGTAGGGAACAGTCCCGCAGGTGCGTTATTGAATGTTACTATGGCCTTGTTGTCCTCATAGTCTACTTTAGTCATCATCGGACCGTTGGACGGCAATCGGCCGATGCCGTATGTTTTAGTCAATGCAAGCGTAGCCAACCGAAGCCCTACTACATCTTTCTGTGGCGGATGGATGCAGAATTCATCACCAATATCCGTAGTGGGTACGATGCCCGAATTAGGAATCGTTTTCAGGGCTTCCATCTGTGCTTCACGCAATAAAGCGGCACCCGTATCCCGGCTGTCCTTATATTTATGAGGAGCAATCTGCACATAATAGAAAGGCATAGCGGGATCTTCCCATACATTTCTCCATAGCTGCACCATAGCAGTCATCATCGGAGCATAGAATTGATAGTTGGATATGTTCGATTCTCCCTGATACCAGAAGAAACCACGTGCCGTGAAGTTCTTAACAGGCCATAACATCGAGTTGTACAGACATTCCAAACGTTGATGAACTCCCCTCTTGGGATTTTTGGCAGCTTCAATATCCATACCTTCAACGATTTTCAATGTCGGTTCATCCATCCATGCTTCGATAGCCGAACCTCCCCAACTGTTGATAACCAGTCCTACCGGGAGATGGAGACTTTCAGTCAGTTGTCTGGCAAAGAAATAGGCGGCAGCACTGCAATCAATGGTCGTTTCAGGTGACGATACTTCCCATTTTCTTTTCTCAAAATCCATGCGACGTTCTGTTTCATTAGTTCTCGGAACAGTGATAAAACGAATACGGTCGCGGTAATTTCCCGAGTTCAGTAGCGTTTCAAGCGAGTTGTCAATGGGTTGCGCTGCATTTCCCATCATACGCATTTCCATATTCGACTGTCCGGAGCATATCCACACTTCCCCTATCAGTATATCCGAAAGAGTGACCGGAGTGCCGTCACTGATGGTAATAGAATAAGGTGTATAACCCCCTTCAGGAGTGTCTACTTTCACCATCCAAGCCCCGTCTTTATCCGTAGACGCCTGATAAGTCCGGTTGTTCCACGAAGTAGTGACGGTTACTTTTTTGCCGTCCGCCCAACCCCATAATTTAACGGAACTATTCTGTTGAAGTACCATGTGATCCCCCATCATTGCAGGGAGTTTTATCTTACCTTGTGTGACAGGGAAGAATAAAAGTGATAAAACGAGAATTAAAAGATGTCTTTTCATACCATTATTTATTATAAGATATTTAATAAAATGTGTATGAAACAAAATTACAACCTATTTTTTTAATAGTATAAAATTATTTGTTCATTTTCTGATAAAAATAGATTGTAATTCATTGAAGCTAATAATATCGATCCGATAAAGGGTTCTTTTATTCTTGTTTTTCGAGATTGTTCATTCTTATTAATGCTTCGATAAAATAATAATCAGCATAAGTAAGCGGAACGTCTACTTCTCCTTTCATCGGCTTATGTCCGACACTGTGTTTGAGAATAAAATTTCCATTAGTGTTGGGAGCTGCCAGATATTCAGGGGAAGATAATGTGCGGAGTTGGCGCTTTGCTATACTCCGATACTGGATCTTCTTTTCCGGTAGATATTCACTTAATTCTGTCAGTGCTGAAGCCATGATGGCTCCTGCAGATGCGTCTCTCAAATCATTGGGGATATCCGGAGAATCAAAATCCCAGTATGGAATGCCATCTGAAGGTAGAAGCGGAATGAACATATCTGCAATGGATTGCGCTTGTTTGAGATAACGTGATGAATGAGTCGTTCGGTACATCATTGTGAATCCATAAAGTGCCCATGCTTGTCCGCGTGCCCATCTGGAGTGATCATTATGTCCTTGCACAGTTTGCTTCTTTATTATTTTCCCGTTTTCAGGATCATAGTTGACAAGATGGTAAGTGCTGTAATCCGGTCGGAAATGATTCCTCATTGTTGTGTTTGCATGTGTAATGGCAACAGTTTTTAAATAAGGGTCGTTATACTGATTACCTACCCACATGAGCAGTTCAAGGTTCATCATATTGTCTATGATAACCGGGAATTTCCATTTATCGCGGGAGGAGTCCCAGCTACGGATGGAACCAATGATAGGATTGAATCTTGTTGCTAATGACATAGCGCCATTATGGAGAATATTCAAATACTCTTTGTTGCCTGTCAATCTATATCCATTACCATAACTGCAAAATAGCTGGAAACCGATGTCATGATCTGTTTTGAGGAATTGCAGTGGAGCAAGTTTTTGTGTATAGGTGTGGGCTAGCTTTTTTATATTTTCAGAACCGGTATATTCATAAAGGTACCACAATGTGCCTGGATAAAAACCGCTACACCACCAATAGATATCTGAAGTGATGAGTCTGTTTTTTGAGAAACTGCGTGGGACTCTATCTTTTTCCAGGGTGGAAGCCATGTTGGTATATTGGATAGAAGCTCGTTCCATGACTTCCTGTGTTATTTGTTGGATGCTCTTTTCTGTCTGGGCATTCGTATATATGACTGTTAATGACAGAGTCAGCAAGATGATTATTTTTCTCATTATTTTTTTGATTGAATTTTTAATTAATATTCTTTGGCTCTTTAGCAAATGTAGTGGTAAATACCCTTGTATCTTTCGCACTCATTTGTGCTTCAAATCCTACCATTGTCACCCCTGGATTGGCTTCATCATATTTATTGTCTGTAGAGGCCGGCCATGTTTTCAGAGTAAACGGGTGATTGTTTTGTTCTTGTACGGTCAGATACAGGATTTTTCCATTCTGTGATAACTTGATACAGTGGTTTGAGATTATTTCTGCTGTTGCAGGTGTAGCCATGGCCCAACGCACCAGAGGAGTTTTGTTTGCACGGCTTTTGATTTCATCTTTTATAACCAGTTCCAGATCACCTCCGTTATCAATGAATTCGGCGGTGCGTACAGGGGCATCGACATCGTAATCATTTCCATTTCTGTTTACTCCAAAGCACTCGAATTTGGCGCCAAGTTTAGTCCCGATAGCCTTCATATAATCTGTTCGTACAAAAGCTTTTCCTTGATAATGATATTGATTGTTATTAATGGTAATAACATTGTGACTGAAGTTATTGAGACGGAATATGCTCCATCTTGTAGAACTTTGGCTGCTGTTCCAAAGATCTATACCCGCAGCTTCGAGAGGAGCATATTCCTGCATACCTAAATCCATTGCCCAACGTTCTCCATAGGCATCGTATACGAATGTTGCGCCATCCATGTGACCATGACTTGTGTTTGAACGTCCTCCTTTCATTCCGAAATATTTATCAGTGTCTGAGTAAGTCCAGTCTGTATGAATGAGTACTACCGGAGTATCTCCATCTCCCCACCATAACTTTTTTTGTGGGGCGGAAATAGTTTCTTTTACTTGCTCGGAATCGATGAATCCCATGATAATAGGCAATAAGCGGCGTTCTTCGAATTTGCTGGCATATGCTCCTTTTTTTAGCAGCCTGAGTTCATTAAACAATAACGAGCTGTGTCCCTGTTTTTTAGCAAACCACCACATAGGTAGTTTAGGTTCTTCGGGTTCGGTGCAATCCGAGTAGTTAAAACATTTTCCAGTTGTTCCGGCCATGAATAACATATATTCTGCGGTTTTCAAAAAACCGGCACTTGTTTGGGATAATCCGTTATCTGTATTGAACACCTTTTCCAGTGCAGCGATTAATATTACTTGATAAGTAGTTCCATATCCCCAATACATATATCCTTCGGGGTAATTCCCGTCAGTGCCGTAGGTAGTCATGCCTTTGGTTTTGTTACTGTTAAAGCTTTGTTCTATGATTTCAACAGCACGGCTTTTGTCCTTCTCGTAAGTAACGAGTGCAGCGGCCAGTAACCCTCCATTGCATACTTGGTTCCAATTTGTAGTTGTTTCAATAAACTGTTTCGAATAAGTGGGGTCAGTAGCAGTTTTAAATGCGTAGTTTTCAAGTGCCGTTTGAGCCATCTTTCTGGTTTCAGGCTGCAGATCATTATATAGCCAGTCTAATCCGATTGCAACGGCTAAAGCCATTTCTCCTATATCCAGATAATGGGTTGGATTCCAGTCGGGGAAGGAACATACCGAACGAATATCCTTCTCTGCCTGATTCAGATAAGTATAATCATTGTTCATTCTATATCCGTATGCCAGATGGCAAATTCGTTCCAGTGCTTTACGTGAAACAGTCAGAAGTCGTTTGCCACTTTTTTGATAAGTGAGAGTGGAGGCTCCGACAAATTCTTTGTTGCATCTGTTTATGATGATCTCATGAATGATTTTAAGTGTGGAGTTATTTGTAATTTCCTGTTTCAAGTGATCAAAATCTTGGGCGTTTAGGAATAATCGTGGATGCTCTCCTATTTTGGAATAGTCGAATATGCCATTGGGATCAGCTGAAGGATCATCCTCATCATCCGGTTGCGAAGAAGAGTCTTTCTCTGGTAAAACAGGCTTTTCAATTTCTGGAATATCTACATCGCAACTTCCGAAAGTGAATATAGCTCCCCATAATAGAAGTGTATATAATAATATTTTTTTCATGTGTCTATTCATTTTTAATAAGGTTGAACTTTACTTTGATTGTAATTTTTTCTTTGGGATTTAGGGCAATGTCATATCCCACTCTACACGTACCCGGATTTTCATAATCGTAGTCGTGAGGTGGAGTATTATCCCAAATATGCAGATTCACCTTTCGCGGAGAGTCAACTTGTAGTGAAAGCTGTTTGTTTCCTTGGGTTAACATGATAGTTTGGTTATCCGCTATTTTAGGAATAGTAGGAGTACACATTGTCCATCGAATTAGAGAGACAGTATCTTTGTTCTCAAGATAATCTGTTATTTCCAATGAATTGTCGGGAGTGAGAATCACAGTACGTGTTGCCTGATTGATAGCTTGTCCTAATGTTGAAGTCAAATTAACCTTTGCTCCCTTGTTCCCTTGATTATCAGTGAAACTTTTTAACTCGGCAAAGCCATTCACCTGATGGCTTTTTCCATCGATAGTAAGTGTGTTATGTGCACTGCTTCCTATTCGAAATACTTGCCATCTTTGAGAATACTGTTTTGTATTCCACAAGTCTACCCCTTTACTTTCAAGACTGTAATAATCCTGCATTCCCAAATCCATGGCCCATCGGACCCCTGCTTGTTCATAAATGAATGATCCGGCATCCATATGGGCATGTGAGGTAGAAGCTGTTCCGCCTTTTACTCCCAGATAGGTATCCGTTTTATAGTTCCATCCGCTTCGATAAATATAAACGGGGGTTGTCCCTATACTATGCCACGTGTTGCCTTTAGGACTGATTACTTCGTCTAAGTCGATGCGTGAAGCAAAGATGAGTAGGCATGGCAAGAACCTTTCTTCGAGGTATTCACCAAATTCCAGGTTTGCATCATTCAGATACTTCTTCTCAAGCCAAAGCAGCGACGGATTTTTAGTTTTATGGGCAAACCAGAACATCATGATATTTCCATACGCTTTTGGACTAGCATCAGAGAAGTTGAAACAATCTCCTGTTGGAGCTGTCATATATTGAATGTATTGGGCTGATTGTAGAAAACCGGGATAATCACTTAGTCCGGCATCATGACCCAAGGAACTTTCTAATGCATCATTAAGCATCACTTGGTATGAGGTACCATAAGACCAATAGCCAAAGCCTTCGGGGTAACCGCCATCGGGAGCATAACATTCTAAAGCTAGAGGTACTGTTTGAAGTGCCTTGTTAATGATCTCTTTTGTTTTTTCTGGTTCATCTTCATAGATAGCAAGTGCACTACATACAAGTCCTCCATTACAAACCTGATTCCAGTTTGTTCTTGATTGGTAGAAACTGGCATGTTTTGTTTTAGAGGCTTCTATTGCTTTTTCTACAATAGCCTGCCGGATTTTTTTCCGGCTGTCCGGTAACAGTTCATTGAATAGCCAGTCGTAACCAATGGCCAGTCCCATACTCATTTCGCTTACATCCAGGAAGTGACTGGGATTCCAATCGATGAAAGAAGCTGCTGCCAGCATTTCTTTTTCGGCTCGCCGGAGGTATTCCTTTTCACCTGTCATACGATAAGCGTATGACAGGTAGAAGACTCTTTTGAGAACAATGCGCGAAACTCCCAGAAGCCGTTTGCCTTCTTTGATTCTTTTAACCGGAGCCTCTTTAAGAGTTTCATCACAGTAGTCTAATATTCGCTTGTGGAATGCTTGTAAAACGGTGCTTTTTTGCAAAGCTATATGAATATTTCTCTCTTCACCTTCCTTGAGTAACAGGCGGGGATGTGGAGCAATATGGCTATAGTCGAAATCTTTCGTATAGCCTTTTGCTCCTCCCGCAATAAGTATGAATATAATTATTAATAGTTGCTTCATTTTGCTTTTATTTAATACGTCCATCCTTCTGTAGGTTTGAGATTCGGATTTCTTTGGGTTTCTACTAGTGGAATAGGCCATACCGTCATATAATCTTTCCAATACCATTTACTTCCAACGATGTTTCCCCACCATGCTTTCAAACCGCTATAATCACCTTGAAACTTGGTCTCTTTATAGGTACCCCATCTGATTTCATCGAAATAATTGATACTCTCGAGACATAATTCTACCCGTCGCTCATAACGAATTCTGTCTCTCATATCTTCCTTACCGGAGACAGAATTATATCCTGTACCCCTTTTTTCTAAATCTCCCATACCTGCACGTTTACGGATTTTATTGACTGCTATAATTGCTTCATCCAATCTATCTTTTTCATTAAGCGCTTCAGCATAAAGCAGCCATACATCGGTAAAACGAATTAGTGGATAATCGCAATGACAACGCAGTCGTTCTATATAACGGCCTTTCTCTGTTTCATTGTACTTTTTATAAATGTAGTACCCTGCATTCCTTTGATTATGCCACATATCTCCATTATTTCCTCCACGATTCAGATAAGGCCATCTAAGAACTTTATTTTGCATGGGTTCTCCACTATTCCAGTATGGGCTGTAGCAATTAGTGCTTGAATAAGGAGTGATGATGGTCTGTTGTAATCGTGGGTCACGTGATTCATATGCTTTTTTGATACGTGCTTCATTTCCGGAGTCGAGATAATATTTATTCATCACTTCGGCTCCTATTCGTGATTTGGCATCATTATAAGCACTTTGATTGGAAGTTAGATTATTGCGTAGGAAAAAAACTTCTCTTTGAGCCGGGGTAAGGTCATCCCATCCGGTTAGATAGGCACTCCATTTGAATTCGGATCCATCAGCATTACGATAGTAATCTACAAAATCGGCTGATGGGATTAATTCCGTCCAGCAATCATAGTGGTCGCGTGAGCCGACCATCAGTTGAATATTGTCGCAATATCCACTAGCTTCATCATATTGTAACGGGAGTATCATTTCTTTATCTTTTTCATTCTCATACTTAAAGAAGTCGATATATTTTCCCTCCCATAAGTCATAACCACACTTTTTAACTTCTTCAAAATCTTTAATAGCTGAATCATATTCTTTCTTCCACATATATATCATCCCTCTTAAAGCATAAGCCGCTCCTTTGGAAGGTCTTCCATAATTTTCTTTCAGCGTGTTATTACCTAAATGCGGGCTTTGAATACATGCAGTGAGGTCATCTAAACAAATTTTCCAGACATCATCGGCGGAAGACTTTCCCCGTGTGGCTTCACTACTGTTAATGGGTTCCAGATAGATGGGGACTCCTTGAAAGAACATATTAAGCCGGTAATAAAAGAAAGCTCGCATAAATTTGGATTCACACATTAGGCGTTCCAGCTTTTCCTCTGAAAGTCCGGCTTTATGTAAGTTGGCAATAGCATCGTTGCATCGATGGATTCCTTCATAGCCAAATTGCCACTCACGTGAAATATAGGCATATCCGGCGCTTGGGGCGGTTGAAGTTAGCAGGGCGATGCTTGAATAGTATCCGGAGCAGAATCCCATTGATTCTATTCCCAGTTTATTGATACCTGTTACTTCCGACTTTTCAGGGTTAAGGACTAGGAGGCTTCTGTTGTATAGTACGTCATAAATACCGGCAACTCCTTTGTCTGCCAGCTCTTCACTTGTCCACATGTTACCCGTGGCTATTTGATCGTACGGAGTTGTGTCGAGCATATAAGTACATCCCTGAAGGATGCTACAGATTGTCAGGCAGAATATTATTACTTTTTTCATAATTCATTTATTTGTTATATGAGTAATCGATGAATTAAAATGATAGTTGTGCACCGAATGCAAACTGTCTGGTTAATGGATAAGTTATTGAAGTACCCATTTCTGGATCGAGTCCCGGATAGCTTGTTATGGTTAACAGATTTTCTCCGGAAAAATAAAAACGTAGTTTCTCTACCATGAATTTTCTGGTCCATTTCACGGGAATTGTATATCCTATCTGAATGTTCTTTAGTTTGACATAATCACCTTTATACTTCCAAAAAACACTGCTGGTACCATTATCACGTTGTGTCTGGTCTGTGATTCGTGGATACTTTGCAGTTATATTTGTTCTGGAGTCAGATGGATTTTCCGGGTTATAAAAGTAATGATTGTCCGCTACACGCTGGCTGATTCCAAATCCATTTTCAGTTCGAGTACCATTGTAGGAAGAATGGTTCCAATAAAGATCGAATCCTGCACTACCAGCCCATAGCATATAGAAATCAAAACCTTTGTAGGCCACTGAAAGATTGAGACCAAAGTTATAACGGGGCTGGGTAGAGGTTCCGGTAAAGTTCATATCATTGGTATCACCATAATTGCCGTCTCCGTTAGCATCTGCATAAATCAAGTCGCCATACCATAATTGATCTTTTGCCACCTTGGTTACTCCATTAAACTTATATCCATCAGCTATCATGGCTTTTACCCAGGCCATATCAGATTCTGTACGAATCATACCGTCGACTGGTCCAGCATTGATGTCAGGTTTTCCTTCGGAGTATGAACCATTACCACGATAAGGTTGTCTCAAATACATTTCTCCTAACATCCTATTTTCAACGATGACACCTCCAAAACCGCTTTGTGCTACATCCCCGTAATTACTGACGAATCTCGTAGGGTTTCCGGCATTATCATATTCCCAGTATCTGGCAAGTTCTCCTTTATATTTCATTACCTTGTTTTGATTGTAAGAGAAGTTACCTTCTATACGGTATGTAAAATCTTTGATATTATCTTGCCATCCTAAAGTCAATTCTACACCGCGGTTACGTACTTCTGCTATATTTTCTGTAGAACCGGTGACTTTACCCATGGATAGGGGAATGGATGGAGTGAATAGTATTCCCGTGGTCATTTTATTATACCAGTCGAATTCTCCTGTCAGTCTGTTGTTGAAGAAACCTAAGTCGATTCCAACATTGGTGGTGGTTGTAGATTCCCACTCAAGAAAACTGTTTCCAAGTTTACTGATAGCCAGTCCTGTGGTAGGTGAAGAGTTGATAACTACTTTATTAGTACTATAATTGGCTTGCCAGTCATAGTTTCCTGATGCGTTATTTCCAAGTTTTCCCCAAGAGGCACGAATTTTTAAATTAGAAAGATAATCTTGTGCAAAACTCATGAATTTTTCTTCATTTATTCTCCAACCAGCAGAGAAAGATGGGAAAACTCCCCAACGACTTTCCGGGGCGAACCGCGACGAACCATCATAACGGACATTTGCTTCAAATAGATAGCGCCCTTTGAAGGCGTAATTAAGACGTCCGAAATAAGAAATCAGAGCCCAGTCTGTTTCATTACTGTCGCTGGAAACGAGTTCTGTTGCTGTTTTAAGTTGAGTTAGGCTCCAGTCTGACATACCTTTTCGTGTTACGTCGAAATAATTTTCATTATAGTAGGAAGTCGTGAATCCACCCAATGCGCTTATTTCATGATCGTGGGAAAGGGTTGTGTTATAGCGTATCAGAATTTCGGAGTTTTCTCTACGTCTTTTAAATGATTTGTTATTAATGCTTGCATTTTCTAAGGCACTTTCATTGGCACGTATGTTTTTTACGTAATCCCATGTACCGTTTGGAGCTCCCCATGTGGCATAATCTCCCCAATCAGGAGCATAGTTATAGCTTGCTTCGATGGATAATCCTTTCATCGGGCGAATACTGCCGAAGAGTGTGAAATTTCCGCGAAACATTTTATCATATCCACAGCGTCTCATTTTTTCGAATATGTTATTGGCATTAGTGGATTCTTCTGTTGCCGCTGGTAGCCCCCATTTATCATTTTCTCCCGGATAGACTCCGGGAGTTGTTTTATAAAGATATTCAAATCCGCGGCTGATATTGGCAAGGCCTATATCTTGTTTTAATCCATTGAGACGGGTACCAACGGAAAACCATTTATTAATTTTTATTTCGATGTTCGTTCGGAATTGGAACTGCTGGAATCCGGAGTCTGTTCCTTTTTGGTTCATGACTCCATCTATATCTTGATATCCTAAAGATAAAAAGTAGTTTACCTTGTCATTACTTCCTGAAATAGATAGATTATGTTTTTGTGAGAATCCCGATCCCATGATTTCATTAAACCAGTCTGTATTAGGATAGGCCATGTAATTAGGTATCCCGAATTCATTAGTCCCATTGGGATTATTTTGGGCTTCACGCCATTTATCTATGGTTGATTGTTCAAAAATATGAGCTTTTCCTACATTTTCTGCACCCTCGTTGATAAGTTCCATGTGTCTGGCATAGTCACTGACTAATGAGAGTTTGTTTTGAGGAGTCTCTATAGAGCCATAGAACGAATAGTTTACTCTGGTTTTTCCCTGTCCTTTCTTGGTAGTTACAAGAATCACTCCATTGGCTGCACGTGAGCCATAGATTGCTGCCGAAGCTGCATCTTTCAGTACAGTGATACTGGCAATATCTTCCGTATTCACATTGTTCATGTCCCATTCGATACCATCTACAAGTACTAATGGATTATTAGAGTTCAATGTTCCGGTACCACGAATCCTGATAGTTGCTCCATTTGAACCGGGCTTTCCGGAACTTTGTTGCACTTGGACACCTGCCGAAAGTCCTGCCATTGCACTAGAAGCGTTGGCTATAGGGCGGCTTGACATTTCCTGATTAAAGTTTACTGTTGATACTGAACCTGTTAGATTTGCCTTTTTCTGAACGCCGTATCCTACTACGACTACTTCTTCAAGTGATTCTGATTTAGGAAGTAGAGTCACATTTAGTATCGTTTTATTATCCACGAGTATTGTTTGGGATACATAACCGATATAACTGAATTGAAGTTTGGTTCCCGGCATGACTTGAATGGAATACTCTCCTTCCAGATTTGTAGAGGTTCCATTGCCCGATTCCAAAATGGAAACGGTAGCTCCGGGCAAAGGATAGTTACTTTCGTCGGTGACTTTTCCCGAGATTTTTATTTGCTGGGCAGACATTGTCAGGCAATGTAAAGCGAATATAGCCATAAATAGAATGTGTTTTTTCATATAATACATATAGAACAAATGGTTTTTAATTAGAAATATTCCTTTCAATAATGCTCTAAATATTTTCAGTTCAATCGCTATACGTCAAATAACTTGTCCGGACATATAATTAAGAAGTATAGCTGGTATATTAGAAAATATCAGAGAACTAAATGATGGTTACTGCAAAAATAGATGGTATATTGCAATATCAATAGTCCGGATGAGGAAAATAATACCAATTTTAGTAATGAAGTGAAAAGGCTAAAACATAAAATAGCTCAAGTTAGTCAAATAAGGCTCCGAATTAGTCATATTTTTGTGACGGGGGGGGTGATGAATGAAAATAAATTCTATATTTGCGTATATCATAAATGTTGCACAATGAATCATTTATTTCGTATATTAGTGCTGGTCATTACGATTGCACAAGCTGATTTTCTTTGTGGCCAGACTTTTTCTGTTATGAGAAAATATGATGTTAAGACCGGATTGTCTGATAATACGGTGAGGACCATCATGCAAGATTCAACCGGATATATATGGCTGGGAACGAAAGATGGAATAAACCGTTGTAATGGGACTGAATTTACTAAATTTGCTGATTCTGTAGATTCATCAAATAATACATTAATTAATGTCTTGAAGCTTTATCCGCATATCGACCGAGTCAATATTTGGACAGCTACTACAGACGGGCTCTATCTTTTCAATACTCAATCTAAAGATTTCACACTATTTGGTGAGAAAACAGACCTGGGAGTTAGTGTTGTGGGTACTGTGAACGATTTGTGCTATGATGATGACGGACGATTATGGATTGGTACTTCGAGAGGATTATTTGTATATAATGAAAAGAAAGGGCAGCTACGAAGATATGTGAAATCGCAGGTAGAACCGACTTCTATCCCTGATAATCAGGTAATCTCAGTGTTTAAAGATTCTTCGGGAACTTTATGGTTCGGGACTCGTCAGGGATTGGCGAGATATAAAAAAGCTTCGGATAATTTTGCAGTATATCGCCTGCCTCGTCTTACAAAGGTTTCTCACCCATTTGAAATAAGCACTTTGATGGAAACAGCTGATGGTGAAATTTGGATAGGCACCAGATATGATGGATTGTTACATCTGGACAGATCGGATGGTTCTTTTAGCGCTTATCCTGTAGTAGCGACCTATCAAAACAATACTTGGATTCGGGCTCTTTTCCAATATAGCTCGAATGTGTTTTTTATAGGAACAGAAGATGGGTTATTTCTATTTCGTCAGAAAGAGAAAACTATTCACAAATTGGAGGCGTTCGGTTCAAAGTGTATTTATTCATTCAGTCGTGATCGCGAAGGTGGAGTATGGGTGGGTACTTATTTTGATGGGGTATATTATATATCACCGCAAAGTAATTATATCAAATGGTATTATGAAAAACATAAACAAAACTCATTATCCGGAAATGCGGTTAGCCAGTTTAGTGAAGACTCTGAGGGAAATTTATGGATTGCTACAGAGAATGGTGGTTTGAACTATTTTAATCCGCGTACTGAAGAGTTTACACGTTATATGGCAAATGGTTCTTCTACAAATGTCAGCCATAATAATATACATGCTTTATTACTGGACGATCATCAGCTATGGATAGGAACTTTTTCCCGGGGTATTGATATCATGAATCTGAAAACGCGTTCTGTAGTGAAAAACTATCTATATAATATGAATGATTCTAATTCCATTCCTCATAATCATATTTATTCGTTATATAAAAACAGACGCGGAGAAATCTTTGTTGGTACAATGGGAGGGTTTTGTCAGTTTTTACCGGAAATAAACAAGTTTCATCGTTTTGAAAAGTTGAAGGATGTGTTTGTATATGATATGTTGGAGGACAGTGCGGGTATACTATGGATTGCCACCAAAGGAGATGGGATATGGCGTTATGATCGGAGAACAGGAGGATTCAAGAATTACAAGCATTCAGTGTCCGATTCAGGCTCTTTGAGTAATAATCGTGTAGTTCGGGTTTATATAGACCGTATCGGGCAACTGTGGTTTTGTACGGAAGGAGGTGGAATATCCCGTTATGATTATGATTCCGATTCTTTTGTGAATTATAATTATCGAAAGAAGTTGTATAGCCACGTTATATATGGGATACTGGATGATAAGGATGGTAATTTATGGTTGTCATCCAACTATGGAATCATAAAGTATAACCCACTCACGGAAGGGTCGAAGCTATATACTCATGAAGATGGTTTGCAGAGTAATTTATTTAATTTTCGTTCATCTCTAAAGGCCAGTAATGGACTGTTTTATTTTGGAGGAGTGGAAGGATTTAATTGTTTTTATCCGGATAAGTTATATACAAACACGGTCAAGCCCACTGCAGTAATTTCTTCTATTAATTTGCATGATAGTAGTGGGAGTGCAGGAACGCATAAAATAAATATCAGTAGGCAGAGTGAATTTACCGTTGATTATCATATTTCTTCTTTTGAGATAGAATATGAATGCCTGAGTTTTGTAGCTCCTTCTAAAAATCGTTATGCCTATAAAATAGATCAGGTGCATGATGACTGGGTTTATACGGATAAACACTCGGTGACTTTCATGGATCTACCTTCAGGCACATATAAATTTATGGTGAAGGCAGCAAATAATGATGGGGTGTGGAGTGATAATCCTTGTTTCATAAACCTACATATAGAGGCTCCCTTTTGGAAAACTATATCAGCTAAAATCGTTTATGTCTTTTTACTTTTATTTTCTGCTTATTTACTTCTACTTAGGTACTCTAAAAAGCAAAGTGAAAAGCGTGAACGTGAGAAAAAGGATATGGAGCTGATGATGGAGCAGGAGATGTATCGATCTAAAATTCAGTTTTTTACTCATGTTGCACATGAGATAAAAACTCCGGTCAGCTTGATAAAGGCTCCGTTGGAGGCCATTTTTGAATCTGGCACATGGAGTGAGGAGACTGAAGCTAATCTTTCTATCATCCGGCAAAATACAAACCGATTACTCGAATTGATCAAGCAGTTGTTGAATTTCCGTAAAGTGGATCAAGAAGGCTATAAATTGTCATATAGCGAGGTGGATATTAATTCTTTTATGAAAGATATCATCAGGAGATTTACTTCATTTTCATCATCTGTTACTATTCAGACGAAGTTTGCACAAGAGCATCTGATATATAATGTAGATGCTGAGGCTCTGACAAAAATAGTCAGCAATTTGCTGACCAATGCTTTCAAATATGCGCGTAATGAAATTTGGGTTTCTGCTGGTGAAGCTGTTGTGGAAGATGCTGTAATGCTTGAAATTTCTGTCGGTGATGATGGCCCGGGAGTGACGGAAACCGAAGCTGCTAAGATTTTTGAACCATTCTATCGTTCTGGAAATAACAACTCGGCAGAGACAGGTTTTGGAATAGGGTTGAGTCTTGTAAAATTGCTGGTAGATAAGCTTGGAGGTAAAATATCTGTTGGTAAAAGTAGTCAAGGCGGGTTTCTGCTTACGATACATTTACCTAAAGCGGAGGTTAGCGTAACCAAGTTGGCCGATAATCGGAATGAACATGAATTTTATGGGCATTTTGAAATATACGAATGTAATCTTCTTATTGTAGAGGATACACATGATATGCTGGAATTTTTATTGAAAAATCTAGGGTATAATTACAATGTTTTGGGAGCAACAAATGGAAAAGAAGCATTAAAAATATTACATAACAACACTATTGATATTATTATTAGCGATATTGTAATGCCCGAGATGGATGGTTTTGAATTGTTGAATGCAGTTCGTGCGGATAAGATGTTGTGTCATATTCCATTTATATTGTTATCAGCACAAAGCTCGGTTAATTCAAAGATAACAGGATTGGATTACGGAGCAGACGCCTATATTGATAAACCTTTTTCTTTAAGTCATATCAAGGCAACAATAGATAATCTTCTGAAAAACAGAAAGGTTCTGTTTGAGCGTTTTGCCAGTATGTCTAATTTGGAGTATGGTCAAGGAGAAATTAAACGTTCTGATCTTGAGTGGCTTGAACAAGTTAATGAGATTATTATCCGCAATTTTACGAATGAAAGTTTTACGGTTGACATACTTGCTTCAGAAATGGCTTTGAGTCGTTCTAATTTGCAACGTAAATTGAAGGGAGTTACGGGACTTCCTCCTATTGATTACATACGGCTTGTCCGATTGAAGTCGGCCGCACAGTTCTTGAAAGAGGGGAAATATCGAGTGAATGAAGTCTGTTATCTGGTAGGTTTCAGCAATCATTCTTATTTTGCTCGTTGTTTTCAGAAACAATTTGGAGTATTACCGAAAGATTATATGAAAGGTA
This sequence comes from Bacteroides sp. MSSM.1001136sp1_RTP21357st2_D2_RTP21359_211015, assembly GCF_040913205.1. Taxonomy (NCBI): domain Bacteria; kingdom Pseudomonadati; phylum Bacteroidota; class Bacteroidia; order Bacteroidales; family Bacteroidaceae; genus Bacteroides; species Bacteroides sp. MSSM.1001136sp1_RTP21357st2_D2_RTP21359_211015. The sequence continues at coordinate 123,959 of NZ_JBDFVF010000002.1, read as the reverse complement.
GTTGAATTAAATCTGTTCTGTTTTTAAGATATTCACGGAAAAAGGAAAGAAAGAAAAGGGCCAAACAGAAAATAAACTGCATGAACAATTGCAAGAATATGCGTTTTTTCTTTTTATATTGTATTTATTTCCTTGAAATATGCAATATATGGCGTCACTAAACCATCGGTTTGGTGTAATCAAAGCTTCGGTTTGTTTAAAACAAACGCTCTCTTTGGTATAAACAAACCGTTGGTTCCTTTTAAAGGAAGCGGAACTAGGCTTTTGAAGAGGGTATTTAGCGCTATTTTGTCTTTTTCTATTGCTTATTTATAAATAGCAATCTGCTGCATTTCTTGTGAGATGATAGCTATTTGTACTTTTGATTGGCTACTTTTATTGCAACTTGTTTGCTAATAGTACCTATCTTATGTTATTTGCGAAATCTGTAACTCTAAATGGCGGGCGTTTTTCATGAAGTGCAAGGAAACGGCTCGAATGATGAAGAGCAGGACAAGTAAAATATGCAATTCTTCATGTTGGCACTTTTTTCAGCGATCAATGTCATTCTTCTTTTCTGTTCCGATAATTGGCCGGTGATGTTCCCAAATGCGCTTTTACGTATTTCCCGAAAAAGGACTGATTGGGGAAGTTGAACTCTTCGGCAATTTCCTTGATAGACTTTTCCGAACGTTTTAATCGGTATTTGATATGCTCCACGGTAGTTTCGTTAATCAAATCCAACGGAGTCCTGCCACACGCCTGCTTGATGACTTTCGAGAAATGCTTCGGAGTGTAGCAAAGCTCGTTGGCAAAATAGCTCACCGAACGGTGCATCCCCTTGTCCTTCGATAACAGTTCCATGAACTTCCGCAAAATGTAATTCACCTGTTTGATACCTTCTTTCGAACCCTCCGTATTGCCGGTAGCTTCCATTTCCTTGTGAAGCTGTCCCAGCATTTCGCAAAAGATAGCGGAAAAGAGATATTGCATCACTTCTTTGTGGTAGCAATGAGGCTCATCGTTTATCTTGGCTATAATTAAATCCCGGTAGAATCCGAAGAAAGTTTTATCCTCCCCGTTGCCAACCGACTTCACCGGATTGTTGTGGATATGAATGGCAGTATTCCACGTTTCCTTTTCCATTTTAATAATACGTTGCAGGAAACGGGTAGAGAATCCGGCAAGCCTGACTTTATATTTAGGACTAAGCATCGTATGGCTGATAATCGTATTGGGCAGACCGAGCAGCAGCTCGCCCGCCTGCAACTTATAGGTCCGGTAGTTGACGTCTAATTGGATGCACCCTTCTATACAAACCGCGATGAGAAAACAATTCAGTTTGATTGTATCATTACTATAAGGAGTCCCCTCCAGACTGTTGACTATCGCAAAGTCATCATCGATATAATCAAGGACGTGCTGACTGTCCTTAAAATCCTCTATATCCACCGTAATAATGTTCTCTTTTTCCATGTTCTTTCCTTTTTTACTTTTTGCAAAGTTGGCGAATAATCGGGAAAACAGAATGTCCCATACTTCTTCAGATTTGTTTGATATGTCGTTTATTGCCAAATAGTTAGCTATAATAAACGTAAATGGCGAAAATAGGACATTTATGGAGGGAAATTGGTCACTCTTGCCTTGTTCTTTTCTCCTACTTTTGTCCAGGATTTAACAAAAGACCAAAAGAGAAAGTATGATTACAGTAAGCAAAAAATGGATACGGCTGATAGGGATTGTCGGTTGTACAGTGTGGATGGCATCTTGCAAGCAAGCATCGGATGCGGGAGTGAAATCTTCTTCTTATGCAGTAATGCAGATAGAAGCGGTGGATAAGGAATTTTCTTCTTCCTATTCGGCGAGCATACGTGGGCGGCAGGATATTGATATCTATCCGCAGGTGTCGGGAACGATTGAGAAACTCTGTGTGACCGAAGGACAGAAAGTGCGCCGCGGGCAATCGCTTTTCATTATCGACCAAGTTCCTTACAAGGCCGCACTCAAAACCGCCATTGCCAATATGGAAGCAGCACGTGCCGCACTGGGTACTGCCGAACTGACCTACAAGAGCAACAAAGAACTGTATGCGCAGAAAGTAGTTTCGGAATTCAGCCTGAAAACGGCCGAGAATTCTTATCTCACCGCCAAAGCTCAACTGTCGCAGGCCGAAGCACAAGAGATCAGTGCCCGCAACAATCTCTCTTATACCGAAGTGAAAAGTCCCAGTGACGGAGTTGTCGGTGCATTGCCTTATCGTGCAGGCGCATTGGTAAGTGCCAATATGCCCTATCCGCTTACTACGGTCAGCGACAATTCGGATATGTATGTCTATTTCTCCATGACCGAGAATCAGTTGCTTTCCCTCACCCGCCAGTATGGCGACATGGACGAAGCGTTGAAGAACATGCCGGAAGTGGAACTGCGCCTCAATGATAATTCGGTTTATGATAAGAAAGGTATCATCGAATCCATCAGCGGCGTCATCGACCGGCAAACGGGTACTGTGGTGGCGCGCGTGGTGTTTCCCAACGAATCGCGGTTGCTTCATAGCGGAGCATCGGGCACGGTGGTAGTGCCGAGCATTTATAAAGACTGTATTGCTATTCCGCAGACGGCCACCGTGCGGATGCAGGATAAGACGATTGTATATAAGGTAGTGGACGGAAAGGCTGTATCTACCCTGATAACAGTGGCCGCAAACAATGACGGACGCGAATATGTGGTGCTGGACGGACTGAAAGCAGGTGATGAAATTGTATCGGAAGGCGCCGGACTGGTGCGCGAAGGCATGCAAGTTAAATAAGAAGGAGACTGATTATGAAAGGAAATATATTTATAAAACGGCCGGTGATGGCTATCTCCATCTCCGTACTGATTCTGGCTATAGGGCTTATTTCGCTCTTCACGCTGCCGGTGGAGCAATATCCTGACATTGCACCTCCGACGGTATACGTAACTGCCAGTTATACGGGGGCCGATGCCGAGGCAGTGATGAACAGTGTCATCATGCCACTGGAGGAGAGTATCAACGGTGTGGAAGACATGATGTATATCAGTTCCAGTGCTTCCAATGCAGGTTTGGCTATTATACAGGTTTATTTCAAGCAGGGCACAGACCCCGATATGGCGGCAGTCAACGTGCAGAACCGTGTGGCGAAAGCGCAGGGATTGCTTCCGGCTGAAGTAACGAAAGTCGGCGTCAGCACGATGAAGCGGCAGACCAGCTTCTTGCAGATTGGCGCTTTGGTCTGCACGGACGGTCGATACGATCAGACGTTCCTCGCCAATTATCTGGACATCAACGTTATTCCGCAGATTAAACGTATCGAGGGAGTGGGAGACGTGATGGAGTTGGGCGATACATACAGTATGCGTATCTGGCTGAAACCGGAACGGATGGCGCAATACGGACTGGTTCCGTCGGACATTACCGCCATATTGGGTGAGCAGAACATTGAAGCTCCTACCGGTTCACTGGGCGAAAGCTCGAAGAATGTTTTCCAGTTTACGATGAAATATCGCGGACGCCTCAAAAGCGTGGAAGAATTCCGGAACACGGTTGTCCGTTCGCGGGAAGACGGTTCGATACTTCGCCTGCAAGATGTGGCAGAGGTGGAACTGGGTACGATGACGTATAGTTTCCGCAGTGAGATGGACAGTCAGCCTGCCGTTCTTTATATGATATTCCAGACAGCCGGTTCCAATGCCACCGCTGTCAACAAAGAAATCACTACGCAGATAGAACGGATGGAGAAGAATCTGCCGGAAGGAACGGAGTTCGTCACGATGATGAGTTCGAATGACTTCCTTTTCGCTTCCATACACAATGTGGTGGAGACGCTGATTATTGCCATCATTCTGGTCATCCTCGTGGTCTATTTCTTCTTGCAGGATCTGAAGAGTACGCTGATTCCCTCCATCTCTATCATTGTGTCGTTGGTGGGTACGTTTGCCTGTCTGGTGGCTGCGGGTTTCAGTCTGAACATCCTGACGCTGTTTGCACTGGTGCTTGCCATCGGTACGGTGGTGGATGATGCCATTGTGGTGGTGGAGGCCGTGCAATCCAAGTTCGATGCCGGATATAAGTCTGCCTATCTTGCCACGAAAGATGCAATGGGCGACGTGACGATGGCTATTGTCTCCTGTACCTGTGTATTTATGGCTGTGTTTATTCCTGTAACCTTCATGGGAGGTACTTCGGGCGTGTTCTATACACAATTCGGTATCACGATGGCAACTGCCGTAGGTATTTCGATGATTTCGGCTTTGACGCTCTGTCCCGCTTTGTGCGCCATCATGATGCGTCCGTCGGACGGAACCAAGAGCGCCAAGAGCATCAACGGACGGGTACGTGCAGCTTACAATGCTTCGTTCAATGCCGTATTGGGTAAATATAAGAGAGGTGTGATGTTCTTCATCCGCCATCGCTGGATGGTGTGGACTTCACTGGCTGTTGCCGTTGCTTTGCTGGTTTACCTGATGAGTACCACTAAAACGGGACTTGTGCCGCAGGAAGACCAGGGTGTCATTATGGTGAATGTCAGCATTTCACCGGGAAGCACGCTCGAAGAAACCACGAAAGTGATGGACCGCCTGGAAAATATCCTGAAAGATACGCCCGAAATAGAACACTACGCCCGCGTAGCAGGATATGGACTGATATCCGGTCAGGGAACTTCGTACGGTACGATCATTATCCGCCTGAAAGACTGGAGCGAACGAAAGGGCAAGGAGCATAGCTCGGATGCTGTGGTGTCACGCCTCAACGGACAATTCCAGGCGATAAAGGAAGCGCAGGTATTCAGCTTCCAGCCTGCCATGATTCCGGGTTACGGTATGGGTAATTCCCTCGAACTGAACCTTCAGGACATGACGGGTGGAGAATTGGCTACGTTCTATGAAGCGGCTATACAGTTCCTTGGTGCTCTGAACGAGCGTCCGGAGGTAGCGATGGCTTATACATCGTATGCTATCAACTTCCCGCAGATATCGGTGGAAGTGGACGCTGCCAAATGTAAGCGTGCAGGAATTTCGCCGAGTGCGGTGCTCGATGCGGTGGGCAGTTATTGCGGTGGCGCGTATATTTCCAACTATAACCAGTATGGTAAAGTATATCGTGTGATGATGCAGGCTTCGCCTGAATACCGCCTCGACGAGCAGGCACTGAATAATATGTTTGTACGCAATGGTACGCAGATGGCTCCGGTGAGCCAGTTCGTGACGCTGAAACAAGTGCTGGGACCGGAAACGGCCAACCGTTTCAATCTTTACAGCACCATCACCGCCAATGTGAATCCTGCCGACGGTTACTCCTCCGGCGAGGTGCAGAAAGTGATTGAAGAAGTGGCTGCACAGTCTTTGCCGGCAGGCTACGGATATGAATATGGTGGTATGGCACGCGAAGAAGCAAGTAGCGGTGGTGCGCAGACGGTTTTCATTTACGCCATCTGTATCTTCCTTATCTATCTGATTCTGGCCTGTCTTTATGAGAGTTTCCTCATACCGTTTGCTGTTATCTTCTCCGTGCCGTTCGGGCTGATGGGATCGTTCCTTTTCGCCAAAATACTCGGGTTGGAGAATAATATCTATCTGCAGACGGGTGTGATTATGTTGATCGGTTTGCTGGCTAAGACGGACATTCTGATTACGGAGTACGCCATAGAACGTCGCCGCAAGGGAATGGGTATCGTGGAGTCTGCCTACTCTGCCGCACAAGTCCGCTTGCGTCCTATCCTGATGACGGTGTTGACGATGATCTTCGGTATGCTTCCGCTGATGTTTTCCTCCGGTGCAGGTGCCAATGGCAACAGTTCGCTGGGTACGGGTGTTGTGGGCGGTATGGCTGTCGGGACACTGGCATTGCTCTTTGTCGTTCCGGTTTTCTACATCATCTTTGAGTTTTTGCAGGAGAAAATCCGCAAACCGATGGAAGAGGAACCAGATGTGCAGGTGCTTTTAGAGAAAGAAAAGAGTGAAGTTGAACGCGAACGTAAATAAATGAAAGAAAGAATGAAGAAGAATATCATCACATTAGTTGCCATCAGTCTGTCGTTGAGCGGTTGTGGCATCTATACCAAATATGAACCCGCCACTGTCGTTCCCGACGATCTTTACGGCGGGGAAGTGGTGACCGAAGACACTGCCGGTCTGGGTAATATGGACTGGCGGGAACTCTTCACCGACCCTTATTTGCAATCCCTCATTGAAGTGGGATTGCAGACCAATACCGATTATCAGTCTGCCCAGCTCCGTGTGGAAGAAGCACAGGCCGTACTGATGTCCGCCAAACTTGCTTTTCTGCCTGCTTTTGCCCTTTCCCCGCAGGGAACGGTGAACAGTTTTGATACACACAAGGCTACGCAGGCTTATTCATTGCCCGTTACTGCCAGTTGGGAGCTGGACGTATTCGGTCGTATGCGCAATGCCAAAAAACAGGCGAAAGCACTTTATGCTCAAAGCGAGGATTATCGTCAGGCTGTCCGTACCCAGTTGATAACAGGCATAGCCAATACTTACTATACCCTGCTGATGCTGGATGAGCAACTCGACCTTTCCCGTCAGACGGAGACGGCATGGAAAGAAACCGTGGCCTCCACCCGCGCTCTGATGAATGCCGGACTGGCGAACGAATCCGCTGTGTCGCAGATGGAGGCGGCCTATTATCAGGTGCAGGGTTCGGTTCTCGATTTGCAGCAGCAGATCAATCAGGTGGAGAACAGTCTTGCCTTATTATTGGCGGAGACGCCACGCAACTATGAGCGTGGTGTATTGGCAAAGCAACAGTTTCCTGCCGACTTCTCGATAGGGATTCCTGTACGGATGCTTTCTTCCCGTCCGGATGTCCGCTCGGCAGAGCGGACGCTGGAAGCGGCGTTCTATGGCACCAATGCGGCACGTTCGGCTTTCTATCCTTCCATCACTTTGAGCGGGAGTGCCGGATGGACAAACTCCGCCGGGGCGATGATTATCAATCCGGGCAAGTTTCTCGCGTCGGCGGTAGGTTCGCTTACGCAGCCGCTCTTTAACAGAGGACAGGTGGTGGCACAATACCGCATTGCCCGTGCGCAACAGGAAGAAGCGGCGCTTGGTTTTCAGCAAACGTTGCTCAATGCCGGTAGTGAGGTGAATGATGCGTTGATTGCCTATCAAACCAGTCAGGGAAAAAGAATCTTGCTGGATAAACAGATCACTTCCCTGCAAACGGCTCTGCGAAGCACTACTCTGTTGATGGAGCATGGTAATACAACCTATCTGGAAGTGCTTACCTCCCGGCAGTCGTTGCTTAGTGCACAACTGTCGCAGACGGCCAATCATTTTACTGAAATACAAAGTTTAATTAACCTATACCGTGCTTTAGGAGGAGGTCAGGAATAAACTGTATCATACTCTCTGTTTTCTAATTTAATGAAAGAAGGGCTGCCGGAGAAGTGATTCTGTGGCAGCCCGTTTGTTAATCGGTCAATATCGGTCAATATGCGGCGAATTGGCTTGCAGCCGGAAACTTCAGCCAGCATAAAGAATAATGATGGTATTATTTACCAGCCAGACCTTTCTTTTTTCTTTCTTTATATTGACTGGGTGTTTCCCCGGTATATTGCTTGAAAGCCGTACTGAAATAACTCGGAGTGGTAAACCCGGTTTTCTCTGCAATTTCAGAGAAGGGCATATCCGTGCCGGATATCAATGTAATAGCTTTTTCTATACGGAGCTTACTGATATACTCGTTCGCTCCCATGCCTGTAAGTGCTTTCAGTTTGTTATAAAGCGAAGAACGGCCCAATCCTACTTCCTGGCAAATAAACTGAATGCCCAGATTGGAATTTTCTATATTTTCCTGGATGATACTATTCAGTTTAATCAGGAATGTTTCGTCTGTCAGGCTGATGGTGCTTTCTTCCGGTGTGGGGATTAATCCTGCATTCAGATACCTTTTCTTGGTATATTCCCGGTTTTTCAACCGGTTGCGGATAAGTTCCATTAGCATTTCCACTTCGAAAGGTTTGCTTAAATAGCCGTCCGCTCCATTCTTGTAACCGCTTATTTGGCTTTGCCTGTCATCTCTGGCAGTTAGCAGAATGACTGGGATGTGACTGATATTGATATCCTCTTTAATCGTTTTACAAAGTTTATACCCGTTCATCCGAGGCATCATCACGTCACTGACTATAATATCAGGGACATGGCTTCTGACCAGTTGAAGGGCTTCCACCCCGTCTCCGGCGATAATTATCCGTTTGAAGTATCCTTCGAACGTTCTTTTCAGAAAGTCTGTCATATCCGGATTGTCATCCACTACGAGAATAGTGTATGGAGTGGTGTCGAATACCTCTTTCGCGGACGGCTGCCCGCTGTTATCATCCATCATCAACTCGTTCAGATAAGCTTTTGGCTCGCAGATGATTTCTTCCGGTTCCTGCCTCAACGGCAACTCAAAGAAAAAGCTGGCTCCGGTTTCTTCATTATCCTGTGCGCCGATAGAGCCGCCGTGCAGTTCCACCAGAATCTTGGAGTAAGACAAGCCGATTCCTGTTCCGCTCTGTTCTCCCGTTCCCTGGTAGAAGCGGGTAAAGAGCTTGTGCGTATCCACTTGTTTCAGTCCGCATCCCTGGTCGATGATGGAGATACGCACCCGGTTTTCTTCGGGCAGCAGTTCCGAAGCAATCGTTATTTCCGTGTCCTGCGGACTGTGTTTCAAGGCATTGATAAGCAGGTTACTTAGGATAATCTCGCATTTGTCCTTATCGAAACTGACTTTCTCTATCCGTGGGTCGAGCTGATAGCGGATATGCACATTCTTTGCTTCCCCCTCACTGATAAAATCCTGCGAAACGTGTTCAATCCATTGATTGAGCGGATGAGGCTGAATTTGCAGTTTACTCTCCCCTACTTCCATTTTCCGCACGTCGAGCACCATATTAATCAAGTTCTTCATTCGTTGTGCCTGCCGGTAGATGGCTTTTAACGGCAGATATTGGCTGTCTCCGGAAGAGAGCGACTTCAAAATCTGATTGAGTGGCGCATGAATCAGCGTCAGCGGAGTCCGTAGTTCGTGGCTGATATTGATAAGAAAACGTACCTTTTCCTCGTACATCTGTTTCTCATGCTCTTTCATCGCCCATTTCAGTTTTTCCTGATTACGTTTCAATGTTCTGCGGAAAGTTTCGATGATTATGGTGGCAATGAGAATGGTGCAACCGAGAATGAACCACCACGTGCGATACCATGGCGGAAGTACGGTTAGTTCTAGTATTTTCTGGTTGGGAATCCAGCTGCCGTCTTTCGCTGTGCATGAAGCCATAATCTTGTAATTGCCCGGTGGTAACGACCGGATTACCAATTCCGGCTGGTACGATTCGATATACTGGTCGTTCAGCCCCTCTATCCGATAGCGGTAGACTTTCTTACGGAAGATATCCTCTTCTTTCGACATGATTCGGATGGTGATATTGCTGTCCCATGGGACAGAGATTGCTGCCGGATGACTATATAGTTTGTTCTGTGCAGGCTCACCATTGATGATAATATCCAACAGTTGCAGTTCCGGCATTTCCGATGTATTCAGCAGCAGCTGGCCGTCAATGCGCAGCATACCCTTTACATCGCCGATATAGACATCCCCCTCATTGTTTACCAACCGGGCGTTGGGCAGATATTCGTTTTGGATAGCTCCGTTCGACTCTCCGAAGAGAACGAACTTCTGTTCCTGTATAAGCCAGGCGAAAAGTAGATTATCCGCACCTATCCATACTTTGCCCCTCTGGTCGCATTGCACCATGTTGACTTCGGTAAACAGGTTGGTAGGGATGTGCGTCTGCTTTTGGGAAACGGGGTTGTAGTGGATAAGGCCGAAATTGCTTCCTATCCAGAAATCGCCGTGCTCGTCGTGTGACGCCGAACTGATTACGGTATCCTGATAACATTCGAAGGTTGTTTGCAGCAAGGAATCCCCATCGTGCAGTTCGTAGATATGTTTGAAATCGTTGATGTAAGTCCGGTTGTTCTCGTGCTTGAAGGGGACGAGCGTGCCGACAATACTTTTCCCTTCTTCTCCGGTGACCTTGTCGAATTTCTTTTCTTTCAGGTGATACTGGTAGACATGGTCGCCCAGTAATAACACGGTGTTGGGGGTGTTCTGATATAAGTTGACCGATTTACCCCGGTTGCAAAGTTGTGTCGTAGTTTCTTTGTCGACAATGGTAAAAGGCTGTTTCTCCCCGGTTGCGGGGTTGAATATGAATACTCCTTTGGAGAAAAGGGAAATCAGTAGTTTTCCGGGAGTGAATCCGCTGATAAACGCTATTTTATCGTTCCAGGTAGAAAGATAATGGGTGAATTTCTCGGTACGCGGGTTAAAGAGGTTGATACCGCCGCCGTCCGTACCAATCCAGATACTGTCGGTCGATTGGCGGTAAAGGCTTCGCACGGTGCTGTTGCTTAGTCCGCGGTCGTTGCCGGGGACTACGTCGGTGTAGGTTTTCATGAACACTTCCCGGATGCTGATTAATCCGTTGCAGGTGCTTCCTGCCCATATATTGTTATTGTGGTCGTTGTGCAGGCAGAGAATGGAGTTGGCGGGGAGAGAGTAGTTTTCACGTCCCGGGATATATTCCAGTTGGGAGATTTCCCCGGTTTCGGAGGTGAGGATATTGATTCCGCCGCCATCTGTTCCTATCCACAGTTGCCCTTCCCTTTCGGCGAGGCTTAGGACGATGTCGTTGCTAAGGGCGGAGTTGCGGGTGGAGTACGAAGCCAGTAGTTTGCCGTCGTATGAGTAGCAACGAAGTCCGCCGCTGTAAGGGGCAATCCATATTCTTTTCCGGCTGTCGGTCATCATGGTGGTAATTTCCGGCCCGCAGTCGAAAGGGGGGCCGTCTGTGCTCTCCGGTATGCAGGTCTACGAGGTATATGCCTGTCCAACGGCTGCAACAAAGCAACGTCTTTGAATCCCACATACTGAGAGCGTTGATTTTAAAAGAGTTGGCGTTGAAATATTGCAGAAGCCGGAGAGAAGAATCGTTATAACTATATTTGTAAATCCTGTCCTTGCCGCCAAAGAGGATTCCGTCCGGGACAAGGCAGAAGGAATAGGCGGTGATATTCTTCCCGTCCTCGTCCGTGGGGAACGTGAAGTCGTTGCTCTGCTGTTGGTAGCGGGCAATACCTTTTTCAGTCAGTACCCAGATGTTGTGTTGCTTGTCTTCGGCAATCTGATAAATCAGGTTGTGGAGAAGCGAGTTCGGGTCGTTTGCCTGGTGTTTGTATCTTTTCAGTTCGTGCCCGTCGAACTTTCCCAGTCCCGATTTGGTACCTATCCATACGAAACCCTGCTCATCCCGGAGAATACAGCGCACGTTGGAAGGCAACCCTTCTTTCAGAGAGATTTGTTTAAAGTAATAGTGTTCTGCCCGGAGAGGGAGAACACCGACTAACTGTATGATAAAGAAAAGGCTTGGCAGAACAGCGTATTTGGTTTTCATGTAAAGCAGGTTTGTTTATGAGGACAGATGCCTTCTTTATAATACGGCTAACTTGTCCCCTTTTAAGGTGATTTCGTATTTTTTCCCTTTTACGGTCTTGAACTTGAGCGTCTTGTCTCCGTATCTTACGTTACAGGGGATTCCGGATTTGGAATGGATGATAGCTTTCTCCAGTTGTCCCTCTTTCCAGGAGATGGAAACCTCAAAATTTCCTTTGGCGCAGATTCCGCTTATTGAGCCGTTTGCCCATGCATCCGGCAAAGCGGGAAGAAGTTGGATGAATCCCATGTGGCTTTGCAATAACATCTCGGTTATTCCTGCCGTACCGCCGAAGTTTCCGTCTATCTGGAAAGGCGCATGGGTATCCCAGAGGTTGTCCAGTGTACCGTTTTTCAATAAGTTGCCGTATAGTTTATACGCATGGTTTCCGTCTTGCAGTCGTGCCCATTGGTTGAGCTTCCAACCCATGCTCCAACCGGTAGCGCCGTCTCCGCGATGTTCCAGTACCACTCTGGCTGCCTGTGCAAGTTCGGGGGTAGTCACGGGAGAGATGGTATGCCCCGGATGCAATCCGAACAGGTGGTTGACGTGGCGGTGTTCATCTTTCGGGTCGTCTATGTCGGTAGACCATTCCAACAACTGACCGTAGCGTCCTATACGGTACGGAACCAGTTTGGTCAGTACGTTTTCCCATTGTTTGCGTTCTTTGGCGTCCGTTCCGAGCACCTTGCTTGCCTGGATGGCGTCCAGTAATATTTCACGTACTACGGCATGCGCGAAAGTGACTCCCTCGTCCACCGGGCCGTGTTCGGGAGAAGTGGAAGGAGCGGCGGTGTAAGTCCCGTCGGGCTTGTGCCACAAGTGGTCTACCGCAAACTGTGCGCTGCTTTTGATAAGGTCGTAGCCGATTTCCTTTAAGAATTTCGTGTCACGGGTATAATCATAATACTCCCATATATGCGTTGCCAGCCACGGACCGACGGTAGGATTCAGGTTCCATGCCATAGATTTGCTGGATAAGGGAGCTGTGAATCCGAAGATATTGGCAGAGATGGATGCTGTCCATCCGCGGGCGTTGAAATAGGCTTGTGCTGTCTTCTCGCCGGGTTTTACCAAGCTGCGTATAAAGTCAATCAAAGGCCATGTACATTCAGAGAGATTGGTGGGGCACGCAGGCCAGTAATTCATTTGAATGTTGATGTTATTGTGGTAATCTACCCGCCACGGGCCGTCGGTATTGTTGTGCCACAATCCTTGCAGGTTGGCTGGCATGTTGCCGGGGCGCGAACTGGCTATGAGCAGATAGCGTCCGAACTGATAGTACAATTGTTCGAGCTGATAGTCCGGCACGCCTTTCTTATAGCTAGCCAGTCGTTTGTAGGTCGGCAGGTTGGGAGTGCCGATTTCCGGATTGATTTCAAAACGTACCCGATTGAACAGCGCGGTATAATCGGCTTCGTGATTACGATAAAGCTCGTCATAACCTTTTTTCAGGGCATTGTCCATCATAGCCAGAGTCGTTTGTGACGGGTCGTTGCCGACGTAGGCTTTCGGGTCTTTGAAGTCTGGGGCAAAGTTCATCTTATAATCGGTATCTGCCGTAAGCAGGAATACCACTTCGTCAGCATCCTTCACAATAATCCGGTCGTTTTCTGCTTTCAGTGTTCCCCCTTTGTGGATAGCTTTGATTCGGAAAGCGAATTTCATTCCGTTGTTATTGAGAACGCCGGTATATACTAATCCGTCGTTTCCATCTGCTTCCAGATGGCTTTTTGCTTCGTTGTTGGGACAATAGCTAAGTACAAGATTCTGTTTTCCGCCTTTGTCGGCAGTAAACTTCATGACCATAACGCTGTCTGGATAGGATATGAAGTATTTACGTTGATACCGTATCCCGTCTTTGTAAAATTGCACCACAGCCATCGCCGAATCCAACGACAGGATGCGGCGGTAATTGCTCATATTGATTTCGCTGAGTCCGGTTTCCACATAAAGCTCTCCCATCGTGGTAAAAGCACCGAAGCGGAACGGAGTCTCGTCTTTTTCTTCATAAGCTCCCAGCCCGTTGAAGTTTTCTTGTGTGAGATACCCCGCCTTTTGGGAATCTCCGTCCAGAAAAGCCTGTCGTATTTCTTTCAATACACCTGCCGACTGTTTGTTTACATTCCAATAATATTCGGCGCCTTTGGCAGTATTCGGTCCACCTTTCCAAAGCGTCTTTTCATTCAGTGTGATTCGTTCCGCGGATATGGAGCCCATGATATTTGCTCCCAGACTACCATTCCCGATGGGTAGCGAACGGCTTTCCCATGTCTTGTCCGGATTCGCCCCTGTGCCCGAAGCGCGTAGCCAGACAGCTTGTCCGTCGAGATTGTTGGGAGTGTCGAACCATATGGAAAGTTCTTGTGTATAATCCACCGTTTCTATTGATGATGCAGTGAGTGAAAAGAGAGTGCAAAAAATAAGGAAGCAGAGTTTCTTCATAAGATGTATTATTTATAAGGAATGTGATGTGCAAAGGTATTGTTTTTTTAGGATTTCAGCGAACGGCCTGCTTTCGATTATAACCAATAAGCTTTTAAAAATCACCAAAAGTGCTTCTTTGTGTAGGTAGTAAGATGTTTCTAATGAGAAACTGTATGACGAAGGGCATAAGGACCTCATTGTAATATCGACCAAAATGAACATGTTTATAGATAAGGTCCGTAAGAAAGCAACGATGATGAATCCATTTCCTGTGGCAGCCCGCTTTGTTTCAATAATGCAACTTTCTTTATGACAGTTATTACCTAAACAGTTTCTGCTATAAATCTCATCCGGCTAATAGCATGAAAAAATAAAAGGATTTATGTCTGTCACTTCAATGCGGCAATCTTTCAACTTTCTTTCCCTTTCTTTGTTCTTTCTGCTGAAATATGCTACTTTTGTATTATCCTCATAGATATGAGAACTAAAGAAAGGAACAAATCATGGAAGAAGTAAAAAGAATCCCTTATGGAGTTTCCAACTTTGTGGAAGTGGTGGAGCAGAACCAATATTACGTGGATAAAACGATCTATCTGCCTTTGTTGGAAGAGCAACCCAGTAATTTGTTCTTTATCCGTCCCCGCCGCTTCGGCAAGAGCATCTTTCTGAGTATGCTCCGGGCTTATTATGACATCGCTCAAAGAGAAAAGTTCGATAAACGCTTCGGCAATCTATGGATAGGCAGTCGCCCTACACGGCTGCAAGGGACTTTCCAGATACTCTTTCTTGACTTTTCCCGTGCCAGCGGTGGTAGTGGTACGTTGGCCGAGAACTTCGACCGTTATTGCTGTATGGTCATGGATTTGTTCGGTATGTCCTACGAATCTTATTATTTTCCGGGATTTGCTCAGGAGATGAAAACACAGCCCGATTTTGTAAGTAAACTGAATTATCTGAATCTTCATGCGGCTGAAACCGGAGCGCATCTTTATCTTATCATTGATGAATATGATAACTTCACCAATGTGGTGTTGAATGAGCAGGGCAAGGAAGTCTATCATGCGCTGACCCATGCCAGCGGCTTTTACCGTGAAATCTTCAAGAAGTTCAAAGGTATGTTTGAGCGCATCTTTATGACCGGTGTCAGCCCCGTGACGTTGGATGACTTGACTAGCGGATTTAATATCGGTTGGAATATCAGTACCAAGCACCAGTTTAATATGATGCTGGGATTCAGTGAAACGGATGTGCGTGAGATGCTCCAATACTATAAGGATGCCAGACAGTTGCCGGGCAATGTGGATATAAGTGCGATGATAGAGGAAATGCGTCCGTGGTATGACAATTATTGTTTTGCCGAAGAAAGTCTGGAACGTGACCCGAAGATGTTCAATTGTGACATGGTACTCTATTATTTGCGTAACTATATGGATTTGGGCAAATCACCCAAAGAGATGATAGACCCCAACACCCGTACTGACTACAACAAGATGAAGAAACTCATCCGTTTGGACAAATTGGACGGTAACCGCAAAGGCGTGTTGCGCAAAATCACCGAAGAGGGGCAGATTATCACCACATTGACGACTACCTTTCCCGCTATTGATATCACCAAGCCGGAGATTTTTCCCAGTCTGCTCTTTTATTACGGTATGCTTACCATCACTGCTACTCGGGGCAACTATCTGGTGTTGAGTATTCCCAATAATAACGTGCGTAAGCAGTATTACGAATTTCTGTTGGAAGAATATCAGGATAACCGGCATATCAATCTGAATGACCTTGGCTTGATGTATTATGAAATGGCTTACGAAGGTCATTGGCGTGAAACGATGGAATTTATTGCTCATGCCTACAAGGAAAACTCTTCCGTGCGAAGCTCCATCGAAGGCGAGCGCAACTTGCAAGGCTTCTTTACTGCTTACCTGAGTACAAATGCCTATTACCTGATAGCTCCGGAACTAGAATTGAATCACGGTTATTGTGACCTGTTTCTTATGCCTGACTTGATACGCTATGACGTGAAGCACAGCTATATCATCGAACTGAAATACCTCTCCACCAAGGATTCCGAAGCGAAAGCCGAAGCCCAATGGCAAGAAGCTGTAGAGCAAATAAAAGGTTATGCCGTTGGTGCTAAGGTGCGTCAGATGGTGCACGGAACCGAGTTGCATTGTATTGTGATGCAGTTTCGCGGATGGGAACTGGAACGGGTGGAGGAAGTCATGCTGAAATAAGCTCAATTTATACTGTCATTTCTCATTTTAGGCAAAATATATCTGTAATTCCCTTATTTCAACAAAGAGTTGTCTGATTGCCAGACTTTGTATGATAAACTAATTTATGCGCTAAATCTATATATTTAGCTTGGTAGGCATATATACTCACCACGTGGGCTTATGGTTGCTTACCTGTGGACTGGAAATATTTTAGACATAAGAATAAAAGATAAAGCAGTTATGTGTAATTATTATTGTAATAAAATAAGTGTTAAAGATGACTCAACCTATTAAAAAGGGTAACTAAATTTCTTAAACATATCAAACGATGAGTGTGATTCTGTAATATGTTGATATATAAATAGTTATCTTCCCTCTTTTTTCCTTTAAAACCAACGACCTGTTGCACACCGAGAAACACATCGTTTCTCGGTGTCGAACAAATCGATAGATAAGGCAATTTGAAACTAATTACGAAATAGCTTTACTAATCTTGCTCGATGGTGATGCGGTAAGGAATAAAACTATGTGTGGATGAACTTGTTTAAACCAGTACTGAAGTAAGCAGAGCCATGTACTTGACTTGCTCAAGTCTCTTACATCATTTCATTGTATGTAGTATTTGTTCCGGTCAAGTCTACTACTAAATAATAACAGTAAAAAACCGGCTTCAGCTTTCAGTTCTTCCCAAAAAGTCCTTTTCATCGGAGTTTTTGCCTAAAAGCAGACCTGAATGCAAAAGCGTATAATTTTAGTTCCTTTTTTGATACTATATCTACTTTAAACAAAGGCTCTGTTTTAGCGAAACGAAGCCTGCATTTCATTAGAACTGAGCCTCTGTTTTACCAAAAAATAGAGGCTCAATTTTGTTCAGCTCACGCGTCGGTGATTTCCATCCCACACTCCACCGACTTTTGCCCACGTGATGAATCTATATACCCCGCTTGTTGGGTATATAGATTCAGCGTGGTGAGTATATATACCTACTACGCTGAATATATAGATCCATCAGCTAATTTGAGAAAACTGGATGCGCTGAAAGCACTCTACCTTGTTTGCAGTATCTTTCTGCGAGGGATGTCTTTTTCCGCTTTCAGCCGCTATTTCCTCCTATCAAGGCGTTTGCAGACAACACTGAAACGGCTGAACCGGATTATAACATGAATATTCAATAAGAGGGTTTTGGCAAGGTCAGAACCGGATAGTTGGGTGTTTTAATCATTGTCTTTTTGAGATAAGAACCATTTCTCCGATGGAACGGGTTGATTTGGTGAAAAGTGAATATTTAATGGCTATTTTTTAAATATTGATTTTTGTTGTTGTACCTATTTTTGTGACGTTGATTTTAGGAGAAAAACCAATTGTTTGATTAATGGAGACTCTTATTGTCAGCGAATAGAAAATCTTAATAACTTAAATTTATGAGAAACAAATTCTTTTTATGTCTTTTCGTGTTAGTATCGCTAACAGCTTGTAAAGACACTAAATGGGTAGAAGTTCCGGGTGGAATGCCCCCTGAAGGAGCAATCACCGGACAGCCGGGAGTGGATGATCCGGCTGAGAAAACATTAATCAATTGTCAATACATTGGTGGTGACCCTTTCGAATTAAACCGTATTCCGGTAGAAAATCTGATTGTCAGCAATGATCTTATTTATTTGGCTGCGCGTCCTTATGCTAATGGAGATATAGCTTTTGACTTGCCTATAAATGATGCAACTTTTACAGGCGGGGTTTCGCATGAAGCTACTTATGAGGGACGTAGCGGTGTGATAAAATTTGACGGAACCGGAAAAATGAATGGAAAAGATGGATTATTGCATTCTACAGAAGAGACATTTAATAAGAGTTTCACTTTTGCTACCTATATATTTATAGATGAGTGGGTGCCCGGAGCATATATCTTTAAAAAAACAAGTGGAGATAAAGTGTTGGCTGCCTTACAATTAGGTGCTAATGAGCAGACTGTGAGCTGGGCGTTGGGAAATGCATCAGTGACAGCAGGTACCTATGTGGATGCCACGGGCTTGGCTCCGGGAGCTTGGCATTATCTGGCGGTAGATTATGATGGTGATAAAAAACAATTCAGGATTTTTGTAGATGCGTGGTCTTCTACGCTTGACAAAGAAATCGTATTGCCTACTGCCCGTGCCGATTTTTATATAGGTGAAAACTTCAAAGGCCGTTTGGATGAAACTTCTTTTTGGAGTATGGCAGCAGGTATTGGTGGGAAGAATGGTATAAAATTCAATAATTGGAATATGGTAGCAAAAGTGTTGGCTTATTGGCAATATGATGATTCTACCAATCCGGGGAAGGACTCTCACACTTGGTTGGACCGTTGGAAAAAAATACGCGAAACCTTGGCAGCTCAGGCAGGTAATGACAGCCGAAAATTACGATTAGGATTCGGCAGCGGGCAATGGAGGCAAATGATGAGTGCTGATAATACGCGTACCGCATTTGCTAATAATTTGAAGAGTGTTTTGAAGGAATATGAATTTGACGGAGTAGACCTTGATATTGAATGGCCTACTACGGAGACAGAATATGCTAACTACAGTGCAACGATTGTGAAAATCAGACAGATACTTGGCAAAGACGTATGTTTCTCCGTATCCCTTCATCCGGTTGCTTATAAAATTTCGAAAAATGCGATTGAAGCTTTGGATTTTATGTCTTACCAATGCTACGGACCGGCAGTGATGCGATATTCTTATGAGCAATTTGTAAAAGATGCAGAAATGGCTGTTGAGTACGGGATTCCGGCAGATAAACTGGTTCTCGGTGTGCCTTTTATCGGGACTACCGGTGTAAATGGAGAACAAGTCTCTTACTCTGATTTTATAAATGGTGGACTTTCGGATGTTGCTTTGGATGAATTTACGTATAATGGCAAAACGTATACTCTTAATGGTCAGAATACGATTCGTAAAAAAGCGAAGTATGCTTGTGAGGAAGGCTATAGAGGAATAATGAGTTGGGGGTCCGATGTGTCGGTAAATAATGAAAAATCATTGTTGAAAGCGATACAAGAGGAGTTTGTTGCTTATGAGATTAATAATCCCAAGTAAATGTAATCTTAATTATTAAATGTAATATTATGAAAAAAGAAAAATTAATGAAGATACAAGAACGACTTGTTTTTCTTCTGATTTTCCTATTCTTATTGCCGATAGGGGTCATTGCCCAACAAAAGATGATTACGGGGCAAGTAGTGGACGAACAGGGAGAAGCTGTTATTGGCGCCAGCGTGATGGTGAAAGGTGCAAAAACCGGAACAATTACGGATTTGGACGGAAATTTTTCTGTTCAGGGAAAAGCGGGGCAAACGCTTTCTATAAGTTATGTTGGCTATACTCCATTGGATGTGAAAATTACAAAACAATCGATTCGTATTGAAGGAAAACACGGAAGTGCTTGACGAGGTTGTTGTTGTCGGTATGGATACGCAAAAGAGAAATACAATTACGGCGGCGGTATCTGTAGTGAAAGGAGATGATATCGTCAATCGTCCCATAACGGACCTCACCAGCGCTTTGCAAGGTAATGTAGCAGGATTAAATTTCGCATCGGATGCAATGGGAGGAGCTAAAGGAGGTGAGTTGGGTACGGATATAAAATTCAATATCCGTGGTGTTGGCTCTATCAATGGTGGCGAACCGTATGTATTGGTAGACGGAATCGAGCAAAGTATGCAGAATGTGAATCCCGCCGATGTTGCTAGTATCAGTGTGTTGAAAGACGCCTCGGCAGCCGCGATTTATGGTGCCCGTGCCGCCTATGGTGTGGTATTGGTTACAACTAAAAGTGGAAATTCGGAAAAAGCTAAAGTAAGTTATTCGGGAACAGTTGGTTTTAGTTCTCCTATCCGTACTCCACAGATGATGAATTCTTTGGAGTTTGCTTATTATAATAATGCTTTGTATGATGCCGGTGCATCTGCTTCGGGGATTAATAGAATCTCGGACTCGGTTATAGAAAAGATTAAGGGATTCATGCAGAATCCATATTCAGAGGAATTTCCGGGAATAGATGTATCTAGTAACGGAGAAGACTGGGCTAGTGCATATTATGCCCAGTATGGCAATACGGATTGGTTTAAATACTATTACAAGGATAAGTCCATTCGTCATTCACATAATTTGAGTGTACAGGGTGGATCGCAGAAGATAAACTACTATATCGGTATGGGATATGTCTATCAGGAGGGCTTTCTGGATCATGTTAAGGATGATTTGAGCAAGTATAATCTGAATACAAAGCTACAGGCGAAGCCTACTGACTGGTTGAGATTCAACCTAAATAATAATATAACTTTGCAAATGATAAAACGTCCGATGCCCAACCAGTCTATTATTTATAATAAGATAGGTTCGCATCGTCCGTCACAAGTTACACATTTGCCGATTGATTCAAAATATAATATTCCCAGCTGGAACGAAACGCTTTTCATGCAAAATTCGAATTATGAAAATAATCGGCTTTCAGATGCCTTGTCAGTATCCGCTACGGCTACTCTAATGAAAGGATGGGATGTTACGGCTGAAATGAAGATACGTTTTGATGTAGAAAATAACAATATGATTCTATATGAGAATCCGCAATATGAAACTCCTTTAGGGACGCTAAAACCGGGTGATGCTACTGGACGCAGGCAAGGATTCTCTTATCCGAATATCGATTGGAAGTTAATGAAGTTCGGTTCTTATGCCCGTGGAAGTCTGTTCAATTATTATTTGTCGCCTAATGTGTCCAGTATGTATATTCAGCAATGGGGAAAACATTCTTTCAAGGCAATGGCGGGATTCCAAATGGAAATGAAAGAAGATTCCAATGAGTATATGTATAAAGATGGAATGATGAGTAATGATATCTTTTCTTTTGCAAATGCCAGCGGGAACGTCATAGCCGGAGAAGATCGTACACATTGGGCTACAATGGGGGCTTACCTTAAGTTGAACTGGAATTATGACAATATATATTTCTTTGAGTTCAGCGGGCGTTATGATGGCTCTTCACGTTTTGCAAAAGGAAACCGTTGGGGATTTTTTCCTTCATTCTCTGCTGGTTATGATATTGCCAGAACAGATTACTTCCAGAGGCTGAAACTTCCGGTGTCTCAATTGAAAGTCCGTGTGTCTTATGGTCGTCTGGGTAATCAGAATGGAGCCGGATTATACGATTATCTGGCCACTATGTCATTGGATGCTTTGGGGTCTAATGGTTGGTTATTGCCTACTGCCTCTTCTGCCAGTGCTATCAAGGGAACGATAGCAAAGACCCCTAAAATGGTAAGTCCGTTTATTACATGGGAAAAAGTGGATAATGCAAACTTGGGACTTGATTTGATGCTGTTCGACAATCGGCTTTCTTTAGAAGCAAATATATACCAGCGCATGACAAGGGATATGATTGGCCCGGCCGAAGCTATTCCCGATATTAGTGGTATAGCTTCCGAAAACCGCTCTAAAATAAATAATGCTACATTGCGTAACCGTGGATGGGAGCTTTCGGTGAACTGGCATGATCAGCTGAAATGTGGATTTAGTTATGGCGTAGGATTCAATGTGTTTAGCTATAAGGCTGTCGTTACCAAATATAATAATCCGGATGGAACCATTTACAATAATCACACCGGGTATGGTCCTAATAAAGGATATTATGAAGGGATGGATCTTGGTGAGATTTGGGGGTATCAGGCTGACGATCTTTTCATGACAAACCGTGAGATTGACGATTACTTGCGAAAGGTGGATATGAGTGCGCTCAAGCCGGATGATATGTGGCGTCGTGGAGATTTGAAATATATAGATTCCAATAATGATGGGAAAATAGATGGTGGTGACGGTACGATATACAATCATGGTGACTTGAAGATTATTGGTAATACAACTCCCAAATATTCGTTCGGTATCAATTTGAATGTGGGATATAAGGGTTTTGAAGTATCTACTTTATTGCAAGGAGTGGCAAAAAGGGATTTCCCGATTTCGGGAAGTAGCTATATGTTTAGTGCAGGTAGCTATAACTTCAAGGAGCATCTGGATTATTTCAGCCCGGAGACTCCGAATGGCTTTTTGCCTCGTCTGACTAGCTGGAAAAATAATCAGGACTTTTATGTAAATACAGGGTATAATTCAACTCGCTATTTATTGAATGCAGCTTATATGCGTATGAAGAACCTGACTGTATCATATAATTTCGATAAGAAGTTGCTAAAACATATCGGTATTAGTCGACTGAAATTGTATGTAGCATGCGATAACCTGTTTACTGTAACAAAATTGCCAAAACAGTTTGACCCGGAAACGCTTAATCAGGTGAACGGAATGGCTGGAGGTACTACTACAGAGGCTCCGGGTCTAACCTCACCGGTCGTATCTAATGGTAATGGTATGGTGTATCCGCTAAACCGGAATTTTGTATTCGGACTTGATTTTACTTTTTAAATAGAGGATAATGATGAAAAAAATATATTTATTAGCAGTAGCTTTAGCTGGTACTTTATTGACTTCCTGTTCTGACTTTCTGGATAAAGTGCCTTTGGTGGTGCCCAGTAGCGAGACATTCTTGACGAATCAAAGTGCCGTGACTAATTATGTCAATGGTTTGTATATTGCTCTTCCTTCTGCAGGTGCCTATGGCATGGGAATAATGGGAGAAGAAAAGAATAGTGATAATATGGTAGCCATGGTGTATGACAGGCGTATGAACGGAGAGTTGCAAGAATCTATCGGAGGCGTAACAGAATGGCAGAAAGGATACCAGAATCTACGTAGTGTCAATTACTTCTTAGAATATTATAAAGTACCGGCAGCTGAAGAAACGGCGGAAGTATTATCTCTGAAAGGAGAAGCCTATTTCTTTCGTGCATATTGGCACTATTACTTGTTGACTAAATTCGGCAGTATTCCTGTGATGGACAAGTTTTGGGATGGAAACGCTACCGTTGGCGGGTTACAGATTCCGGCACGTGATCGTTCGGCAGTGGCACAATTCATTCTTGATGATTTGAAGGCAGCTAAAGAGTTGCTATATTCCCGCAGCAAATATCAGGGATTGCGTATTTGTAAAGAAGCTGCTATGGTTATGGCGATGAGAGTGGCACTCTTTGAAGGTACGTGGGAGAAATATCATAAAGGTACTGACTTTGCTGCTGCCGAGTATAAATCAGATGATTTTTTGCAGCAAGTACTTACTTTGGGGGATGAATTGTTTCAAATGGGTATTACATTAAACACAAAAGAGAATGATAAATCAGTGAAGAATATTGATGATGCGTATGGAAACCTATTCAATTCAAAAGATTTGTCGGCTACCCAGGAAGTGTTGTTTTGGAAGAAATATTCAATTGCCGACAACTTGGTTCACAGTTTAAATACGAATTTATCCAGTGGAATGTGTGATGCTGAAGGACCAGCTGGACTTTCTCAATCATTAGTAGATAATTATTTAAGTGTGGATGGCAACTTTATTGATCCCACAGCCGCAAAATTAAAAGATTTCAATGAATCTTTTAATGATAGGGATGGTCGGTTGCTGGCCACTGTAATGCATTCGGACTGTAAATACAAATCGATGACAGTGAAAGGAGCTAAGAAAATGCTGGTGAAGGCTTATTCAGAGGAAGATAAAGATTTAATCAATCCTCCTCAAATTGTAAGTACCGGAAATCAGAGTAATACTACCGGCTATCATATCCGTATGGGAATTGATACTACATTCGTAAGTGGGCAGGGAGAAACTGCCACTCCAATGATTCGTTATGCAGAAGCCTTGCTGGCTTATGCAGAAGCTGCGGAAGAATTGGGAAAATGTGATGCTGCTGTTTTGGAGAAGATTATAAAGCCATTACGCGAACGGGCCGGAGTCACTTATCTCGCTCCATCAGCTATTGATCCCAATTTCCCTGATTTTGGTTATACAATTTCTGCCAATCTGCAAGAAATCCGTCGGGAAAGACGCTCTGAACTGCCATTGCAGGGAATGCGTTTGGATGATTTGATGCGTTGGAGAGCACATAAGTTATTCCAGGGGAAACGTGGCGGAGGCGCTTACTTTGGAGCCGGCAGCGTTTTATATAAATCAATTGATCCGAAGAATGAAGAATTGGCTCAAATTCTGGTAGACAATAACGATTACTTGGATCCACTGAAAAATGTTCTTCCACGTGGGTTCCAGTTTGATGCGGGACGTGATTATCTGCTTCCGATTCCACCGAGCGAGATATCATTGAATAAAGAACTGACACAGAATCCGGGGTGGCGCAAAAATTGAGAAGCATCAACTTAAGTTCATTGATAATTATAAAGAAAAAAACATGAAGAATATATTCTACAAACTATTTTCAATATCTCTATTGGGTGTATGCTTGATGGGATGTGAAGATGAAACTAAGTATTTGCCTTTACCACAAGCTGTTCCTTTTACGATGACTGTCAATAATACGACTTTTGTAATGGGCGAAAAGTTAGTTGTCGATTTGGATATTAATCCGGATAAGGATGGAAGCGAGGTTTTGGCTAACGAAGATTTTGATATTTATTTTACCGCTAAAACTGGTACGGAGGATGTGTCCGGCGTATTCAAAGATTTTCATAACATCGTTACTTTTCCGAAAGGTGAGAAGAGTATTCGTGTTGAGTTCCCTCTGAAAGAAACTGGATTGGAAGGAAGTAAAAACTTTAATTTTGTAGCTTTTTCCCGCGGATACGAGATTGGTAACCCTAGTTTTCCTATAAAAGTGTCCGATTACTATCGGGTAAATATGGCAATACAAGGCAATGCGGACAATATAGTTACGGAAGGTGATAAATTTGTGTTGGTAGCCAGTCTGGATAAACCGAGGGCAATACCTATTGCGGTAAGTATCAGCGCAAAAGCGGAGGATGAGAGCTCTTTTGAAAATTTGCCCAGTGAACTGACTATTCCTGCAGGAGCGCTGAACGCAAAAACTGACCCTATATCTTTAGTTATGGATGGAGCGAAGACAGGAGACAAGGAGTTGACATTGAATTTCACTTCAAACTCTGAAGCTAATCCGATGAAGTCTGATCAATTAGTAATTATGATGACTGACCTCGAATCTCTTGCCAATCCGGATATGTATGATCCGACCTTGGTGTATGAACATCCGGAATATCCATTTGTATCTAAAGGCAATAAAAGCAAATTCGATGCTTGGTGGGGGAGTGACAGAAGCTCGTCTGTAGAAATAACCGGAAAAACGGGTGCTAAACCTGGAACTGATTATGCTTCGTTAACTTCGCATCCCAACCAGAAATTAGCAGAGGAAGGATGGAAATTCTGGAGTGGCGTAGAGTTCCATTTTATACAAAGCTCTTTCGGGTGGAGTATGCCGACGAAGCCGAATACGTCGTTTGGTAACTATAGGCATTGGTCTTTTAATTATATTCCAACTAAATCAATACAAGATGTGTTTGCTGCTAATCGCGATAAATGTTCTAATGTAACAGAAGACGGTACTTATCAATTGTGGGTACAAGCTGGTTCCACACCGGGAGACGGACTTGGTGCGAGTAGAGATTACGGTTCGGCTGCTGTATATATTGGAAGAGGCGGTTCAGGTGCTTCTACCCGTTTTATACACATCAATCCGGGAATGCGTATAGAAATGAGAGTGCGTGTGACGGGAGATCGTACGGGTATTGTCCCGGTCATTGAGCTTAGAGATGCACCTGGGGGCGTATTTGATAAACAAACACAGAGAATCGATATTCTTAGAAATACGAAAGGAAACTTGGTGACACAAGGTGTTTTCTCGACAATGGAAGATGGTACTAAAACAAGCCCACTCCCAAAAATTGGTGATTATAATATTTATTGGGTAGAATTGACTACAGATGGAATAAAAGTAGGAATCAATGGAAGTACGAATGTAGATGTCCCTTCGACAAGTTCTTGGGGTTTTGCTCCTGCAGATGGCTTGGCTTTGGATTTCCTTTTTGCTCCGGCAGACAATCGTCCGGACGGATGGGATAGTGTATTGAAGGCTATTTCCGAACCTAAGACCGATCCGAATACACCTATGATGGAAATTGATTGGATTCGTTTTTATACGAATAGCACGTATTCGGACGAAGGTGTGACATACTGGGCAAATGCAGGTCAATTATTCTACTAATATTGTGTTCTGCTTTCAATAGATTAATTGATAAAATGTCGGAAGTCAGGTGTTTATGCATCTCTTTCGACATTTTTCACTCTTAAAAGTTTTATTACCATGAAGAAAAAAATCTTAATTATTTTCATGCTATTGATGTCTTTGATTAGTATGCATGCCGCCAACTTGACATCTCCCCCTATTTCAATAGTTCCCCGTCCGGCGCAGGTCGTGCCGGGAGAGGGCAACTTTACCTTCTCTTCTCAAACGCTGTTTTCGGTAGAGAACCATGAGCAGGCTGTCATCGTCCGCAACTTTATAAACTTATTGAAGAGAAGCTCGGGGATCACCCCACAGTTGGCAATAGGTGGCAGTGAGAAGAGCCATGTCTGCTTTACAACCGACTCTTCTTTAAAAAGCGAAGCCTATCAGTTGGCAGTTACTCCGGAACAGATTCAGGTAAAGGCATCGGATATAAAAGGCTTTTTCTATGCATTACAGACCATCCGCCTATTGTTGCCGTCGGCTGTTGAAGGCAATCAACAGGCTAAGAATATCCGATGGAGTATCCCCGCAGTAACCATTCAGGATGAGCCACGCTTCGGCTATCGGGCATTGATGCTGGATGCCGCCCGTTTCTTCATCCCCAAGGAAAACGTGTTGCGTATCATCGACTGTATGGGCATGCTCAAAATCAATACGCTTCATTTCCATCTCACGGACGATAACGGCTGGCGATTGGAAATCAAGAAATATCCCCGCCTGACGGAAGTGGGAGCATGGAGAGTGAACCGCATGGACGTTCCCTTCTATTTCCGCCGTAACGCCGAACCGGGTGAACTCACTCCTATCGGTGGATTTTATACACAGGAAGATATTAAAGAAATGGTCTCCTATGCTGCCGACCGCCAGATAGAAATTATCCCCGAAATAGATATGCCCGCCCACAGTAACGCCGCACTGGCTGCCTATCCGCAACTGGCTTGCCCCGTAGTAGACAGTTACATCGGAGTAATTCCGGGTTTGGGCGGAAGTAATTCGGGAGTGATTTATTGTGCCGGAAAAGATAGTGCATTTACATTCTTGCAAGATGTTTTAGATGAAGTGATGGCAATCTTCCCTTCGCGATATATTCATCTGGGAGGAGATGAGGCGCAGAAAGGGTACTGGAAAAAATGCCCGCTTTGCCAGGAACGGATAAAGAAAGAGCATCTTGCCAACGAAGAAGACCTGCAAGGTTACTTTATGAAACGGATGAGCGACTATGTACGCAGCAAAGGACGCGAAGTGATAGGCTGGGACGAACTGACAAACAGCAGTTTTCTGCCGGAAGGCGTTATCATTCAAGGCTGGCGCGGACTTGGTACGGCTGCTTTGAAAGCCGCGGAAAAAGGACATCAGTTCATTATGACCCCTGCCCGCATCTTGTATCTGATTCGTTATCAAGGTCCGCAATGGTTCGAACCCCAGACCTATTTCGGAAATAACACGCTGAAAGACATCTACGATTACGAACCTGTGCAAGCGGACTGGAAACCGGAATATGCTTCCTTGTTAATGGGCGTACAGGCATCTATGTGGACGGAGTTCTGCAACAAACCGGAAGATGTCGACTATTTAGTGTTCCCCCGTCTTGCCGCCCTGGCGGAAGTGGCATGGACACAGCCTGAACACAAGGACTGGACTGCGTTTTTGAAAGGACTGGATGCCTATAATGAGCATCTGACAGCTAAAGGCATCGTGTACGCCCGTTCAATGTATAATATCCAGCATACGGTAACTCCAAACAACGGAGTTCTTGAAGTGAAACTGGAATGTATCCGCCCCGATATGGAGATACATTATACGACGGACGGCAGCGAACCTACGGCAACTTCACCGCTCTACGAAAAAATAGTGCCTGTAAAAGAGGCGCTTACCCTAAAAGGTGCAACTTTTGCGCACGGCAGACAGATGGGAAAGACGTTGATACTTCCTGCCCGATGGAATCTGGCTACCGCCAAACCTGTACTGGGAACCAATCCGGCCGAAAAGCTCCTGACGAATGGAATACGCGGAAGCCTGAAGTATTCGGATTTCGAGTGGTGCTCATGGGCGGACAATGACTCTGTCTCTTTTACGATTGACTTGCTGAAGCCGGAAATGCTGAACACGTTGATATTGGGATGCATCACGAACAATGGAATGGCTATCCATAAGCCGGCATCCGTGAGGGTGGAAGTTTCGGATGATAACTCCAAGTTCCGCGAAGCCGTTGTGCAGAGCTTCACGTCTGAAGAGATTTTCCGTGAAGGGAATTTTATAGAAAACCTGTCATTGAAACTGGGAGGCACACAGGCCCGTTATGTACGTGTGACCGCCAAAGGTCCGGGAGTTTGTCCTGCATCTCATGTGAGACCGGGACAGACATCGAGAATCTTTTTTGATGAAGTGATGCTGGAGTAAGACAAGCCAGGCAGGTATGGAGGGCGACGCATAAGCGCGGATTATTTTTTAAGTCTAGTAAGGTGGCGATTGATTAAATAGGCTATATATAGCTTGCGTGTTGGACATATAGATCCAACACGCAGGTCATATATGCCATACACATTGGATCTATATGTCCAATATGTACGGCATATATGGCTTGCAAGTATCTGATAAACAGTGTTATTCTACCAGGCTCTTTGCTCTTTCCAATGCTACATTGATATTCGGGCAGATATTCTCTTTTCCCAGCAACTCGTAGAATCCGGCTTTTTCCAGTACATTATGCACGTTCTCGTTGACTCCGGAAAGGATAACGGTAGTCTTTTCCTTCTGTGACATTTCGCAGAGAGTAGTCAGGTTGTGAATCCCTGTGGAATCGATGAACGGAACCTTGCGCATACGGATGATACGTACTTTCGGGCGGTCTCCCAGTTGTGTCATTGTCTCTTCAAACTTGGTAGCGATACCGAAGAAATAAGGGCCGTTGATTTCGTATACCTCTATGCCTTTGGGAATCATCAGGTTTTCTTCGTGTACGGCAATATCCGATTCCTTGTTCGGGTCAATCTCGTCGGTAATCACCGAGATTTTGGTAGTCTCCATGACACGCTTCATAAAGAGGACGCAGGCAATGACCAATCCTACCTCGATAGCGACAGTCAGGTCGAAGATAACGGTCAGGAAGAACGTGATAAGCAGTACGGTAACGTCCGATTTCGGATTCTTCAGTAAAGCTCTGAATACACGCCATCCGCTCATGTTGTAAGATACGATGACCAGTACGCCGGCAAGGCATGCCATCGGAATATATTGTGCGAGTGGCATCAGGAAGAGCAGAATCAACAGCAATACTACTGCATGAATGATTCCGGCTATCGGTGTCTTACCCCCGTTGTTGATATTCGTCATGGTACGGGCGATAGCACCTGTGGCGGGAATACCTCCGAACAAAGGGGCTATGATATTGGCTGCTCCCTGTGCGATCAGTTCTGTATTGGAATCGTGGCGGTCGCCTATCACACCGTCGGCTACAGTGGCAGACAGCAGGGATTCGATAGCTCCCAATACGGCAATGGTGATAGCCACCGGAAACAATTCCCTGATAGCTTCCCAATCCAGCGCAGGCACAACGGCATCAGGCAACTCTGATTTAATGGTGAAGCGGTCACCGATGGTCTGGATGCAGTCGATTCCTCCGAAGGTTTTCATCAGGTAAACGGCTATCGTGACTACGATGATAGCAATCAGCGAACCGGGAATTTTCTTTGAGAACTTCGGAGTGATGGCGATAATAATAATGCTGACAATACTAACGATGGTATTCCACCAGTTGATCGTGTCGAAGTGTCGGAAATAAATCAGCCACTTCCCGACGAAGTCTCCCGGCACTTTCTCGTCTCCGAAAGATAAACCGAAAATATCGGCAATCTGGGTCGTGAAAATAGTGACGGCGATACCGCTGGTAAATCCGACGATGATAGGATAAGGAATGAATTTGATGACAGCTCCCAGCTTGAACACTCCTAATAATACAAGGAGTACGCCCGCCATTAGCGTGGCTACAATCAGTCCGGCCTCGCCGTATTGTTGTATGATGCCATAGATAATGACGATAAATGCTCCCGTAGGACCGCCGATCTGGACTTTGCTGCCTCCCAACAGGGAAATGATGAATCCCGCAATGATAGCGGTGATAATACCTTTTTCGGGCGAAACTCCCGAAGCGATACCGAAAGCGATAGCCAGTGGAAGCGCTACGATACCTACGATGATGCCGGCCATCAGGTCCGCCATAAACGTTTCTTTCGAATAATTCTTTAGACAAGAAACCAGTTTGGGTTTAAATTCAAATAGCTTCATTTTTATATGTTGTTATACGTGTACTCTGTTCTTTTTTTGCAAAGTAGAGGTTGCAAAATTATATAAAATAATCGAAATAAGTATGTTTTTGAACATACTATTTGCCTGTTGATAGATTTCATCGATGAGCCGATAGTTTTTATTCATTAAGAAAAGGTGGCTTATTATGAACAAATCTCTTATATTTGCGTTATAAATAGTACGACAAGTTACGTTTGGTAATCAACCAATTTAAAATATAAATAGAATTATGGCTAAGAGTATTAAAGGAACTCAAACAGAGAAAAATCTGTTGACTTCATTCGCAGGAGAATCACAAGCTAGAATGCGTTACACTTATTTTGCAAGTGTCGCTAAAAAAGAAGGTTACGAACAAATTGCAGCTATCTTTACAGAAACAGCCGATCAGGAAAAAGAACATGCAAAACGTATGTTTAAGTTCCTCGAAGGTGGTATGGTAGAAATCACAGCTAGCTATCCGGCTGGCGTAATCGGTACTACACTTGAAAATCTTCGCGCTGCTGCAGCAGGTGAACATGAAGAATGGTCACTGGATTATCCTCACTTTGCTGATGTGGCAGAACAGGAAGGTTTCCCGATGATTGCTGCTATGTACCGCAATATCTCCATCGCAGAAAAAGGTCACGAAGAAAGATACCTTGCTTTCGTGAACAACATCGAAAATATGACTGTATTCGCTAAAGAAGGCGAAGTGGTATGGCAATGCCGTAACTGCGGTTACATCACTGTAGGTAAAGAAGCTCCTGAAGTTTGCCCGGCATGTTTGCATCCGCAGGCTTATTTCGAGGTGAAGAAAGAAAACTATTAATCAATAGATGAATAGATAAATCTTGGATGATTTAGATAAAGAAAATGCCGCTTACAGTAATATGCAAGCGGCATTTTTCGTCACCGAAAAAACAAATTGCTATCATTTTACTCTCTCATCCTGTTTGTAGAAGGATTTGTCCTTTCTATTAATCAAAGAAAAGATGCTTCACTACGTTCTGACTATGTTTTGAACAAAGTGAATGACAGATTGGTAGGATTTACTTATTTTTCGGATAGTCTTTTGGGTATTTAAACAAGAGTTATCCAGTTATCCTTTATCTATTGATTCCGGTAATCCTTGGGAGATACACCGTATTGCTTTAAAAACTCCCGATAGAAATAAGATTTATTAGAGAATCCACATTTGAACATAATCTCGGATACGGTCAACTTGGTTGTCCTTAATAACTTGGCTGCATATTCCAGTCTGATGCCTCGTACAAATTCACTCGGAGTCTTATCTATTATTTCTTTGAACTTCCGATACAAGGTAGCTTTGCTCACTCCTACAAATTCGGCAATAGAAGAAGGGCTTAATAACTCATCATCTATATTATTCTTTATGAAGTCTGTTACATTCTGTATTAACTCTTCGTCTTCCGGATGAAGAACAATCCCGTCTTTTACTTTCACAGAAGACATGCTGGAATTGAAATAGTCCTTTAAAAGCATTTGTCTCGACAGCAGATTCTCTATGGTGGATATCACCTGCCTCGGGTGAAATGGTTTGACGATATAAGCATCCGCACCATGGTTAAAGGCATTAATCTGGTCTTCTACAGAAGCCTTTGCCGATATTCCTATGATTGGAATATAACTTGTTTTCAAATCGGATTTCAATTTATTAATCAAGCTCAAGCCGTCCATATTGGGCATGACAATATCACTTATAATAATATCAGGATGATTATGTTCTATCTCTTTCAAAGCCTCCACGCCGTCTTTTGCTTCGTGTATCACATAATCAAAGAGGACATCTTTCAGCAGGTCTCTGATATTCTTTTCATCTTCCACTATCAGTATGACAGTATCTTTGCGAGGGGATAAGTGATCCTGCCCGTTCTTTTCTTTCTGCAACGAATCTTTTTCATCCGTTACAACAAGTGAATGATCGGATGGCAAAGAAGGAATCACGACTGAAAATTCAACACTTTTTCCCAGTTCACTATTTACACTTATCTGCCCGCCTAATAATTCAACCAGACTCTTTGTTAGATTTAAACCTATGCCATTGCTGACAGAGTTACCCAATTTAGGAGTATCAAATATCTTATACTTATCAAATATCTCTGCCATCTGTTGTTCTGTTAATCCCTTACCGGAATTTCTTACGAGCAAGTATAAGGTTTTATCAGGCTCATTTTGTGATATCTCAACATGAATATATCCATAACGAGGAGTATATTTGAACGCATTCGACAGTAAATTGAATATAATTTTTTCCAAAGCATTGCGGTCGGAATAGATCTCTGACGTATCATGAGTCTCTACCTTGAAGTCTATTTTATTCTCTTTCAGGATATCCACATAATTGTTGGAAGCATATTCCATCAATGATTTTACGTTCACATTTTCAGGATGCAAATCCATATTGCTCGATTTAGTTTTACGAAACTCCATCAACTCACTAATCAGCTTCTGCATCCTTTCGGCATTATTCTTTATTATTTGGAGATATTTCTTTGTACTACCATCTAACCCGTCCTGTTCCAACAAGTGCTGTGCAGGTGTATAAATCAAAGTTAGGGGGGTAAAGAATTCATGTGCCACATTGGTGAAGAAATTGAGCCGGGATTCATAAATCTTCTGTTCATGCCGTTTCTCTACCTGGGCTATAAGAACCTGGCGGCTTAACCGTATGCGATTTTTGATAACAGACTTTGTGATGTAGAAGATAATAATGCACAATATGGCATAGATAATCAATGCAGGAACACTAAGCCACCACGGATAACCTACTTTTATAGTTAAGCGATAAATGTTATCTCCCCATACTTTGTCGCCATTCGTGCTCTTCACTTCAAGCTGGTATTCACCCGGAGGAAGTTGGGTAAAGATAATATTCGGATTATTACCCATCCCCACCCAATCATCCGAGTGGTTTTTCAAGCGATAAGCATATTCACAGTTTTCATTATTAATAAAGTCTTTGGCTATGAAATTGAAAGTCATGAATCTTTCTTCATAGCTAAGTTTCAACACTCCTTTTCTGATTCGTTCATTAATGTCCTGTACCGTATTATATATCTTCAAACTACTTAATATAAGTGGAGGATTAAACTCGCGCAAATGTATATTTCGAGGATTGAAATAACTAAACCCGCTTACTCCTCCAAAGTACAAGAAATCACGATGATCCTTGAAGAAAGCTCCATCCGAGAATTCATCATTCTGCAATCCGTCATTCAAAGTATAATTATCTATTTTATTGTTTTTTACATTCAGGCTAGACAATCCCTGGTTGGTACTGATCCATATCTTTCCTTCGTGGTCTTTTAATATTCCATGAATTGTTTTATTATTCAATTTTTCGTCGGCATATTGTATCAGGTGAAAATCATTCTCCTCCTTTTTCAATTCGTTCAGTCCATAACTTGTTCCTATCCATATATTGGCATCATCACGCAGTAAGCACAATACATCATTATTGGTGAGTAAAATCCGACTGTCCATATCCTCCAATGATTTTATGCTGTTATCTTTCATATTGATACAGTTCAAGCCTCCGCCACGTGTGCCAAACCATAACATATTGTCTTCCGGATCGGATGTAATGGCATAAACAACATCGTTATTCAATGAGATATTCTTATCCGACGAATTATATTGCCTGAATCCTTTAACGTGATAACGACCTTGCTCTCTGGAAATATTTATTTTGATTAAGCCATATCCTGATGTTCCCACCCATAAAAGAGAATCATTGTTCGTAAAATAAATGTTGTACACAGCCTTGAAAGGCGGGTATTTGTCAGGTATCTCAAGCTTTTCCAGTTGCCCCGTAGCAGCATTCAATATATTGATTCCGGTTCCTTCCGTTCCGATAAAAATGTCATTCGCTTTATTTCTCCTCAAGGCATAGACAGAATTGGAAATCAATCCTTTACTCTCATTCAGATAATCTGTCAATTCTTTCGTTGCAGGATTCAACAGTTTTATTCCGCTTCCTTTTGTGCCTATCAGAATATTACCATCTTCATCTTCACAGAAACATCTCACAGGGTGACTGGTGTGAACGGTTTCAAATAAAGAGTCGTAATGATAAAGTTGAATTAATCCTTGTCCGTCCGTTCCTATCCACAATATGTTCTGACTACCGGAATAAAGAGTGAAGACTGATAACTGACTGGATAGTTCGTTCAGGTAGGTAAAAGTATTCTTTTTTAAATCATAATGAATACATCCCCCTTCTATAAAGCTGACGTACATCTTGTTCTCTGCTAAAATAACCTGCGATACAGGTTTGCTACTATCCAGCTCAATGCATTGGGAAACTGTAAAGTCGGGATTTAAAAGGAAAAGTTTGTTGTCTTTGTTTAAGATAAATCTGTCTTTCGACAGAAATATCTTATCTACAGGCGTCTGTATGTCGACTGTGCGTAAATCACTCTGTTTTCCTCCGTTAACGAGTAGATTGTAAGTCAGATGCACGGTATTTCCATTATTTAAAAGGAAAAGCATACGATCGGAATCACTCACGGAATAATCCTTTATATGACTTGCAAAGTCTGTGTTAATCGGATTAAACTCATCTTCAGAATCATTGTAGACAAAGAACCCCAGCCCCTTTATGAGGCAGATAATATCTCCTGCCGCACTCTTTCCTAAAATAAAAGACTTTTCCTGATTGGGTACTTTATTATCTGTTCTTAAATAATACCTTGTTATCTGACGGGTTCGTTTATCTAACCGATTGATTCCATTATCTGTTGCTATCCATAAACTGCCCTTACATTCGATAATCTGGCGGATAACGTTATTACTTATAGAATTCGGATTGTTTTTGCTATATCTGAATGTCGTAATTTCTCTTCCATTATATGCATTCAGTCCATCCCATGTCCCAATCCAGATTGTATGTTCTGCATCTTCCAAAATACAGTTTACTGAATTATTTGTCAGTCCGTTAACATTTGATATGTGTTTTGCCACATTAAAAGCATAAGACTTTGTGGAAGTGACAAATGCAATAATCAGAATAAAAAATAATTGTGCGTATAAGATGTTTCTCATGTAAATGAATGTTATTTATACGGTTAGGATAATAGCAAATATAAGGAATTTATTTTATTCCGCGCATATTTTCATCGGTAACGGAGGATTTATACAATTGTGGAATAGTCAATCCGAATTACAAACGATAATCTACGATTTCACCGTCAACAATCAATTTACCATGTTTCTTTGTCTTTTTAGCGGAAGCAGGAATACAAACAATAGTTACGGCATTGTCCGGGTTCAGGATAATGCTTGTTTCGCCGGTACAATTCTTCTTTATGTATTTTTTGGATACCAGATCGTACAAGTCCGTAGGTTCCGTAAAGTGTTGATTCAAAGTTACCTCTTTGGCTTCAAAATAAGGATTGAATAAAAGATAAGTAGGATATTTTCTTGTGGAATAAAAGTCTGTGACATTACAATCCAATTGAAGAATACATTCCACATTAGTAGTATCTACAATAGAGGCTAGCATACCCACCCAGGCCGAGCCATACAAGCAAATATCTGTAGCTGAAGACATGGTTTTTACTTGATCCCCAATAGCATAGGGACCCTCATCGGACAATAATCCCTGGAACGGTTCAAAGTGATTGCCATGATACAAGTCCTTCCTCAATCCTTCATAACAAATGACGTGTTGAGGATCACCTTCCCAGATAGAACTCGACTGACGGTTGCGGGGGTGCTCGTCTGCATAAAATAAGCGGCAGGCGTTTGCCAGGTTCAGCATCCACTTGCCTATTGTGGAAGCATAAGCCGGGTTGTATTTTACAATTGGGACAAGTGCGGCAGCTTGTGAAAAGGTGTTCATGGCAAAAGCATATTGTTCATCCTTTTTTTGTCCTACCAATCCGTGTACGTCGTATTTGTTCCAACGCTCACACATCACTCCCCATCCGTCACGGTCTGAATTATTACCGTCGAAGCACCAGTTCAGCATTTTCAGCTCATCATAAGTAGTTCCAAGTTCCGCATTCATGCGCACTGCCAGATAAGCCCCATAGGGCATCATTATCTCATAGAAAGTACCTTCTTTCTGGGGACGGTTTTGCAAGAATGCCATGCATTGGCGTGTAGCATTCAGATACTTTTTATCTCCGTATTTAATCCAGGAGATGTATTGCAACCAAGCAAGTCCTGCGGCTGCATCCGGCTCGCGCCATATTTTATTATGATACCCTTTACGGTTCTTAAAGTTGAAGGCGGTGAAGTTGAAGTCCAGATATTCTCTACCTTCACTTAAGTCCTGGATAGCAGCATACCAATTGTCGACAGTGATCTTCATCGGCTCCTGCATCTCTGTTTTTTGAGGATATAAATCTACCAGCATTGAATAAGCCATTGCCGGCCATATCTCATACCAGAAACTTTCTCCGGCTTTCCTGTCGAGTCCGTTCAATATAAGATTGGTTCCATTCTTCTTGTTGAAGAATTGCCGTATCATTGATACATAATCTTTTCCGTCATCATTGCTTTTGTCTACTCCTATCAGACTTGCACTAATGAGTGAGCCCATAGTGGGAAGAGATTCATAAGAATTTCCTCCTAACCGTCTTTTATCTACGTAGCTTGGAAGTCCGAAAGTACGGAATGGAAAGTTTACTTGCGAATCGTCCCACCAGATAAGAGGCAGGTTCTGTCCTTTGGCGTTGAAATCGTAAAATAGTCTGTCCTGTTTCGTGGCTATATCTTTCCAGTTTTTCATTTTATAGGGGAAAGGTATATTGGGCATATACTGTACTAAGCGGATCTCTTTTTGCTCTATCGGCTTTTGTGCCGGCAGGTTGTTGAGAAAGAAAAAACCTGCTACGAGAAATAATAATGTCTTTTTCATGGTCAGTTGGTTGTTAAAAAAGGGCGGATTATAAAATCCGCCCCCTCATTTTATTCATATTAAAAACCCGGATTTTGGGAAAGAATATTGTTGCTCTTATCCCTTTCACCTTGCGGTATCGGAAACAGATAATCTCTGTCGTCTCTAAAATTGGCACCTTTCGAGGTATTATATTTGGTTGCATAAGCACGCATAACGGTTCCGAAACGTTTTTGTCTCATCAGGTCATCCCGTCTCCATCCTTCCATTGCTAATTCACAACGACGTTCCTTCCAGATGATTTCTTTCAGACGCTCTTGGTCGGTTTCTGTTATGTCGGGCAGTGTATTAGTTGTTGTAGCAGGGATATACGCCTGTTGATCTCTTCTCGGATCTATCGGATTAGTTTTGCGGGCTCTTTCTCTTACATCATTCAGGTAAGGAAGTGCAAGCCCTGGTTTTCCATTTTCGTTTAATACTTCGGCATACATCAAGAGAACATCGGAATAACGGATCAAACGAATGTTGTAACTAATCATCCAGACGTCGAAACCTGTTTTTTCTACTGCTGGCACAGTCATCTTGTAATCATGATAACCGCTTGGAGATTCAGCATTGTCCTGCGCTTCAGTATCACCTTTATATCTATCACCGGTTTGTGTGAATACATAAGTAATACGTGGGTCATCTGCGTCAAAGGCATCATGGAGATCTTGGGTTGGTACGTGAAATCCATATCCTTGATAACCGGAGATGCGTCTGCTTGTGAAGAAGTGAGGGACATTGGTACCTGTGGCTATGTTTTTGTCATATACTTTGTTGGCAATCTCAAATACTGATTCCGAACTGTTTTCATATTCAGTGCGCCAGTTCATGCCGTAATCACTCAACAATGTATAGTCTTTGTCTACTTCAATAATATCATGAAGTACCGTTTCGGCAGAGGTAAAATCACCTTTGAACATGTATGTTTTAGCAAGCATTGTTTTAGCAAAGCCACGTGTTGCACGATAAGCATCATCTTCAGAGTAATCTCCTTTTGCAGGAAGTGCGGAGGCATCAGTTAAATCATTTACAATACATTCATATACCTTCTCCAATGGGGAGCGGGGTATTTGCAGTATTTCAGCGGGTTGCATCGGCGTAGTGATTAGAGGCACTTCTCCGAATGTAGTGACCAGACAATAGTACCCGAATGCTCTCAATGCTTTAGCCTCGTTTGCATAACGTTTCAATAGTTCTTCGTTTCCTATTGCATCAGGAGCATAATAAATCACATCGTTACAGCGATTGATTAATCTGTACAGAATCTCCCAACGACGTCCTACTTCACCATTGGTTGTGTAGATCGTAAAGTCGGACAAGTCGCGTACTTCGGCACGGTCACCGTCATTTCCTCCTCCTTTCAGTGCATCATCAGTGCTGCAATCACCTACAAAATAATGATTTAATGCATATTCATTCCAAGTTGTACGTAATTGAAGATAAGCTCCTGTCAAGGCTTGTTCAATATCGCTTTCCTTCTGATAATAATTATCGCTTGTGGTTTTACCATAACTTGGTTCGTCGAGAGAGCAGCTATACAACCCCACTCCGGCAAGAGCCCAGCATATTATAAATAATATTTTTCTCATAATGTAATGTCTTTTTAGCTAGATTTAAAATTGCAAATTAACTCCAAAAGTGAATGTACGTGAAGACGGATAACGTGTAGTATCCACTCCCATATCCAATGGGTTATTGATACCCAGTTCCGGATCAAGTCCGGAATAACCGGTTAAAGTAAATATATTCTGACCGCTCACATAGAATCTACAACTTGAAAACAGTTTGCTCTTCTGGCAAATGTGACTCGGCAGTGTATAACCTATTTGCATATTCTGCAAACGCAGGTAAGAACCGTTCTCCACATAGAAAGAAGAACCTCTCATATTATTGTTAGAGTCAGAGTTGGTTATGCGTGGATATACAGCATCCAAATCCCCGTCTTTTGTCCATGCTTTTGTGTAAGCATCCGCCAACGCATTCTGGCGTCCTGCTGAAGCAAGGCTTCCTTTAGCAACGTTCCAGATGTCATTTCCAATAGTTCCCTGGAATGCCATACTTACATCAAAGTTCTTATAACTGAATCCTAAGTTGAAACCATAAATGAGGTCCGGATTAGGATCACCGATAAAAGTACGGTCATCATCATCGTTCAATTCGCCTGATTCTCCTAATTTGGCAAACTTAAAATCACCCGGTTGTGCATTAGGCTGAATCTTGGTACCATTTTTATCCACATAAT
The DNA here is from genome assembly GCF_040913205.1 of Bacteroides sp. MSSM.1001136sp1_RTP21357st2_D2_RTP21359_211015. Lineage (NCBI taxonomy): Bacteria > Pseudomonadati > Bacteroidota > Bacteroidia > Bacteroidales > Bacteroidaceae > Bacteroides > Bacteroides sp. MSSM.1001136sp1_RTP21357st2_D2_RTP21359_211015. Next base: position 84,208 of record NZ_JBDFVF010000002.1, on the reverse strand, counting down.
TGTCTATCTCTTCCTGATTCTGGAATATTCCTATTTGTTTGTATCCCCAGAAACGTCCGATAGGACCTCCTACATACGTACGGCTAGTATTTCCACTCAAATATTCCGATGTAAGTTTGGTTACTTCTGTCTTATAAGTAGACATGTTCAGCCCTACATTGTAATTAAAGTCTTTTCCTATCTGGTTACGGTAGTTGACTACTATTTCGAAACCGGTATTCTTCAAGTCTCCTGCATTGAAGAAGGGGCTGTTAGGGAAGGCGCCAAAAGAAGGAATAGGCATATTCAGCAACATGTCACTTGTTTTCTTTACATAAAAGTCCATGCTAACATCAAGGCTGTTTTTAAAGAAAGACATATCTAAACCGACATTGGTTTGCTGGCTGGTTTCCCATTTAATATCTGCATTTCCCACATAAGTCGGGACGTAACCTTGTGAGTACCCGTTTCCAAAGTACCATTGATTTTCATTATTGGTACCAATTAACGTAAGAGGTGCGTCTCTGTCGATTCGTTGGTTACCATTCTGTCCCCAACCTACACGCAGTTTTAAATTGGAAATTGTATTTTCAATGTTCAGGTTCTTAAAGAATTCTTCATTGCTCACTCTCCAACCTAATGAAACTGATGGGAAATAGCCCCAACGGTTACGTTTGGCAAATCTTGAAGAACCGTCGGCACGGAAATTGACTGTAGCAAGGTATCTGTCATCATATACATAGTTGATACGTCCCAAGTACGACAACATAGAAGATGTTTCTTTACCTCCCGAGGTGTTATCTCCAGCTGTTTGTGCATCAAGTATCTGATAGATTTCATCGTTACCTAAAGCCTTTCTCTTAAATGCATTAATGCCTTCGCTGCTGTTCTTCTCATAAGTCATGGCAACCATTGCATCCAGTTTATGCCTGCCTATTGTCGTGTTGTAGTTAAGGCGTTGTTCCACCTGATAATTAGAAGTAACAGCGCTATTATTATTCAATTGAGTTTCTTTATTATATTTACTTTCCTGATTCGCTAAGTTATCTTCCGAAAAAGTAGACGAATAGACAGGACGGAAGTCTTTGAAAGTATCATGGTATCTTTCGAAACTATACTGTACCCGATAGCTCAATCCTTTATACAATTTGATTTGGGCAAACACATTACCAAATACATTGAATATGTCATTGTATCTATTAGGAAGTTCGAGCATGGCTACCGGATTAGGGTCGTAAGACCACTCGGTAGGCGCATATTTGTTATATTCGTAATTTTCAGAAGACGGATCTACCAACGGGCTGATAACAGGGGTAAAAGGATCAGCTTTTTGAATGAAATCGAATGAAGGAATTGCTCCTGCGTCACGTTTTCTTATCTTTGCCAGATTGACATTGGCGCCAACAGTGATAAATTTGTTAATATCATATTCAAGATTCGCTTTAAGTGAAAGTCTTTTGAATTCAGTAGTGATGATTGCACCCTGATCGTCTACATATCCTAAACTTAAAGAAGATCTCGAATTATCTGTCCCCTTACGGATGCTTAGATTATAGTTCTGGTTGAAAGCTGTACGGGTTACTTCATTCCACCAGTTGGTATTATAACCTTTCTGATACTGATTGGTAAACTTATCCTTCATTGAGTTTTGAAAGCTTGCATCATTTTCATACGCTTTCATGATGAAGTTGTAGTATTGGTCGCTGTTCATCATGTTCAATGCTTTATAACTGTTTTTTACACCTACATAAGCATCTAATGTTACAGTCGTTTCACCTTTCACCCCTCCCTTGGTAGTAATGAGGATTACTCCATTAGAACCTCTCGAACCATAGATAGCGCAGGCTGAAGCATCTTTTAATACTTCCATACGTTCAATATCAGATGGATTCAGGCTGCTGATGTTATCCATGAACTGTCCATCAACTACGTACAATGGATTGTTGTCATTGACGGTCCCTAAACCTCTCACGCGGATCACTGCATCCGATCCCGGCTGGCCGGAACTGGCGGCAACAAATACGCCGGCTGCCTTACCTGTAAGTAGTTCGGATGCATTGGATACTGCATAGTTCTTAATATCCTTACTACTTATAGAAGCCAAAGCACCGGTAAGGTCACTCTTTCTTTGAGTACCGTAACCAATAACTACAACCTCATCCAATTTATTATCAGACACTAGATTTACATTGTACGTTCCGCTATTTGTTACGTTTACAATTTCAGTTTTAAAACCGACATACGAGAATGAAACTTTATTTGACGATACTTTTAATGTATATCTACCGTCAAAATCAGTGATAGTACCATTGGTCGTTCCCACTTCAAGAACAGAAACTCCAATTAAAGCCTCTCCGGTATTACTGTCGTATACCACACCCGAAATACTCTTGGTTTGCTGTGCAAAGACATTTGTGCAAACAGCAAGAATAAGAATGAATAATAATAAATGCTTACTCATAGTTTATACACTTAGATTTAATTATATGAAATGATATTTTGTTTATTCGCGATAATCTTACCATCTTTCAGTTCTAATTCTGTTCCGGCAGGAAGTTCCACAATTACTCTTGCGTCGTTGGCTGGGATCTCAACGGAGCCATTTGTCTTTATATTTTTTGCTATATATTCTTTGGCAACAATATCAAACAAATCGCATGGTTGGGTAGCTTGATAAGTAATGGTTTTGGTCTCTTTATGAGGGTTATAATAGAGATAGACCGGATAAGGTTTCTCTGTATAGAAGTCTGTGACATTACAATCCAGCCGGAGGATACCCTCCACATTCGTTTGACAAACAATGGCCCCTAAAATACCAACAGGAGAAGAACTGTAAACGCTGAACATGCTCTCCGTCGGATTACCTTTTATCCATTTGGGACCATCGCCGATTGCAACCGGATTAACCCCTTTTAATGATGCTTTTCCATAGTCATCCGTTTTTCGTAAACCTTCATAAGAAACATTATCATAAGTAATGTTCTTCAATTCAGGAGCCCATTGATGTGTTTCATCTATTTCCCCCGGATAGAACAAACGACATGCACTTGCATTGTTCAACATCCACTTGCCGATAGCTTTTGCATATTGAGGCTGATATTTCACCATCGGAATGAAAGGCCAGGCAGGTTTGATACTGTTCATGAGGAATGCATATCCTCCGCCGTCTGTGATACTTCCTTGCAGACCACTTACATCATAGTCACCCCATTTTCCTACAATAATTCCCCAACCGGTTCTTCCTGTAGGGCTTTTACATCCGTCAAATACCCAATCAAGAAGTTTGGCTACATCATAGTTGGCTCCTTCTACTGCATTCAAATAGGCTGCCGTATAAACTCCGAGTGGTAAAAGGGCCTCGTAAAAACGGCTTTCTTTTTGGGCAAGCAGGGCTTCGATGGCACTTTTACTATGTTGCAGATAACGTGGATCACCAAACTTATGATAAGCACACAACAATACATAAGCATGCCCACCGGCGGCGTCTTGTTGCAATGGAATATTATTAACCATTCCTTTCATTTGTGCATAGTCAAAATAAGAATAGTCGTAATTTCCATTCAATACAGAATCTGCTTTAACAAACTGCTCCGCAATACTTTTTTGTATCTTCTCTGCCCCGTCTACATTGGGGAAAACATCGCAAATAGCATAATATAAGGCATTGGGTAATACATCATACCACCAGTCGCGGCCATAGCCTCCTCCTAAAAGGGCTACTGACGGAGTCGTATTGTTCATGACTATATTCCAGCCGTTATCAGAGTTGAAATAATTCTGCACCATTTTTACATAGTTATATCCGTCTTGATTCGTCTTGTCAATCCCTACAAGGCCGGCACCAAGAATAGCTGCCAATGAGTTCAGACTTTCATGGAACTCTCCGTTATTGGCATTTTTTCCCTGACGAATATCTTTAATGGCAGTATATAAGCCAAATGTAGTCTGGTCCATATTTCTGCGGGCGTCATCTAACCAGATTAATGGTCCGACTTCGCTTTTATTATTCCAGTCAAAGATAAACTGGTCATACTTTTGGGCTTTTTGCTTCCAGTCCAGCATTTTATAAGTTTCAGGCATATCAGGCATAGAGTCTACCCTATGGATGGAAACCTGCTTTACCTTTTCACCAAAGTTATTTTCGTTGCCCGAGCAAGATGCCAGGAGACAAACGGTCATAAGTACAAAAACACCTTTACTTGTCATTTTCATGTTCAATAGTATCAGTTTGATTAGTAATATTCTTAGCTAAAGGATATGCCGCTAATTGTAATCCGGCAACAATCACCAGCGCATATTTCAATGCAAAATCCTGCGATACACAATAAGCAAGGAAGATAAACAGTAGTAAACCGAAAGCTCTTCCAAGGAAAAGGCCGAACTCATGGCTTAGGATATATGCATATTCGTTTCTATTCTCAATCTTTGCAACTGCATCAATTGTTCTCATCATAATGGGGAAGTAAGCCAGGTCGAACAAAGGCTGGAATATCACTTTGCAAAGGACGAAAAGGATCACTCCTGTAGCAGAGAAGAGAATACCGTTGAATAGTGTACCGACAAAGAATACGATTAGTCCTCCTACAAATATTTTCAAACGGTCTTGCGGGCGGGCCATACGTCCTAATACATACACCAGGACAGCAGTCAGTGCCCCGCTAACTCCCTGAATCAATCCTAACGCTCCTTCATCTCCTACCAGCTTCAATACTAATATAGCCGGTGCCGTTACTAAAAAACCTTGAACCATTCCTTTCAATCCGGCTAGCCAAAGCATCTTTTTCCAAAGTATGTTGAAGCGGAAATAGAGGAAGTTCGTTTCTTTGGGGTTCTCGAATTTACCTTTCCACAGTGTCATGCAGGCGATAACGGTAATGACTACTGCTGCCATCGTAACTACACAGTAAGAGGTATTGATATTGAAGAGGAATCCGAAAACTTCTTTTCCATCTATCTGGCTGATAAATGCGCCTATAATTAAAGGAACACCGATGGAGGTAATAGAAAAGAAGAAAGACTCTAGTCCGAAGAAATAGTTACGGCTGTTGTCGTTGGTATTATAGAGAGCCAGTAGGTATCGGTTGGTCCAGAAGAAACCAGAAGCTGCTCCCATTAAAAAGCCGGCCAGACCAAGTTCGACGAAGCCAAGTGACTTGATAGTCATCATACCGAACATGGAAATGCCACTTACCAGGATTCCTACCGAATAAAGTGTCTTCACACTGTATTTCTTTAGCAGATAACCGTTAACAAGAGAGGTAGTAATGATGCCTATATACATTGCCAGCTGATAAAAAGCAACCATCACGGGGTCACTCGTGTTTCTCATGATATAGGCTCCCACAAAGATTTCTACTATCGGTAGTACCAATGCATAAAGCATATTGGTAACCAACAGTGTTCTCATGTTAGGTTCCTGTTGCTTAAAGAACAGATATTCTTTTTTCAGTTTATTCATTACTTCTCTTGTGTCTGTTTTAATACGTTTAATATCTCTGAAATGGAAAGCTCTGCCTTACAAATCACTTCATCGCTTGCTCCATAATACATGGTTATCGTATCGCCGTCCACTAAATGCCCATTAGTGAAAACTACATTTCCGAAGAAACCTGTTTGCTCATAAGCGGCGATAGGTTCCATGATAGGTTCTTCGCTTCTTGCAATGACTTTCGACGGGTCATTTAAATCGAGTAATAAAGCCCCCAAGCAATAACGGTGATTAAAATCGGCTCCATGATAAATCTCCAGCCAGCCTTCTTCTGTCTTTATTGGAGCTGCCCCTGCCCCTACACGTGCGCAATCCCACATTCCGTCACGAGTGGTTGCCACACATTTGTGGTTTCCCCAATGCAAGCGGTCGGGCGATTCTGCCAACCATATATAATTGCCGCCAAGTTCGGGACTGCTCGGGCGATGAAGAGCGAAATACTTGTCACCTATCTTCTGTTCGAACAATGCACAATCTTTATTATGCGGTGGGAATATCATTCCATGCCGTGTATAGTTTTTCCAATCATTGGTGTGAATCAGTCCAACCCCTACAGCTACCGACGATACTTCTGTGAAAGTAAGGTAAAAACCATCTTCGGTTGTTGCAACACGGCAATCCTCAATGCCGAATGCTTCCAGCTCTCCTTTTCCGAAAATAGGTGGAAATTCCGGTTCATCTTTGAAGTGAATACCGTCGGTACTTGAAACCAATCGTAAGTAAGACATCGTAGTCAGATAATTCTTTCCTTTGTAACCGATAACGCGTGGGTCTGAAGCATCTAAATCGGGATCATTCTTTAAAAACGAAACCACTTCTATTTTTCCTTTTTCATTATATATAGGAAAACTGATAATTCCTTCTTTCTGTATAGGTCTCTCTGCGACGCGCAAAAGTAACCAAATTTTGCCTTGATATTTGAAAACTCCGGGATTTAACAAACATGTAATTTCCATTCCGTTGATTCCCGCTTTTAAATCTTTTGGAGCCAGTAGGGGGTTCTGCTCACATCTTTTAGCTATATCCATAATATTTCGATTAGTGATTATTTCTGTGAACAAAAGTATGAGATGAAAGACAGGAAAGCGTTTACTATATTCTCAAAGAAGTGTACACATGCTCAAGAACATGTTTTTAAGAGGGTGATATTAGGGAATGATTTTAGAAGAGGCAGTGATATTCGTATTTATAGGCTTTTACTATTTAAACATTTGATTTATAGATAAATATGCGGTGTATTGAAGTGTATTATATTCTCATAAGTGTATAGTATAGTTTCTTTGAGGAGTGCAAAAGAAACATATAAAGATAAAAAAATAAGAGGCCAAACTCAAAAATATAATTTGAGGAAGCCTCTTGTTTTTTTCTTTTTAATAAAAATAATACTGTAAATCCTATTTCTTCACGTACGGATAATCTATCGTATATAATCTGTCAGAGTTTGTTTGATAGAGGTGAAGCCGTTAAAAAAAAATTGTTAGACAGCCTCTTTTCGTTATCGGTTTGGTATACTGTCTTTATAAATAGTAATTGTCCTTTTTCTTGTTGAATCATTCTTGATACTGGTTACATCTCCCCGGGTCGTGAAATACACATAGTTTCCCAGATCGAGAAAACGGTACACTTTCACTCCGTCGTGCTCGAACAGATAACTGACTTCATAAGTCTGGTTATTTTCTGATTTTCCGCTTTTCAGTGGAATACCTGCATAGCAGGAAGCTAGTCCCGTTATGCAGAAGAAAAGAATAAAGGTCCGAATCAATGTTTTCATAATCATTTCTTCACGTGCGGATAATCAATCGTATAATGCAATCCGCGACTCTCCTTACGCTCCATTGCCTGACGCATAATCAGATAACCCACATTCACCATATTACGCAATTCGCAGATTTCTCTGGACGCTACGCTACGTTTGAACAGGCTTTCAGTCTCTTCGTAGATAATATCGAGTCTGTCCCAGGCACGTTTCAGACGGAGGTCGCTGCGGACAATACCTACATACGTACTCATAATCTGGTTCACTTCCTTCATACTTTGCGTAATGAGCACCATTTCTTCCGGAGAACGGGTTCCTTCGTCATTCCATTCGGGAATATCTTCATTATAAGAATATTGATCGACCACTTGTAGACTATGTTTGGCGGCAGCGTCGGCATATACGACTGCTTCTATCAGTGAGTTGGAAGCCAGGCGGTTGCCTCCATGCAATCCTGTGCAGGAACATTCTCCCACGGCATAAAGACGTTCGATGGAAGATTGTCCGTCCAGGTCGACAAGGATACCTCCGCAGAGATAATGGGCGGCCGGGGCTACCGGGATATAATCTTTCGTGATGTCGATGCCTAGGCTAAGACATTTTTCGTAGATATTGGGGAAGTGTTTCTTTGTTTCTTCGGGATCTTTGTGGGTGACGTCCAGATATACATGGTCGTCTCCACGGTTCTTCATCTCGTTGTCGATGGCGCGTGCCACGATGTCACGGGGAGCGAGCGAAAGCCGGGGATCGTATTTCTGCATGAACTCTTTGCCGTCCATTGTGCGCAGTACGCCTCCGTAACCACGCATTGCTTCCGTTATCAGGAAAGAAGGGCGGTCTCCCGGATGATACAGGGCGGTAGGGTGGAATTGTACAAACTCCATATCCTTCACCGTACCTTTGGCACGGTAAACCATGGCGATACCGTCTCCGGTAGCGACTAGCGGGTTAGTGGTTGTTTTATAAACAGCCCCTACTCCACCGGTAGCCATTAGCGTCACTTTAGCAAGATAGGTATCTACTTTTCCCGTTTTCGGATCGAGGATATAAGCACCATAACATTTGATGTCCGGTGTTTGGCGGGTTACAGTCACTCCCAGGTGATGCTGTGTCAGGATTTCAATGGCAAACTGGTTTTCGATGACCGTGATATTCGGATGGCGTTGTACGGCTTTAATCAGGCTGTCCTGAATTTCCGCTCCCGTATTATCTTTATGGTGAAGAATACGGAACTCCGAGTGTCCGCCTTCGCGGTGCAAGTCAAATTCGCCTTTCTCGTTTTTGTCAAAATCCACTCCCCACTTAATCAGTTCTTCAATTTGTGCGGGAGCTTCGCGCACTACCTTTTCTACTGCGGCACGGTTACTGATCCAATCGCCGGCAATCATTGTGTCTTCAATGTGCTTGTCGAAATTATCCACCAGAAGGTTGGTGACGGAGGCTACACCTCCCTGGGCGAAGTACGTATTGGCTTCTTCCAGCCCACTTTTACAGATAAGAGCAACTTTACCTTTGTGCGCCACTTTCAGCGCAAAACTCATACCGGCAATTCCGGAACCGATAACGAGGAAATCGAATTTTCTTACCATAATCTTGTTATTTCTCACCGCAAAGCTACAAAATAAGTTACTTCGTTGTACTTTTCGTTGTCACTAATTCATAAAATTGCTACCTTGCAGGCAAAAATCTGACAAAATGAATCGAATTTTTCATGCTCGCATCGCCTGGTACCAATATTTCCTGTTGGTGGTGCTTACTGTAAATGCTGTTGGCGCATTGTGGTGCAAATATATCTTGGTGGCAGTACTGTTTATGTTGATGCTGATTGTAGTGATCGAACAAATTATACACACTACTTATACATTGACAACAAATGGTGATCTGGAAGTCTCACGTGGTCGTTTTATTCGCAAGAAGATCATCCCGCTTTCCGAAATTACTGCAGTCAGGAAATACCATTCCATGAAATTCGGCCGTTTCTCGGTGACGGATTATATCCTGATAGAATACGGAAAAGGAAAGTTTGTTTCGGTGATGCCTGTCAAGGAACAGGAATTTGCAGAACTACTCGAAAAGAGAATGTTCGCAAAGAAAATAAAGGCCACGGAGGCAATAGACCCTGTAGGCTCTCAAGCGGATGAATCGTAGCGTGTTTTGATAATAATGAAAAGATTAACTGATTATATACTATGAAATATCAAGTAATTATCATTGGTGGCGGTCCTGCGGGATATACGGCTGCCGAAGCTGCCGCTAAAGGTGGTTTGAGCGTATTGCTTATCGAAAAGAATAGTCTGGGTGGCGTCTGTCTGAATGAAGGCTGTATTCCTACGAAAACATTGTTGTATTCGGCAAAGACTTATGACAGTGCAAAACATGCATCGAAGTATGCAGTCAATATCCCGGAAGTCTCTTTCGATTTGCCTAAGATAATAGCACGTAAAAGTAAGGTAGTGCGTAAACTGGTGCTGGGAGTGAAAGCGAAGCTGACTGCCAACAATGTTACAATTGTATCAGGAGAAGCGCAGATCATTGATAAAAATACGGTTCGCTGCGGGGAGGAAATTTACGAAGGGGAGAACCTGATACTTTGTACAGGCTCGGAAACTTTTATTCCCCCTATTCCGGGAGTGGATGCGGTGAACTACTGGACGCACAGGGATGCTTTGGACAGTAAAGAATTGCCGGCCTCTCTGGCTATTGTAGGTGGCGGAGTGATCGGGATGGAGTTTGCATCGTTCTTCAACAGTTTGGGAGTACAAGTGGCGGTGGTTGAGATGATGGACGAAATCCTGGGTGGAATGGATAAAGAGCTTTCCGCTTTGCTCCGTGCGGAATATGCAAAACGAGGTATTAAATTCCTGCTTGGTACGAAAGTGGTCGGCTTGTCGCAAACGGAAGAAGGAGCTGTTGTTTCTTATGAGAACGCAGAGGGAAACGGCAGTGTCATTGCAGAAAAGCTGTTGATGAGCGTCGGTCGCCGTCCTGTGACGAAAGGTTTCGGGCTCGAAAACCTGAATTTGGAGCAGACGGAGCGTGGTGCTATCAGAGTTAATGAAAAGATGCAGACTTCTGTGCCGGACGTGTATGTTTGTGGTGACCTGACAGGATTCTCTTTGCTCGCCCATACGGCTGTTCGTGAAGCGGAAGTTGCCGTACATTCCATCTTGGGAAAGGAAGATGCCATGAGTTATCGGGCTATTCCGGGCGTAGTCTATACCAATCCGGAGATTGCCGGAGTGGGTGAAACGGAGGAGTCGGCCTCAACGAAAGGAATCAATTATCAGGTTATCAAACTTCCGATGGCTTACTCCGGCCGTTTTGTGGCGGAGAATGAAGGCGTGAACGGAGTCTGCAAAGTATTGCTGGATGAACAGCAGCGGGTGATTGGCGCTCATGTGTTGGGAAATCCGGCTTCGGAGATTATCACTCTTGCGGGAACTGCCATTGAACTCGGATTGACGGCAGCGCAATGGAAAAAGATTGTTTTCCCACATCCCACGGTAGGAGAAATCTTCCGGGAAGCTCTATAAATGGATTCCGATATCTGGCATCGTTCATTGATGCGGGTATCTTACTGATAAAATCGAATATATGATGAGAAAATATATAATCACTCCGGCCTTATTGGCAATAGTTTGTATGGTGATGTGTCATTGTACATTTAATCGTAAAGCGTCAGTTGCTGCCAATGAATATTTGATTCAGGGCGAATTGGCCAATCTTCCCGACAGCATTGTGATCGGCCTGTATGAAGAAGACGGAAATATTCTCAACTGTGTCTTGAGAGATACGCTTATGAATGGACAGTTCTCTTTCCGCGACACGGTTTCTACCACACGGAAAATGCTGATTATGTCTGATAATCGGGGCTTCCCGGGTACATGGCTGGAAGTGTGGATCGCACCGGGAGAATACATCGAAATCAAGGGACAGGACAAACTAGTGAAAACATGGGAAGTAGTAAGTGATGTGCCGGAACAGCAGGAAGAAAACCGCTTTACGGCTTGCGCGATGGCTCAACAGAAAGAACTGATGCAATACATGGCAGCGGAATATGACTGGCAACGGATGATGTTCATAGACCATCCGGGCGACCGGGAGTTTGAAAGCCAGGCCTGGGCCAAAATAGATTCTATCCGGAAACTGTCAATGCCGTTGCAGCAGGAAATCTGGAAAAAGGAAATGGAATACATGGAAGAAGCGCCCGTCTCTCCGGTGTGGATGGACAGATTATTGTTATTTGCTTCCATGATGAAATATGAAACCATCATGCCTTATAAAGAAGAGGTAAAAAAACTCTATGCCCGAATGTCCGAAGCCGATAAACAAACAGATGACGGACAGGAGATTACAACCTATGTTTATCCTCCCACTACAGTAGGGATTGGAGATATGATGGTGGATGGAGACCTATATGATGCGAATGATTCTCTCCGTCATATTTCCGAGTTCAAAGGAAAATTCATCTTACTCGATTTCTGGAGTAGCGGGTGTGGTCCTTGCGTGGAGTCGATACCCGAAATGGAGAAGGTGATGGATCTGTACAAGGATAAAATGACTGTGATTAGTATTAGTGAGGACCCGAAGGCACGTTGGAAAGAGTATATCAAGACGAAAGGAATGGGCGGTAACCAGTGGAACGAACTTCGTAAAGGACGTACCGGTCTTGCCCTAAATTATCAGGTACGGGGAATCCCTCATTATGTATTGATTGCCCCTGATGGAAAAATCCAGGATGTATGGTCCGGCTATGGCGCCGGTTCGCTTCTTGGACAGGTAGAGAAAAACTTGAAATAGATAGAGGTAAGATACGATCATTTGTTGATGTCATAAACAGTGTTATATGAAAAAAAGTCTTTTGTTAGTCGCCCTTTCAGTTTGTTTGTTGCCACTTTGGGGACAACAGAATTTCTCCCGGATAGATTCGCTTATCAAGAAGATGCTCCCCGAAGCATCCGAAGTCGGCATATCCGTCTACGATCTGACGGCTAAGAAATCACTTTATAACTATCGTGCGGAGAAACTTTCACGTCCTGCCTCTACCATGAAGCTGTTGACGGCTATTACCGCACTTTCCCGCCCCGAAGCCAACGAGCCTTTCCGCACCGAAGTATGGCACGATGGCGTGATAGAGCATGATACCTTGCAAGGCAACCTGTATGTGGTAGGCGGATTCGATCCGGAATTTGACAGCCAGTCGATGGATTCATTGATAGAAGAGGTAATCACTTTCCCTTTTTCGGTTATTAACGGGCAGGTCTATGGTGACGTTTCAATGAAAGACTCCCTTTATTGGGGCAGCGGATGGGCGTGGGACGATACACCTGCGGGTTATCAGCCTTATCTCTCTCCGCTGATGTTCTGCAAGGGGACTGTACAGGTTTCCATAGTTCCATCCACGGTGCAGGGCGATACGGCAAGTGTTTCCTGCCAGCCTCTGTCTTCCTATTATACAGTGACGAATCAGACGAAAACAGGTACCTCTTCTGCCGGGAAATTCTCTTTCACAAGAGACTGGCTGACGAATGGAAACAACCTCCTTATTTCGGGTAATGTCACTTCGATTCGAAAAGATGATGTCAACATCTATGATTCTCCCCGTTTCTTTATGCACACTTTCCTGGAACGCCTTCGTGGGAAAGGAATCACGACTCCCCAGTCGTATGGCTTTGCCGAATTACCTCGCGACAGTGTGAGAGTAGAGCGTATGGCTTGCTGGAACACTTCTGTGCAGAAAGTGCTGAACCAACTGATGAAAGAGAGTGATAACCTCAATGCGGAAGCATTTCTCTGTCGCCTGGGAGCGCAGGCTACGGGAAAGAAGCAAGTAGCTGCCGAAGATGGTATTGTCGAAATAATGAAGCTGATCCGCCGCCTGGGGCATGACCCGAAAGATTATAAGATTGCCGACGGTTGCGGACTGTCCAATTATAATTACCTCTCTCCTGCCCTGCTGGTGGACTTTCTAAAATATGCGTACTCGCAAACAGAAGTGTTTCAGATGTTGTATAAATCACTTCCCGTTGGTGGGGTGGACGGAACTTTGAAATTCCGGATGAAAGGTACTCCTGCTTTTCGGAATGTTTATGCCAAAACAGGCTCGTTTACGGCAATAAATGCGCTTGCAGGCTATCTGAAGATGAAGAACGGACATGAAGTGGCATTTGCCATTATGAACCAGAATGTACTTTCGGCGGCTAAAGCGAGAGCATTTCAGGATAAGGTGTGTGAGGTGATTATTGGGAAATAGGCTGATATGAATACATTAGCCCGTACAACCAAAGTGGAATTCCGTTGTTGAATCCGATTTCTATGTTGTCAAGAGGCAGGTACTATTTTCCATGGAGGGCTCTTTATTGATTCTTCTACAAAAGGACAATTGTATTCTCTAATAAGCAAAAATCGTAGGATTTTGTTTACCAGAGAATACAATTATACTTGTTTTGAATCGAATACTGTAAATTCTATACTCTATATTATATTTACTTTGAGTATTCAGCCCAATTAGTATTCTTCATATCGCCACTCTTAGCCAACTCTGCGTGCATACCAAGTGCAGCCTGAATAGCGTGTGGGGTCTGTGCCCGGTTACCGGCCAGTTTGAGGTAATCCCAAAGAAGCTGTTTGTAGTCAGGATGTGCACAGTTTTCGATGATGGCTTGTGCGCGTTCTTTCGGGCTCTTGCCACGAAGATCGGCAACACCTTGCTCGGTGATAACGATGTTGACATCGTGCTCCGTGTGGTCGTGGTGGGATACCATCGGTACGATCGCGCTGATCTTCCCTTCTTTGGCCACAGACGGACAAGTGAAGATAGAGATGTAAGCGTTGCGGGTAAAGTCTCCCGAACCACCGATACCGTTCATCATTTTTGTTCCGCCGATATGGGTAGAGTTTACGTTGCCGTACAGGTCAACTTCGATGGCTGTATTGATAGAAATGATACCGAGGCGGCGTACTATTTCCGGGCTGTTTGAGATTTCCGACGGACGGAGAACCAGTTTGTCGCGGAAGAAATCCATATCGTTGTAGATGCCTTCCAGACAGTCATTTGTAACAGTCAGTGAACAGGCGCTACCGAATTTGATGCGTCCTTCGCGAATCAATCCGATCACGGAATTCTGGATTACCTCTGTGTACATTTCGAATGCAGGAATCGTTTTATCACGTCCCAATGCACCGAGTACGGCGTTGGCGATGTTTCCTACACCCGATTGCAAAGGCAAGAAACTGGACGGGATAATACCGCGTTTCATGTCGGCTGCAAGGAAGTCGGCAACATTCTGGCCGATTTTGTCGGTCAACGGATCAGCGGCAGCGAAAGAACGCGCTTCGTCCGGCCAGTTGGTTTCCACTACGCCTATAATTTTTTTCGGGTCTACCTGAACGTAAGGCAGTCCGATACGGTCACTCGGTTTATAGATCGGTATTTCGCGGCGGTAAGGCGGGTCGAGCGGTTCGTATACGTCGTGCATACCCATACCGGATTTGCTGTGTGCGCTATTCAACTCCACGATGATCTGGTCGGCAAGACGGCAGATGGTCGGGGCGATGCCGCCGGCGGCAGTCAGATAAATTTTTCCGTCCGGAGTTACTTCGCAGGCTTCGATGATGGCTACGTTCACTTTGCCCATGAACCCGTAGCGCACTTCCTGTGCCATTTGTGAGAGGTGTATGTCGTTGTAGGCAATCTCTCCGTTGTTCACAGCTTTGCGGAAGTCGGCGTTGGTAGTATAAGGAGCGCGGTAGCGGATGGCTTTGGCACGTGACAGTACGCCGTCACAGGATTCCCCTGTCGATGCGCCTGTGAAAATTCCTACTTGAAACGGGTTTCCTTTCGCATGTTCTGCTTCAGCAATTTTTGCGAGTTCGGCTGTTACAGCCTTGGCCGTTCCGGCGGGAGTAAATCCGCTTAGGCCGATGTTGTAGCCATGTTTGATTAGGCTTGCAGCTTCCGCTGCCGAAATACGATTGAGTGACATAAATAGTAAATTTCGTGTTAAATACAGTTGATATTTTTATTGATAATTAATTCTCTGTTTGTACGGCCTTGTACCAATGCTTGGCAATGACTCGTCACATAATGATTCGAAACTCAATGAGTTTACGGGCTCTCTCAATACTTCCGTTGAAGTATCTCTCCCCAGATAATAGCGCGGCGGGCTTCTTCTGCGGAATGAATCGTGAAATCATGTTCGTTATCAGTTGATTCGGTGTGAGAGTTATAATGAGAACCTTGTTGGGAATTTCGTTTATCTTGCGCGGCACTGTTTGCCAGGGATGCGGAAACGGATATTTCTTCTTTTTTTCTTTTCTGCTGCGCCGCTGGTTTCGCCGTCTGTTTGGGAGACTGTTGCGGTGGCGTCTGTTTCAGGGGTTTAGGCTGGAATAATTCTTCCAGCGACTTGGGGCCACCCCATGCCTCGGGCATAGGAACTGCATCCGGAGCTACTTCAACGGGGGATGGCATTGGGGAAACGGGGCGTTTATTCTTAGCTTTTTTCGATTTACTATTCTTATTCACCTCTTTGAATATTCCCACAAGAATGACACCTGCTATCAAGAGAAATTTCAAAAAATCTTCCATTGTGTTTCACTGCTAATTAGTTATCTGCCAAAGTTACGTATTTTATCTGGTTCAGGCTAACATTTTATTATGAAAAAAGGGCAGCTTCACAGCTCCCCTTAATTTTTTTAACCTAAACCTTAACTATGAAAAAATCTAATGTTTCTTTCATTGCACAAATGTGAAAAATAAATTTAAATTTGCCAAGCATATCGCCTAAAAATGTTTATTCTCTTAACATAAATTACAAATTTGCTTGCCAAATCATAAGTTTTTGCGTTATTTTGATATCAATTCACTACTTATTGAAAGCGAAGCCGTATCTTTGCATCCGAATTTTTAAACTAAGATTTGAGTATGAACGAATTAACGGGAGCGGACTTTAAATCCGCAACTGAAATGAAGGATGACAACAAAAAGTTGTTTATCGAAACCTATGGCTGCCAGATGAACGTAGCCGACAGTGAGGTGATTGCCTCGGTGATGCAAATGGCGGGTTATTCCGTAGCCGAAACGCTGGAGGAAGCCGATGCCGTGTTTATGAATACCTGTTCCATCCGCGACAATGCGGAGCAGAAGATTCTGAATCGCCTGGAGTTTTTTCACTCGCTGAAGAAAAAGAAAAAGCATCTGATTGTAGGTGTATTGGGCTGTATGGCCGAACGGGTAAAGGATGATCTGATAACGAATCATCATGTAGACCTCGTTGTGGGGCCGGATGCTTACCTGACGTTGCCCGACCTGATTGCGGCCGTAGAAACCGGTGAAAAAGCAATCAATGTGGAACTTTCTACTACCGAGACTTATCGGGATGTGATTCCGTCGCGTATCTGCGGCAATCATATTTCGGGTTTTGTATCCATCATGCGTGGCTGCAATAACTTCTGCACCTATTGTATCGTGCCCTATACTCGTGGACGCGAGCGCAGCCGTGACGTAGAAAGCATCCTGAATGAAGTGGCAGACCTCGTGGCGAAAGGCTATAAGGAAGTCACCCTGTTGGGGCAGAACGTCAACTCTTACCGTTTTGAAAGACCGACAGGCGAAGTGGTTACTTTCCCGATGTTGCTCCGAACAGTGGCCGAGGCTGCTCCGGGAGTGCGTATTCGTTTCACGACTTCCCATCCGAAGGATATGAGTGATGAAACGCTGGAAGTGATTGCGCAAGTTCCGAATGTGTGTAAACATATCCATCTGCCTGTGCAGAGCGGCAGTTCGCGTATTCTGAAACTGATGAACCGTAAGTATACCCGTGAGTGGTATCTGGACCGGGTGGCAGCTATCAAACGTATCATCCCCGATTGCGGACTGACTACCGATATTTTCTCCGGTTTTCATTCTGAAACGGAAGAGGATCATGCCTTGTCACTTTCGCTGATGGAAGAATGTGGATACGATGCCGCTTTCATGTTTAAATATTCCGAACGTCCGGGAACGTATGCTTCCAAACATCTCGAAGATAATGTGCCCGAAGAGGTGAAAGTCCGCCGGCTGAATGAGATTATTGCTTTGCAGAACCGTCTGTCTGCCGAATCCAACCAGCGTTGCATCGGTAAAACGTATGAGGTGCTTGTGGAAGGTGTTTCCAAGCGTTCGCGCGACCAGCTGTTCGGTCGTACGGAGCAGAACCGTGTGGTGGTGTTCGACAGAGGTACGCACCGTGTCGGTGATTTCGTCAACGTGCGTGTCACGGAGGCCAGCTCGGCTACGCTGAAAGGGGAAGAGGTTGCTGCGGATTAGTTTGTTGCAGAATTTTAGGACCGAACAAGTGTTGCGTGGATTAGCATAGACTATTCCATTTAATATACTTCTCACTGTAGAGGATGCGAAGGGCACAGAGTTAGAGAAAAGCTCTGTGTCCTTCGTGTTTTCTGCACTCTCCATATTCTTCATATCTTGCGTGCTCTCTCTATGGTGAGACTTACATCATCATGTGCCTTCTGATGGAGAACTTCACAATCGCCATCGCATTGATGGACGCGAATGGAATATCCATCGGCTCATGATGAGTATTATAGCTCACGAGCTTGAGATACCCTTCTTTTTCCGAACGATTCACGTACTTCACCGCCAGATACTCGTCTCCGTCAATCATAAACGACACCAGGTATATTTCCCCGTAAATGACATTATCGAAACTGCTGATTTCTTTATACCCGATAATGTCTCCCGATTTCAATATAGGGTACATGCTGTCTCCGTTGACGTAGACCGCCCCGTCGCAGACGGATATATTGGGAATCCATATTTTCCCCAGTGCATATTGCTGCTTGTTGGTGAATAATGTTTTCAGGTTCGCCGCCGCCGTAATATCGTATAATGTCACGCTACGGTCGTCTATAGGTTCTGGTGTTTTCGGATTGTGTATAATCTCCACTTCTCCTTTTACCAGTTCGCTTTCGCAAAATCTCGGCTGGTGTTTCGGATTCCCTTTTCCTAATAATAGCCAGTTGTAGTCCACCTTGTCCCCGAATTTGTCGAGTAACAGGCGGAAATCAATGCTGTTTCGTGCACCCCAGTTGGATACTGTGGCACGTGAGACTCCTAAATATTCAGCTAATTCGCTGTCGTTCTTGAAGTTTAGCACCTGTTTGGCACGCTTCACAATTCCTGTGACATCTAAAAATGTATCCATTTTATGATCGTTTATTTTTGATGTAAAAATTCATAAACTCGTTAATTGCTCATTGATAATCTGTTATCTACTTTTTGAAAGTTAATTTCCAAAATCTTTTGTTTTCTTTATGAAATCTGTTTTATATTTGTAGCAACGAAATCACAAATATATTTCAAAAATATAAATTTTAAATAGAAAAACCATGAGAAACAACAAAAAGTTTACGAAATGTTGCAAAATACCTCATTCACCGCCTTTTTAAGGAAACCGTGCCGGACGGGCAGAAGTAATAGTAAGCCTGCTTGCAGCGTCTATATATCTTGCATATAAGATCTATATATCCTGCGTGTAGCATCTATATACCCAATGTGCAGCCGATATATCTCCAATATACAGCAACTATATGTCCTGCGCGCCAGCGATATATCTTCAATATACAAACAAATATTTAAATATGAAAACTATAAAAACGGAAAAGCAATATGGAAACCATTATGAACAAATCTCTATGCATCTGCGGATGTTGCAAGCGGGAGCTTCCACAGGAAGCCTTTTATATGAACCAACGTACCCGTACTACGGACAACTACTGCAAAGAATGTCGTAAGGCAAACGCACGCAGACATCGCAATCAGGATAAAAGTATATTATTTGAAAACAAATCTGTTTCCTATCCGGTGATAACCGAGGTGAAGGACTACGCTTTGCGGATGTTCCTTATCCGTCATGCCCGGCAAGTGGTGTCGGACAGTATCCGCCGGAAGCAGGAAAAGGAAAAACTACGCGCACTATGGGAAGAATAAAACAGGGGTTGGATTATTTCCCCATGAGCACCAGTTTCATGCACGACCGTATAGTGCGTCGTGTCATGAAACGGGAAGGTGATGCCGCTTTTGCCACATTGGTAGAAACGCTGTCGTACATCTATGCCGGAAAAGGATATTATATCCCTGCCAGTGATGAGTTTTACGACGAACTGACGGACAGCCTTTACAATACGGATCTTGATGATGTGAAACGTATCATCGCCCTGGCCGTGGAGTGTGGACTGTTTGATTCCGGGCTTTTCCGGCAATACGGCATCCTGACTTCCGCCGATATCCAACGGCAGTATCTCTTTATCACCAAGCGGCGCAGCAGCTCGTTGATAGCCCCCGCCTACTGCCTGTTGGAAGCGGAAGAGCTTGCATCGTACCACACTTCTCCAAACAGCAAAAACAGTGCGGAGGATGCTGATAACAAAACAGGCTGTGATGTAACACCAACTGCTGATACTGTAACATCAACCACCGATTCTGCAACATCGGAAGCCGAAATGTCGACATTGGGTACACAAAACAAAGAAAAACAAATTAAAACAAACCAAAACAAATTAAACCACCTCTCTGACTCTCCTCAAGGAGAGAACGGAGGAGGAAAAATTTTGAAAAGAAGGAAGGTGATGACACAGGAAGAGATCGACAATCTGCAACCACCGTCCGACGGCACGCAGCGTAACTTCGAGGGACTGCTGGAGAACCTTCGCTCTTATAAGATTCCGCCTTCCGAGCAATACGCCATTATTCTGAAAAGCAACTTCGGAGCTATCGGAAACCCGGTGTGGAAGGGATTCAGCAACATCCGTGGGAGTAATGGGAAGATCAAATTGCCGGGGCATTATCTTTTGAGCGTAATTAATTAATTTATGAACGCACTTTGAAAAAATGATTGGGTCAGTCTGAATAATACCCGTATCTTTACAGTGTCATTAAGCTTAAGGACAAAACTAAACTAATTTATTAACACGTAAAAACTATTACAATTATGCCAGTATTGTACAAACCCTTCCAGTCAGTTCTGGAGGACAAGAACAAAAAGAAATTATTTCATCCCCGTGTGATTTACACGGCCAATGTGTCAACCGCCCAACTCGCCAAAGAGATAGCCGCTTACTCGTCTCTATCCACGGGTGACGTGAAGAACACGCTTGATAACCTGGTGACAGTGTCTGCACAGCATCTGCAGGCATCGGAAAGTGTAACGCTCGACGGCTTCGGAACTTTCCGTATGGTGATGAAGTCCAACGGTAAAGGTGTGGAGGTGCCGGAAAAAGTATCTGCCGCCCAAGCTTCCCTTACCGTCCGCTTCCTGCCCAACTACACCAAGAATCCCGACCGTACCACCGCTACCCGTTCTTTGGTGACGGGTGCCAAGTGTGTCCGTTTCGACCTTGCCGATACTTCGGCTTCCGGTGGCGGAGATAGTGGTAAACCTGATGGTGGTGGCTCCGGCAGCGGTGGTTCCGGCGACGGCGGTGGAGAAGCACCGGATCCGGCAGCATAGTCTGCACGTAGGTCGCAACACAAACACAAATGGCTGACTAAACGACTAAACGGAGCTTTTTAACTAGACTAGTAAACTAAACTAATTATCCACTAACATGCGAATTATTAACTTAATCGTGGTGCACTGTAGTGCCACGCGGGGGGATTGTACGCTCTCTCCGGAAGATTTGGACCGGTTGCACCGGTGCCGCGGATTCAACGGAACAGGTTATCACTACTACATCCGCAAGGATGGAACAGTGCACCTCACCCGCCCTATAGAACGCATCGGAGCACATGCGAAAGGTTTCAACGCTCACTCGATAGGTATCTGCTATGAAGGTGGTCTGGACTGCCGGGGACGCCCGGCAGATACCCGGACTCCGGCACAGCGAGCCACACTTCGGCAACTCGTTGGGCAACTGCAAGAGAAATTCTCCGGCTGCCGGGTATGCGGACATCGGGATCTTTCGCCGGATCTTAATGGAAACGGTGAGATAGAGCCGGAAGAGTGGATTAAACAGTGCCCGTGTTTTGAGGTGGCAAAGGAATTCAAGGAACTTGAGGAGTTTGCTATCAAAACAGAAAATACGGAAGAACACAGAGTAACACAACAAATTAAAGAACAGAAAGGAGGTAAATGATGGCAATGAAGAAATCAGTATGGGATATGATCCTGAAGGTGGTTATCGCAGTGGCTTCGGCTTTGGCTGGCGTATTGGGCGCTAATGCGATGAATTTGTAATTTTTCAATAGTTCTATCATTTTATAATTCTGCAGATTCCGGAGTCTGGAATCTGCAGAATTTCAAACCAATATTTCAACACAGATTAAGACTCAAACTAAATGCTATTTCCTCCGTTTTTTAACCATTTATATAACAAAAACAAAATATGAAACGATTAATTTTTATACTATCATTTTTCGCTGCACTCTTTCCTTTTACGGCACATGCAGCTTCTACAGCTCCATACGTTCCCCTTTCTGTCCCCACTTCTCCGCAGGCGGCAGCCTTCAAAATGTATGGAGATGTGGCCGTGAATCCTGCCATGGGGGTGCCCGACATATCTATTCCCTTGTTCGACATCGATCATCACGGCTATCGGTTGCCTTTGAGCTTGAAATACAATCCGGCTCCGTTCCATCCCGGCTACAACTATGACGTGTTCGGCCGTGGCTGGGCATTATCTATCAGCAGTTGCATATCGCGAAGCATAGAATGCATGCCCGATGAACTTAATGACTTTAAACTGGATACCGACAAGTTTGGAGAGTCATATCGGAACTTATCGGAAGAATACCTGAACACGTTGGAACTAAAGTCCGACCTATTTACCGCTATCCTTCCTGATGGTAGTTCCTTCGAATTCGTTATCAGAAAAACCTATGACGGCAAAATCGAATATGTAGTTTCAGGTGGACGTGATGTGAAGATAACCCATGCTACTAGGGATAGAAAGATTATATCTTTTAAAGTGGTGGACGAACAGGGTGTTGAGTATGCTTTCACCGGTGCCGATACCACCTTTAGAGGAACGGGGTGTACGATTACTCCCTACAACACCACTTATGTGTCCTGGCAACTAACCTCTATCCGTCTGCCCCATTCTTCGGAACTTATTACTTTTGATTATGGCAAGAGTATTCATTCTAACTTTGGGTATCAGCAGGCAGAACCGGCAGTACGTTTCCATCATTTTTACGAGTTAGGGTGTAGTCCGGATGTATTTGACGTCACTGTACATACTTATACACGGCAGCATGCATATCAGATGAAGCTTCTGACTTCCGTCACTTATGGTACCACCACCATCCGCATCAATTATAAGGACGGTACAAACAGTGAATATTATAATTATGCCCAAAGTATCAGTATAAAAGACGGAGACAGACTTGTGCGGACCATCAACCTGGAACAGCATCAGGGCACTTTGCAATCTAGCAGTTTATCAAAGTCGCCTTTCAGTATGCTTGACAGCGTCACTCTGCTTGGCGGTAATGATGCATCATCCGAGACCTATCGGTGTGGATATACATCTTCGTATGCCAACTTTGGTGGAACAGACCATTGGGGTAACCTGAATTTTCGCAGCAACAATTATGACGTGGCCTATATGAATCTGTTCGTGGGCTTTGATGTGTCCAGAGCCAGTAGCTCTTTTGTAACAGACGTACCAAAAGACGAAAATGATTTGTCTCCTTTGGATAAAGTGAGACTCTCTAATGTGCCCTACAACACACGTAAACCTGCCGGCTCTGAAAGCCATTGTGTACTCCGCAAATTAACCTATCCGACAGGAGGCTACACAGAGTTTGAATTTGAGAACCACGAGTTCTTCTCATTCACAGATGATGATGGAGACTATATTCACGATAAAAAAAGGCGAGTGAAGACCAAAGCTACAGGTTTCAGGATTCGTGAAATCGTCAACTATACGGCAGAAGGTGTACGAAGCGATTCCAAATACTACTGTTACGGGAAAACCGAATACGAAGAAAACGGCTGGGAAATCGGACGCTACTATCATACAGGCGCAGGCGAACCAACCCTCGATCCTACCATTCAGACTTATATGAACTACCAATCGACCGAACTTCCAATGTCGGTACTGAACATGGTTTTGGGGCTTGATCCGGATGGGCAATATCGATCCTTCAAATCCAATCCCTTCATGAGTTATAGTCCGTCAGGAGGATATCCTGTTTACACCTGGGAGTGGGAATGTACGTTCAGTGCGTTCAATTTCCAGCGGCTTCTGAACGGCCGTCCCGCAGTGGTCTACCCCGAGGTTACGGTCTATTATTTAAAGGATGGTGCAACCCAATTTAGTCCTGAAAACTGCAATGGAAAGACTGTCTATCAATATGACATCTATGAAGCAATGCTAAATGACACGGCCTTTTTCGAGAAACCGCAGTACTATGGCAATGTGCTTTGGTATGAAGGAGAGAAATATCGTTATAATCTATTGAAAGAACAGACTGACTACATGAGCGACGGACGGGAATATAAACTGAAGCGACGCGAGTCACTGATTTGGCGTTACGGTGGCTCGCCGGTGATAGACTGGGAATATTCCAATTCATACGGAACCCCATATTTTGTCCCTATAAACGCTGTTCTTGGCAGTTTCTATACTTCTACCTGTCAGATGCTTGGACACTCACTTCTATACGAACGTAAAGTAACCACTTATGACGAATCGGAAACAGGTGTTACAGATACAGAGCACTACAGCTACCTCTCCGGTAACCGAATGCAATGGAAAGAACGGAATGCAGGAGGCCTGCATCGGGAGACTAATTGGGAATATCCGGCTATCGCGCGAACTGGTACAACCCCGGATATTGTTCGCAAAATGGTGGAAAAGCACATACTTAACCCCGTGTTGAAAGAGATACAGAATCAAAACTCTTATAATTATGAAGGCAATAGACGTGAATTCGGAGAGTTTCCTACAGAAAGTGGGGATACGCTGATATTGCCTGCCCGGTTTTATCAGACAATTTACGATTCGAGTTCACACTACAGCGAAGTCCTCGCTTACTCTTCCAACGGAAATCCCCGCGAAGTAGTTTCTAAGGATAAGTTACACACGGTCTATTTATGGGGATATGGTGATCGCTATCTTATTGCCGAAATCAAGAATGCCACTCTAGAGCAGGTGGAAACCGCTGTGTCCTCCGTCTTTGGCATGACATCCTCCGCATTGGCAAAGAGCACTACTCCTGATGTCGCCAAGCTAAAGGCATTGCGCAACCATACGTCTCTCTCGGAAGCACATGTTACCACTTTTACCCATCTTCCGTTGGTAGGTGTTACCTCGATCTCCGATCCTACAGGGAAGACTTCGTATTACGACTACGATGGACTGGGGCGCCTGAAGGCGAATTACTATTACGAAGGCAACGTAGTGGAGGAAAGCAAGAAACGTGTCGTGCAGGAATATGATTATCATTACCGTAACTAATAAACAAAATATGTACAAACTTATGAAACGAATATATTTACTTCTTTCGCTCTTATTGTGCTCTCTTTTATGCATGTCGCAGGTGAGCACTTCACAGAACTATATCAGCACACGTACTTACACCTCGCCCGACCATAGCGGTTGCCGTGAACAGGTGGTATACTTTGACGGTCTGGGCCGTCCCTCACAAACGGTAGATTGCGGCATTACGCCCGACGGGAAAGATCTTGTCTCATTACAAGAGTATGATGATCAGGGACGCAAGTTACGCACCTGGCTTCCTGCCAAGTCGGCGGGAAATGGCAATTACATGACCCTCTCTTCCTTACAAAGTGGTGCAAGCTCATTAGCAGGCGGTGATGCACGTCCGTACCTACAGACCACGTATGAAGCCTCTCCCTTGAACAGGCCGGTTGCGCAGCATGGGGCGGGCGAGGCATGGGCAGAGCACCCTGTAAGCTACCAATATATCACACGTAATCCCCGATCCTTTCCCTCGTCTTATCATATGCTTCCCAACAGTGATTTCCTAGGGGTCTGCACTACCGATGAAGATGGGAATCAGACCTATGAATTTAAAGATGGTTTCGGACGTACAATTCTGGAGGGACACATGGATGGTTCTGATTCTTGTTTCGCTTATTATGAATATAACAACCACGATGATTTGGTGAATGTTCATCCGCCCTTTGTAGCTTACCACAAAAAGAATGAGCCCGAAGGACCTTTTGATACACAGGGTAGTTATTCTTACTGGTATGACTTCCTGCACCGCTGCGTTTACAAGAAGCTTCCGGAGCGTAACGGCATCTATTACATTTACGATCATGGCGACCACCAGGTACTTTCGCAGGATGGCGAGCAACGTGCTCGAGGAGAATGGGCTTTCTCCCTTAGCGATGAATTGAATCGTCCAGTACTCACGGGCATTTGCCACAATTCTTATTATTACGAAGACTTCCCGTTGTGTGAGACTGATGTGAAAGCGCGACGGGATGATACAGGTACTGCCTTTTATGGCTATATTCCCGAGAATATTCCGCTGACGAATCCAGAAGTGTATACAGTGAATTACTATGATGACTACTCTTTCATCGGCAAGCACGGAGTACCCACGTCTCTGAACTATGTCACACCTCCATCGGGTTATGGTATCTGCTATACGGAAAGCAGCAAAGGATTGTTGACAGGAACAGTTACAGCCCGTCTGGATGCTACCGGTGTGACCGGATATGATTATGCCGCTTTCTATTACGACGAACGCGGACGCATCATCCAAAGCCGGGCGACGAACCACATGGGAGGCATAGAGGAAGAATACGTAGCTTACAGCTTTACGGGAGAACCCCTGAAGCGGCAACATGTTCATACCGCCACAGGATATAGCACACAAACGGAAGTATGTACGTACGAGTATGACCACGCAGGACGTCTTTTAACGACAAAGCATAAGCTGAATACGAATGAGGAAGTGACTCTCGTTGAAAACACCTATGATGACTTGGGACGAATCAAGAGCAGTAAACGCCATGGCAACTCTGCTCTTACAACGGACTATACCTATAATGTCCGCTCATGGATGAAGACACTGACTACCGATACGTTGTTCAACCAGACCTTGCATTATAACGACTCATACGGTGGAAGCAGAGCTTGCTATAACGGCAACATATCCGGCATGAGTTGGAAAGCCGCAGGCGACACAGGAGTGCATGGATACCGCTTCAGCTACGACGAAATGTCACGGTTGACCGCTGCGGGGTATTTGTGGAACGGATCTCCCAGCGCAAACTATGACACCTCCTACACGTATAACAGGCAGAGCAACCTCACTTCACTCCGTCGTAACGGACGCACAGGCGCTTCATCGTACGGCTTGATTGACGACCTGACGCTCACCCTTGATGGCAACTGGCTGACACGTGTGGATGATGCCGCCACATCGTCGGCTTACAACAACGGGTTCGAATTCAAGGATGCCGTGAAGCAGGACAATGAATACACCTATGACAAGAATGGCAACATGACCAAAGATTTAAACAAGAATATTACTGATATTCAATATAATTGTTTAAATTCGCCAAGTAAAGTCACATTCCAGGACGGCAATACCATTACTTATACGTATGCAGTGAACGGCACGAAGCTGCGCACTGTGCACACGATAGGCAACACTACCAGTACAACGGATTATTGTGGCAATGTGATCTATGAAAATGGTGCACAGAAGTTGTTGCTCACTGATGTCGGACATGTTACGTTGTCCGATAAGAAGTATCACTACTACTTGCAGGATCATCAGGGGAATAATCGCGTAGTTGTAGATCAGACGGGGCAAAAGGAAGAGGTAAACCATTACTATCCGTTCGGAGGCATGTTTGCTTCAGCAGATAATAGTATTCAGCCTTATAAGTATAATGGTAAGGAGCTGGATACAAAGAATGGATTGAATTGGTACGATTATGGTGCAAGACAGTATGATGTAGCGATTGGAAGGTGGAATGCGGTGGATCCATCAAGTGAGAAGCATTACAATTGGAGCCCATATAGCTACTGTAAGAATAATCCAGTGTTGAGAGTAGATGTTGATGGAAAAGATGATTATACAGTAAACAGTGCAGGTAGGCTTTTCAAAACTGTTGTAGAGGGCTCTACTAATGATAGATTGATGAGCATTAGATCAGGTGTTGAGCCGATAACTGTGAATGATAAAAAAATACTTTCTGGAATGTATAATATGCAAGATGGTAAATCAGGGGGTCTTGAAACTTATAATTCAACATCAAGCCTTGAGGATGCAGCCGCAGTTTTCAAATTTGGAGCTGACAACACTTCTGTTGAATGGAAATTGGATATATATAATGATAAGGGAGATAAAACGGCTATTATCGGAACTTCGGGTAGAGAAGATAGTGTGTTTGCTGATAAACAGAGTGAATTGAATGTAAAAGGAGATAAAGTGATAGATATGCATTCACATCCATATAATGCCCAAGCTTCTGACCAAGATATGAAAAATTTGAAAATAAAGACAGGTACTGTCTATCACAGGGATAGTAAAGTATTATTTTTCTACAATAGTGAAAATTCACGTATTGGGAATAATGAATATAAAATAGATACGAGTAAAACGTTGTTAGATAAGTTGAATGATAAATTTATGAAGTAATGAGAACTACGTTTCTAAATTTGATATTATTATTTGTTATAGTAGGCTGTAAACAGCCTACTATAAACAAAGTTCAGCAAGCGGTGGAAGCGCAAGCCAAATTGCTTGTGGATAGTGGCTTGATTGCTAATGAATATGTAGTATTATATGAGTTGGCTATTAATGATTCCAACCATATATACAGTATTCAAGCAGCTGATTGTCCGGCAGATTTAAAATTTGAATATCCTTCAAAGATCATTAAGTACAAGGATAAGTATCTCTGTTTTATAGAATTGGATGAGGCACCGATGTCTGCAAAGGAAATGATAGAGGCGTCTAGTTATTCGGGCAATCTTGTGGTAGAAGGAGACGGGGGAAAGAGTTGGCTTTTGGTTGTTTCCAAACTTGGAGAGAAGAAAATATTAATAGATACTTCATTGCTTAGGGGATGGGGCACATATTTTAATATTACCGAATTGTGGCCATATTTTTCGGGATATGTGAAAGGATGCCCAGTACAGATGGGGGTTATGTCTCATGATGTTGAGTTGAGCGATTCCTATTTAAGTTGTAATGTGGATAGTATAAAACGGAATTTGCTTTGGAATGAGAACCAGAATACTACAATGATAAAGAACGTATATGGACAAATGTATCTGAAAAACAATACAGATTCCGTTGTTTACCTGTCATCAAGTACTAAAAAACATTATGCTGTTGTAGATGGTCAGGATAGCCTTTATTTGTCACTTAGTGATTCTTTGCCCATTATTTTGGGACCGAATGAAAAAAAAATTTTAGAATATAAAAGTCTGCCTCGTCAAGATGAGTTCTTTAGAAATCTTACGTTGAAAGAAGATCCCTGGGAATATTTCTATAATCTATTTTGCAGATCAACATACAGCTTTATAAATGTAAATGGAAAAAAATCTCAAACAAAAGTGATGTTTCATGATATTGATAATTATGGATTTAATGTTTCTATGACGTCTCCTAGTATTCAATTTCAGATATTAAACCATGGTATATATGATAAGAAGTATGGGGAAATGTCGAGATTCAGATTTTGGTCTGATAAATGGGGTGCTATGAATAATGCTGATAAGCAGAGGTTATCAGATGATGCAGATGAGAGATTTCAAAGAAACGTGAATCAGGTAAATCTCTTACCCTGATACGAATTGACCAAATATGTTCAACTTGTGTCGGGGTATTACTGGTGTTTTATATATACGACGTTTGTTACCCTGATATGGAATTAGAAATTATTCCATATCAGGGTAACTTTTTATTTGCTTTTACATAAATGCGGAAATGAAAGGTTGCTTTCTCAATATAATAGATTAAATTTGCCTAACCACATGTCTGCGCATGCAGAATATGTACTTGATATTTCAGCTAGCCTAATTGTAGATACTGATGTCTTAATTGGTTTATCTATTAAAAGTCCTTAACGAAACCCCAATCCATCACTTTTTATTTGTTTCTTTGCACCAAATTCGGGTATAGTGTTGTCTTGTCATTCGAGGCAGCACTTAATTTTGCTTAGATAGTTAATGGAGAAACTCAGTATAAATGCTTGTCCGGTGTGTGGCGGTGCGCACTTGAAACGCGTCATGACTTGTACGGATTTTTATGCTTCGGGCGAACAGTTTGAACTGTATTCGTGTGAGGACTGTGGATTTACATTCACACAAGGAGTCCCCGTGGAAGCAGAGATAGGCAAGTATTATGAGACTCCCGACTATATCTCTCACACTGATACGCGCAAAGGCGCGATGAATAATATCTACCATTATGTACGTTCCTATATGCTGGGCCGCAAAGCGCGCCTGGTAGCCAAGGAAGCGCATCGTAAAACGGGGCGTTTGCTTGATATAGGTACAGGAACCGGTTACTTTTCCGACACGATGGTTCGCCGGGGCTGGAAAGTGGAGGCGGTGGAGAAAAGTCCGCAGGCACGTGAGTTTGCGAAGTTGCATTTCGATCTGGACGTAAAGCCCGAATCGGCTTTGAAAGAGTTTGCTCCCGGCAGCTTTGATGTTATCACTCTTTGGCATGTGATGGAACATTTGGAACACCTTGATGAAGTGTGGCAGCGACTTCATGAGTTGCTGACAGAAAAAGGAGTATTGATTGTAGCCGTACCCAACTGCTCTTCTTATGATGCTCAACGCTACGGCGAGTATTGGGCGGCATACGACGTTCCCCGTCATCTCTGGCATTTCACTCCGGGCACTATACAACAATTGGCTTCCCGTCATGGCTTTATTATGGCGGCGCGTCATCCGATGCCGTTCGATGCGTTCTACGTATCCATGTTGAGCGAGAAACATCGTGGCAGTTCGTGCAGTTTCCTGAAAGGGATGTTTGCTGGAACGTTAGCGTGGTTTAATGCTTTAGGACGAAAAGAACGCAGTAGTTCCATGATTTATGTATTCCGAAAAAAGAGATAACGCATGGGAAATCAAAACAAATATAAGTCAGGTTCAATCTTCGACATGCAGTTCATCACGTCGAGTATCAGTACGACACTGGTGTTGCTGTTGTTAGGACTGGTTGTCTTTTTCGTATTGACGGCGCACAATCTTTCCGTATATGTCCGTGAGAATATCAGTTTCTCCGTTCTTATCAGTGACGACATGAAAGAAGCGGATATACTGAAACTTCAGAAGAAACTGAATCAGGAACCTTTCGTGAAACAATCCGAATATATCTCTAAAAAACAAGCACTGAAAGAACAGACAGAGGCAATGGGAACCGACCCGGAAGAATTCCTGGGCTATAACCCCTTTACCGCTTCCATCGAAATCAAGCTTCATTCCGACTATGCCAATTCCGACAGCATCGCGAAGATAGAGAAAATGATTAAAAAGAACACCAATATTCAAGATGTGCTCTATCGAAAGGAACTGATTGACGCTGTGAATGATAACATACGAAATATCAGCCTGGTGCTGCTCGCTCTGGCAGTGGTGCTCACTTTTATTTCTTTTGCTCTGATAAACAATACAATAAGGCTGGCCATCTACTCGAAACGCTTCCTCATTCATACAATGAAACTGGTAGGGGCGAGTTGGGGATTCATCCGAGGACCATTCCTCCGAAAGAATGTATGGAGCGGAATACTGGCAGCCATTGTTGCCGATTCCGTATTGATGGGAACCGCCTATTGGGCGGTGACGTACGAGCAGGAATTGCTTCAGGTCATCACGCCTGAAGTCATGTTGATTGTCTGTGCAAGCGTATTGGTATTTGGAATTGTAATAACGTGGCTATGCGCCTATTTCTCGATGAATAAATACTTGAGAATGAAAGCAAACAGCCTGTACTATATTTAGCGGATGGCGAACGGCTGATTGCAAACCTGTGTTTGTGTGTGGTTAGCATCCGTAACGCCCGGCTGATAGATTAAGGGAATGATTGTAATTAGTAATTTGTAATTAAATAAACTATGTCTGACAAGCAGAAATTTGCCTTTGATAAAGTGAACTTTATCTTGCTCGCGATAGGGATGGCGATTGTTATTATCGGCTTTCTATTGATGACGGGACCTACATCGTCCGAAACCTCTTTTGAACCCGATATTTTCAGTGTACGCAGAATCAAGGTAGCGCCGGTTGTTTGCCTGTTTGGCTTCTTGTCTATGATTTACGCTGTATTACGCAAACCTAAAACACAAAAAACAGAAGAATAAAGATGGGGGATTTAACGACATTTGAGACGATTATTATTGCTATTGTAGAAGGATTGACAGAGTTTCTTCCGGTTTCTTCTACGGGACACATGATTATTACGCAAAACATTTTAGGAGTAGAAAGTACTGAATTTGTAAAAGCGTTTACTGTCATTATCCAGTTTGGCGCGATTCTTTCAGTGGTTTGTCTTTATTGGAAGCGTTTTTTCCGGTTGAATCATACACCGGCTCCTGCGGGTGCTTCCGCATTGAAGTGTTTTCTGCATAAATTTGATTTCTACTGGAAATTACTGGTAGCTTTTATTCCTGCCGCCATTTTGGGATTCCTGTTCAGCGATAAGATAGACGAGATGCTGGAGAGTGTAGCAATAGTGGCAGTGATGTTGGTGATTGGTGGTATATTCATGCTGTTCTGCGATAAGATTTTTTCGAAAGGAAGCGAAGATACGGTGCTGACAGAAAGAAAGGCATTCAATATCGGTTTGTTTCAGTGCATTGCCATGATACCGGGGGTATCCCGTTCGATGGCTACCATTGTCGGAGGTATGGCCCAGAAGCTGACTCGCAAGGATGCTGCCGAGTTTTCATTCTTCCTTGCCGTGCCAACCATGTTTGCGGCAACCGGTTACAAGGTGTTGAAACTCTTTCTGGATGGCGGTACGGAGATTCTTGTCAACAATATGCCGGCACTTATTATAGGTAATGTAGTAGCTTTTATCGTCGCTTTGCTGGCTATCAAATTCTTTATTAGCTTCGTTACGAAATATGGCTTTAAGGCATTTGGCTGGTACAGAATTATTGTTGGCGGAACCATTTTGGTAATGCTGCTGCTTGGATACAACTTAGAAATTGGCTGATGAATTTTAAAAAAGGAGAAGTACTGTTTTTCAATAAACCTTTCGGATGGACTTCATTTAAAGTAGTAGGGCACGCCCGCTATCATATTTGCCGTCGGATCGGAGTGAAAAAACTAAAAGTCGGGCATGCCGGAACACTGGACCCTCTTGCAACAGGGGTGATGATTGTATGTACAGGCAAGGCAACCAAACGAATAGAAGAGTTTCAATATCATACGAAGGAGTACGTAGCAACGTTGCGCTTGGGCGCTACTACCCCGTCATACGATTTGGAACATGAAATAGATGCCACCTACCCTACCGAGCATATCACAAGGGAACTGGTGGAAGAAGTGCTGACGCACTTTATCGGTGCCATCGATCAGGTCCCCCCTGCCTTCTCTGCCTGTATGGTAGACGGCAAGCGTGCTTATGAACTGGCCCGGAAAGGAGAAGAAGTCGAACTAAAAGCAAAACAGCTTGTTATCGACGAGATTGAATTGCTGGAATGTCGCCTGGATGATCCGGAACCGATGATTCAAATCCGTGTCGTATGCAGCAAAGGGACTTATATCCGCGCCTTGGCCCGCGACATCGGCGAAGCACTCCATAGCGGAGCTCACCTGACAGGATTGATCCGTACCCGTGTAGGTGATGTCCGGTTGGAAGACTGTCTGAATCCCGAACACTTTAAAGAGTGGATCGACGGACAGGAGATAGAAAATGAGGAAGAAAATAATTAACGTAATAAGGAATAGATATGAAATTATCACAATTCAAATTTAAGTTACCCGAGGATAAGATCGCTCTACATCCTATGAAATATAGGGATGAGTCTCGTTTGATGGTATTGCATCGTAATACAGGTAAGATTGAGCACAAGATGTTCAAAGATGTGTTGGACTACTTTGATGATAAAGATGTGTTTATATTCAACGATACGAAGGTATTCCCTGCCCGCTTGTATGGTAACAAGGAAAAGACAGGTGCTCGTATCGAAGTATTCTTGTTGCGTGAGTTGAATGAAGAGCTTCGTTTGTGGGACGTATTGGTCGATCCGGCACGTAAGATACGTATCGGTAACAAGCTGTATTTCGGGCCGGACGATTCAATGGTGGCTGAAGTGATTGATAACACCACTTCTCGCGGACGTACGCTCCGTTTTCTTTATGACGGACCTCATGACGAGTTCAAAAAGGCACTGTATTCTCTGGGTGAAACTCCACTCCCCCATTCTATTATCAACCGTCCCGTAGAACCGGAAGATGCTGAACGCTTCCAGTCTATTTTTGCAAAGAACGAGGGTGCGGTGACTGCTCCGACTGCTAGTTTGCACTTCAGCCGTGAGTTGATGAAACGTCTGGAAATCAAAGGTGTGGACTTTGCATATATCACTTTGCACGCTGGTCTGGGTAACTTCCGCGACATCGACGTAGAGGACTTGACGAAGCATAAGATGGATTCGGAACAAATGTTTGTAAACGAAATGGCGGTGAAAACCGTGAATCGTGCCAAAGATAACGGTAGAAATGTATGTGCGGTAGGTACGACAGTGATGCGTGCTATTGAAAGCGCAGTCAGCACTGACGGACATCTCAAGGAATTTGAAGGATGGACTAACAAGTTTATCTTCCCTCCGTATGAATTTACCGTAGCCAATTCAATGATTTCCAATTTCCACATGCCGCTTTCTACCTTACTGATGATTGTAGCTGCTTTTGGTGGTTATGACCAGGTGATGGATGCTTATCATGTAGCATTGAAAGAAGGTTACCGTTTCGGCACGTATGGAGATGCAATGCTGATTTTGGACAAATAATGGCAAAAGTTTATCTGGGACTCGGCACTAACCTTGGGGATAAAGAACAAAATCTTCGGGATGCCGTGCAGAAAATAGAAGAGCAGGTGGGGAAAATCGTTTCCCTGTCTGCTTTTTACATAACTGCCCCTTGGGGATTTTCTTCCGATAACAGTTTCCTGAATGCAGCGGTTTGTGTAGATACCGAATTGGCTCCCATAGACGTTTTACAGAGAACGCAGGCGATTGAACAGAAATTGGGACGTACGAAGAAATCCGTTAACGGCATATATAGCGACCGCCTGATTGATATTGACTTGTTGCTTTATGATGATTTGATACTTTCCACCACTTCTCCTTCAGGAGCAAAGTTGATCCTCCCCCATCCGTTGATGGCAGAACGTGACTTCGTCATGAAACCACTGGCGGAAATTGCTCCCGGATTAGTGCATCCGGTACTTGGAAAAACGATAAAGGAGCTTACTTCTTCTTTTTCTCCGCAATAAAGACCGGTAAATAGGCAATGCATCCTATCAATACTGCATACAGCAAATGAATCTCCTGAAACGGCTTGTCGATGAAATGGCAAACAATGGCGTAGATAGCAATCGTGAAGCCTATATAAAGAGCCAGCACCAAAAGCGTTTTTAATTTCTTATTTAGAATCATTATAAATCTATTTATGTGTTAAATACAGGGCAAAGATACTCATTATCTCCGAAATCTCTTTATCTTTGCAACCGAAATGAAAGTGTGGACAGATTTGAGTAGCTTGCAACCACGGAAAAAAATGCTAAAACACGTCTGATTGACGCCTTTCGGTTTATCCTTTGCAGCACTCGCCTCTCCTACTCTCTCTCATTTTTTAATTTTCAATTTTTAATTCTTAATTTAAAAAGATGGGATACTTATTTACATCCGAATCGGTGTCAGAAGGACACCCCGACAAGGTAGCCGATCAAATATCGGATGCTGTGCTTGACAAACTGTTGGCTTACGACCCCAGTTCGAAAGTAGCTTGCGAAACACTAGTGACTACCGGACAAGTGGTGCTAGCGGGTGAAGTGAAAACAAAAGCGTACGTTGACCTCCAGCTCATCGCGCGCGAAGTGATTAAGAAAATCGGTTATACCAAAGGAGAGTACATGTTCGAAAGTAACTCTTGTGGCGTACTTTCCGCTATTCATGAGCAAAGTCCTGATATCAACCGTGGTGTAGAGCGTCAGGACCCGATGGAACAGGGTGCAGGCGACCAGGGTATGATGTTTGGCTACGCTACCAATGAAACGGAAAACTATATGCCGCTTTCTCTTGATCTGGCACACCGCATTCTGCAAGTGCTGGCCGACATTCGTCGTGAAGGAAAGGTGATGACTTACCTCCGCCCCGATGCCAAAAGCCAGGTTACTATCGAATATGATGACAACGGAACTCCTGTTCGCATCGATACAATCGTTGTTTCTACGCAACATGATGACTTTATCCAACCGGAAGATGATTCTCAAGCCGCCCAGCTGAAAGCTGACGAAGAAATGCTGTCTATCATCCGCCGTGATGTGATTGAAATTCTGATGCCTCGTGTCATTGCTTCTATCCATCACGATAAAGTGTTGGCACTGTTTAATGATAAAATCATTTATCATGTGAATCCTACGGGCAAGTTCGTAATTGGTGGTCCTCACGGAGATACCGGTTTGACAGGTCGTAAGATTATCGTTGATACTTATGGTGGTAAAGGTGCTCACGGTGGTGGTGCTTTCTCCGGAAAAGATCCTAGCAAGGTAGACCGTAGTGCAGCTTATGCAGCACGCCATATCGCAAAGAATATGGTTGCGGCAGGTGTAGCAGATGAAATGCTTGTACAGGTGAGCTATGCTATCGGTGTGGCTCGTCCGATCAATATTTTTGTAGATACTTATGGCCGTTCCCACGTTAACATGACGGATGGTGAGATTGCCCGCGTTATCGATCAGTTGTTCGATCTTCGCCCGAAAGCAATCGAAGAACGTCTGAAACTTCGTAATCCTATTTATCAGGAAACAGCCGCTTATGGTCACATGGGACGTGAACCGCAAGTGATAACGAAGAAGTTTTCTTCTCGTTACGAAGGAGATAAAACAGTGGAAGTGGAACTCTTTACATGGGAGAAACTCGACTACGTAGATAAAATTAAAGCTGCTTTTGGTCTGTAAAACAGTCTGAAAGCGAGCTTAGCTCATTCGATAAGAGCCACAATCTCAACTCCTTCTAGTAGGATATGAGGTTGTGGCTCTTGATTTTAAATAAGTTATATTTAAATAAATATCTTTTGGATATTAAACTTCTTTTGCCAGAATTTGCTACTTTTGACCTGTAAATAAACGGACTGCCTAATGAAAACAAGATGTTGTTATCCTAAACGCTATTTATTGTTGTTCTTTAGTTTACTTGTCAGCGTAGGTAGCATTCTGATGTCTGTCTCTCTATCTTCCTGCTCTTCTTCGGTGAAGAGTCCATTGCTACTATCTGCTGACTCATTGATGGAAATATATCCTGATAGTGCATTATCCATTTTGGAATCAATTTCCTCCCCACAGAAATTACCATGTGCTGACAGAGCACTTTATGCGCTATTGCTTACGCAAGCAAGGCATAAAAATTATATTGCTTTAGGAGATGACTCGCTGATAAAAACGGCTGTTGAATACTATGGTGATAAGAAGAAAAGTGTACGTGCTGCAAAAGCTCATTATTATTGGGGAGCTACTTATGGTGAGAAGGGGTATACTTCATTTGCTGTAGACGAGTATCTGACGGCAATTCGGTTGATGCCTGTTAGGGATGAATTCTTAGCAATGATTTATGATAATCTTGCGGACTGTTATGAAAAAGATGAATTAGATAATGTAGCAATGGAAGCTTATCGCGCTGCTTATCAGATATTAAAAGGAAAAAGTGGACAAATATATCCAATGCGAGGTATTGCGCGTATGTTTTTGTTGCAAAATAGGAAGGATAGCGCATTGTTTTATTATCAGCAAGCGCTTGATTGTGCATTGGCGGATAAAGACTCTAGCTTGATAGGGGCTCTTTATCATGATTTTGCTATGGTTTATAATGAAAAAAAAGATTATATTCTGGCAAATCAATATGTATCGAAGGCAATTATGATACAAGGGGAGGGTGCTGTTAATGCTTGTTTGTCAAAAGCCCAAATTATGTTGAACTTGAATCAGCTTGATTCTGCCAGCTATTTTTATAATAAGAATATGAGCCAACTTGATATTTATGGAAAAGCCGTTTGTTATGATGGAATGTATCAAATAGCAAAGAAAAAAGGGGAGTGGAAAGTTGCAACAGAGAATATGGATATATACAAAGTTCTTTATGATTCAATTCAGATAATGACCGATAATGAGGAACTTAATCGGCTTATGGATAAACATCAATTAGAAGAGCATAAAAGGTTATTGTCAGAACATGCTAAAACGTTGGTTTTTACTTTAGTTGCTGTATTTTTCTTTTTGATGATTATATGTGTCTTTTGTTTTATGTGGAATGATAGAAAAAGAAAGAAGTATTATATAGCTTTGCAACATGAATTAACTCAAAAGAGAGTCGATACTATGCTGTTGAAAGACGAAGAGGTTTCAGAATCTAATAAAGAGCATATAGATAAGAAAAGGTCAGAGTTGACAGAACAACAAATCCAATTGTGTGTATCGGTACTGAAAACTACCGATTGCTACGATCAATTAGAGACATTGGAAAAGGCAACTCCTAAACAGTTGTTGGCGATGCGTAGTTTAAGGAAGGATATACGTTCTACTATTTCTAATGCATTTGTTGATGTGATGGTAAATTTGAAAGAGCGCTACCCAACATTGACTGGTGATGATGTCTTTTATTGTGTCCTTTCATTGCTTTATTGTTCAAAAACTGTCATGATGGAGTTGATGGATGCAACTTCAGATGCTCTTAAAACACGTAAAAATCGCATAAAGAATAAAGTCGATGCTCAACTTTTCGAACGTGTATTTGGAGCTGATAATCAGTGATATGTAATGCTTAATCTCTGCTTATCTTTTTTTTAAATAGGGTCTTGTTACCATTGTTACCACGTAAAAATCGTTTCTTTTGCTGCATCTGTGTATTTTTGGAGCTAAATTTTAAACCCATTTATTATGAAAGCTAAATTTTTACCTCTTTTATTGTTGGCTATTTTACTTCAAGTAAGTATGTTCTCTTTTGCGAATGAAATGACATCTGCGCGTCGAATCAGACTAAAAAATAAAACTGAGGTACAACATCGGTCTATCCCTGTTACTCCTGATGCTTGTATTGAAAACTCATTGTTGTCTATTGACCTTCTTTCTACTGTTCCTACTGTAACTGTAATTATAAAGAATGCAGAAACAGATGAAGTTGTTTATACATCTACTGATTTAAATGTAGATAAGGTTTATATTGATCTTACAGGTGAGGAGAAAGGTAAATATACTTTGGAGATACAACTTCCAAAGGAGGCTTTTACTGGAGATTTTGAATTAGAATAAATCTTTGAAATATATATTATTTGCAACTAACATAATGATGATATACCTAAATCATTAACTGATGAAGCCCCGCTGTTGAAATATATGGCGCATTGCTGAAATGACGATTTAGATGACCGAAAGGGGAAAGAATCGGTTAACTTTTATTCGTGGGCTTAATAAGCCTTGTGAAAGGCCCATTAAGGTATATTGAAACGTAAAATTAAAATCACTTTTTTTAATTGTGTGCTGAAATACTACTGGTAGGGTGTTCGAACGATTTTATAGTTCGGATAATAAAGTTCATTCAGCAACAATGTGATACACCTGTTAGTAGATGAGAAATCTGTGATAGATGTATTCTCTGTGAGAAAAGCTCTTGGACTTCTTATTTTAGAAGTCCAAGATTTTTTTTAGAGAGAGTATGATGGAAGAAATGGCTGACGAAGAAAAAGTGTCTTTTGAACTATTCAAATATATTATTTGGATTATTTGTGAGGTAATTTCTGTGTGTTACCTCTTGTTACTTATTTTGTGTGATACTGTTACTTCTGTTACCAAGTAAAATTCGTTCCTTTCCTTATACCTGCATACCTTTGGCATAAATCTTTAACACACAGGCATTATGGAAACGAAACTTCTATTCTTTTTATTGTCAGGTATTTTATTCCAATCAAATATAGGTATATATATGATGGAGCAAACCGAGAAATGTCAGGTTACTTTGAAGATTGCTATTCAAATGCACTCGCATTCTATTTCTATTTTTCCTAATAACTTCTGGAGGAGTTCGTAGATGTTGCTTAGTTGGCATTTACATTAACTGTTATTATGACTATTCCAAAAATGTAGAATGGGATGAATAATTAATTTATCCTGTTAGATGGATATTGTCATTATGTATTTGGGTAAAAATACTTTTCTGAGTTTTCTCTCTTAAATAAAAACAAATCTAAATTTAACCAAGATGAAAGAAAAATTATTGATTTTGGGAGCAATGGTGGCTTTGTGCTGCTCTTGTGCGGGGAATTCTGTATTATTAGATACGGAATCCGAATTGAACGGCTTGAACAATGAGTATGAGCTAGGTACGTTGGAAGTGAGTGATAATGGTCTAAAATGCGAAACTTTGGGTGATGAAGATTCTATTCAGGTTTTGAAGGACAATTATATCGCGGAAATTATGGGACGTATGGAAGTTGCTAAAGAGAAGGTAATGCGTACGGCTTATGGTGCAACATCGCCTAGGGTCGGAGTTTTCAGGGTTGGTTCTTGTGGTAATTACAAGTATTTATCAATAAAAATTGATTGTGAAAACGGAAATAGTAAAACTAGCGTAAGTGGTAATGTTGGAGATACGTATGTTGATGGTGGAGATAATATGCGTCTCGAATTTTGTATGGTGGATGCGGGATTTCGTTATCCGGGGGGAGTCTTTTTGTTTGAGGATGTACCTTTAGAGACCATGACATTGGTCCGTTATCATGATACGGAAGATGGTGGTCATAATGGCGTGTGGTCTGATGATCCTAATTATTATGATGTAATGCATATTTCTGGAATGTCTAAATTAGATTCTAATGCTACATTGGCATGGAATATAAATAGGAATATGACTAAATGGGGCGATATTCCAGTGGGACCTGCAGGTATTAATTATGGGGTCATTGCTCCTGCTGAAATGGCTTCAGGTAATTTGTATTTTGATGATGAAGATCATAATAATAAGAATTGGGCACAAGTTTGGTTAGGACCCCAAAACCAATATGAACCGCATGGTACATATTATGGAGTCCAGCTGGATCGAAATACAAGATATCACGTATGCCTTAATACGGATAAAACCAATTTCACAAAATTGGTGCGATCAGCTATCTAATTATTAATTTGTTTATAATCAATTCTTATTGGTAAAACTTACCAATAAGAATTGATTTAATTAGCACATAGACATGAAAATATTGTATTTCTTTCTCTTCTCTTTTCTTTTTATTGCTTGCAATACTCCTGTTATAAATAAGAATGATGTTGTTGCAGAAGTGAATGGAGAACAGATTCTTCTTTCAGAATTGGCGTCTCAAAGTAAACAAGAGATTTTTGATATATTGAATACAGCGTATGAAATCAAAAGTCGGGTACTTGCAGGTCTGATCAAACAGAAACTGTTAGAAGATGCAGCCAAAAAAGAAAACATGTCTTTGGAAGAGTTTATCGATTGGTTTGTTCAGCAGAAAATATGTGTAGGGCAGGATAGTTTGAAAAAACGATATGGATTTAATACACAAAGCTTTTATGTAAAAGGTGAATTAATCCCGTTAGTGAAAGGTTCTTTGGAGGAGAAACTATCTTATCAACAGAAACTTCGGAGTCGGATTGTTCAGGCATTGGTTGATTCTTTATATCAAAAGGCGGATATTAAAAGATTTTTATATCCTCCAAAACAGCCGGAATGTGTTGTGAGGGATTTGTGTGTATATTATAGGGGGAATTTAGACTCTCCTGTTTCTTTTATTGTTGCCTCTGATTATAATTGTGAGCGCTGTGTACAATTTGAAAAGACATTGTCCAAGCTCTATGATAATTATAAAGAGCGGGTTAAATTTGGTTTTGTGCATTTTGCAGATGCTCCTTCGTTAGCAGCTTTGGCATGTGAGGCTGCTGGTGAGCAAAAACAATTCTGGACTTTTCATGATACTATATTTAACTATTCAGGAGTAGCAGATTCCGCTTTTATATATAACTTAGCAAAGTCTAAAAGATTGAATATGACAGAATTTGATGCCTACTTACATTCTTCTGACAAATATAAGGAGATGGATAAGGTCATCAATCAGTTAGTAGAAAGGGGGCTGATGGCTACTCCTACCATCATAATTAATGATCGTTTGGTGTACGTCACAAACAGCTATGAAGAATTGTCCAGACTATTGGAGTATGAACTATAACACAAAAGATAAAAGATGAGACTTTACTTTAATCTGAATAAGATAACTTATCTGTTTCTAATGCAGGCTTTATATCTTTGTATTGCTTGTGAGGAGCCGTTTGATGTAGGTATGCCGATCCCGGAAGATGCCATAGTATTTGATGGAGTGATAACCGATGAACCCCCACCCTATTATTTTGTATTAAGTAAACCGTCAACTAAACTGAAATACCCTGAAAATCGTAGTTTTGATAGGATTAATGATGCAGAAATTGTTATTGTTGATTTGACAACAGGTATAAGAGATACATTACAGAATGCCAAATTGACTGGTTATCAGGATTTTCGATTTTATGATCACTATAGAGATAAAGATGTTACTGTTTATATGAAATGGCTTCCTGGTGAAACGCCTGGTGGACTTTATGTTACTAATAAGATTTATGGAGTTGAAAATCATACCTACGAACTTCATATCAAATACAAAGGAAAGGAATATACAGCATGTGAGCGGATGGTGCCTAAAACTCCAATAGACAAAATAGTAATGAAACGTATTGATACTGGAGAAGGTGAACCTAATGAAACTCCATGTATCAGTTTTTATAATCCTCCTGAAGAGCATAACTATTATTTGCTTAAAACAGATTTTTGTTCTTCAAAAGTGCTTCGTGTCGCATCTGTTTATAATCTATATTATGGAACAACGAATAGTGCCGGTTGGCCATATTCTATTTTGGATGATGAATATTTGGCGGAAAATGTGATAGACTATGTTGTGAGCGAGGGAGAGCAGTTTGTACTCCCTAATCGTCCGGGGTTTAGCTATCCTGTAAGTGATTCCATTTGGATAAAAATGCAGTCCATATCTGAAAATTGCTATCAGGTGTTTGATCAAATGATTAAGCAAATACGTTCGGATGGTGGAACTTTCTCTCCGCGTCCGACCTCTGTAAAAAGTAACATTGATAATGGTGCTTATGGAATATTCCGTGTCAGTGCTATCTCTGAAATCTATTTTTATAAGAAACATAGGATTTGATGGAAAAATACCTGTTATTATTTATATTATCCTGCTGTGGAAATTTCACCATATGTAATGCTCAGACGATTACTGTCAGAGGTCGTGTGACCGACAGAAAAACCGGAGAAGTGCTCTCGGATGCTAACATTGGAGACCTGATGTCGAGAACAGGAGTAGCTGCCAATACGTATGGGCTATATTCCATTCGTATTAAAGGTGGACGTTGTGTCTTAAGATGTTCGATGCTGGGCTATGTAACCCAAATGGATACGTTGACTCTGACTGCAAATTCGGTTCATAATTTTGCTTTGATGCCCGATAACTATCAACTAAGTGATGTAGAGGTAATGGGAAATCAGAAAGCAGGAGGACAGTTGACATTGAACCAGAAAGATATTCAGGCACTTCCCACTTTAGGAAGTGAACCTGATGTATTGAAGTCATTACAATATCTTCCGGGAGTCATTAGTGGCAATGAAGGTTCCAATAATATATCTGTTCGAGGGAGTAATCAATGGGGTAACTTGATATTGCTGGATGAGGCAATGGTTTATAACCCGAATCATGCATTGTCTTTCTTTTCTGTGTTCAATAACGACGCTATACAGCAAGTGAGTCTTTATAAATCTTATTTTCCATTGAAGTATGGTGGAAGAACTTCGTCTGTTATTGATGTCAAAATGCGCGAAGGAAACAATCAGGAGAAACACCGGAGTGCTACAATTGGAGTTATCGCTTCTAAAATCCAGTTGGAAGGTCCGATAAAGAAAGGGAAAACATCTTACCTGGTAGCTGGTAGATTTGCTTATCCGGGAGCTGTACTTAACGTACTGAAACAGTTTCGTGGTACTAAAATGAGCTTTTATGATGTAAACGCCAAAATTAATTCTACATTAAATGACCGGAACCGGATTTTCTTTTCAGTATATAATGGCGGCGATCATACTTTTTTTAATCAGCTGGTACGCGGTTATGGCATGAACTGGGGAAATACTACCGCTACTTTTCGATGGAACCGCGTCTGGACAGATCAATTGTCGGGAAACTTCAGTGCTATTTTTAGTAATTATTATTATCGCTATAAATCAATAACGGATGGAATGAAGTTCTTGTGGAAATCGAATATCCAATCTTATCAATTGAAGTATGATGCGGATTATGCTGTTAATAATGCGTTACATATCAGGAGCGGACTCTCTGCGCATGTGTTTACCACAATGCCCGGAAGTATTAGCAGTTGGGGGGATTTTAGTAATGTTGTTCCCTACCGGATGGACAGGC
The DNA here is from genome assembly GCF_040913205.1 of Bacteroides sp. MSSM.1001136sp1_RTP21357st2_D2_RTP21359_211015. Lineage (NCBI taxonomy): Bacteria > Pseudomonadati > Bacteroidota > Bacteroidia > Bacteroidales > Bacteroidaceae > Bacteroides > Bacteroides sp. MSSM.1001136sp1_RTP21357st2_D2_RTP21359_211015. Next base: position 40,298 of record NZ_JBDFVF010000002.1, on the reverse strand, counting down.
GGTCTTTATTGGATATGGCAGCCTATGGAGAAGCGACTTATAAAATTTCATCGGCATGGCAGTTGAATGGGGGAATCCGTTTACCTGTTTTTTACACTCCTAAAGTTGGAGAACTCAAACAAAAGTGTTACATAATACCTGAACCGAGAGCCGAGTTGTTCTACTTCCCCGGAACCGGAAACCGTTTGCACGCGGCTTTCACGCAGTCTTCACAAAACCTGCATATGTTGTCTAATTCCTCTGTGGGTATTCCTTCTGATATGTGGATACCTGCTAATGGACAACTGAAACCTGCAGTGATGAAGCAAGTGGCTTTGGGATATGAGAGAAGCCTGGCGAAAGGAATGTATACTCTCTCTCTGGAGACTTATTATAGAAAGACCAACCATATCGTTGATTTTGTAGATAATGCGAATATCTTTTTGAATAATCAGATAGAAACACAGTTGACTACTGGTTACTCAAAGGCCTATGGAGCGGAATTTTATATATCTAAAAACAGTGGGCGGCTAACCGGATGGATTAGCTATACCTTTTCACGTGCCCGGAATTATATTGCTACTCTTGGAGATAAAGAATATCCGCCTGTCTATGATCGTCCACATAGCTTGAAGATATTTCTGAATTATGAGGCCGGACGTAAGCGGAGGTGTGCTTTTGCAGCTACCTTCTCGTACAATTCAGGGATGAATCTGACATTGCCTATTGCTCATTACCGGGTGAACGGTACAGCTTTCTATATCTATTCTACAAGAAATGGTTATCGTGCTCCTGCCTTTCATGAATTGAATTTATCCATGACTTGTAAAACTGGCAAAAGAGGTCGATTGATTCTTTCTGTGATGAATGTATATAACAGAAAAAATGTGTTTACTATCTATACGAGTAGAGATGACTATGATTTCTCTGATATTGGCATGCATAAAATGTATTTGTATGGTGCACTGCCATCTATCTCTTATCAATTTACATTTTAGTTAGTTTGAACTATAGTCTGTTATTCTATGTTTTTTTGTACTTTTGCACTCGTTACAACCATAAACCCCGTAAAGAGTGATGAACCAGATAAATTCCGTATGCGTATATAGCGCTTCCAGTACCAAGATAGATGCTGTTTACTTTCAAGCAGCCGAGACTCTCGGCCGTCTGTTTGCCGAACACCATATCCGTTTGATAAACGGAGCTGGAAGTATCGGTCTGATGTGCTCTGTGGCAGATGCTGTGTTGAAAAATGGCGGTGAAGTGACCGGAGTGATTCCCCGCTTCATGGTGGAACAAAACTGGCATCATACTGGACTGACAGAGCTGATCGAGGTAGAATCCATGCACGAACGCAAACAGAAGATGGCCAATTTGAGTGATGGTATCATCGCTTTGCCGGGTGGATGCGGTACCCTTGAAGAATTGCTGGAAATTATCACTTGGAAACAATTGGGGTTGTATCTCAATCCGATTATAATTCTCAATACAAACAGATTTTTCGATCCATTGCTCGAAATGCTTGAAAAAGCAATCGATGAAAACTTTATGCGACGCCAACACGGTGATATATGGAAAGTGGCGCAGACACCGGAAGAAGCAGTTCAGCTGCTTTATGAGACTCCTGTATGGGATATTTCCATTCGTAAATTTGCAGCGATATGATAGGTGATACACTAAGTTCCCAGAACACGGATACCTTGTCTCTTCTCCAGCAGAAACAGATTAGTCCGGCAAAGGCAGACAGTGATAGCCTGCAGTTGGCCGATCTTCATGCTGTACAAGAGGTTGATTCTGGCTTTGAAGGAACCCCTATCTCCTACTCTCCCCGTACGGATGATGCTATTGCGCTGACATTGCTGGTTTGCTTCTTTCTCTCCTCCATTGCCTTGGCACGTGGAAAGAAATTTCTCTCCCAACAGGTGAAAGACTTTGTGTTACATCGCGAACGGACGAGCATTTTTGATAGCTCTACGGCGGCTGATGTGCGTTATCTCCTTGTGCTTGTATTGCAGACCTGTGTCTTGTCGGGCATCACATTTCTCAATTATTTTCATGATACATGTCCTGCTCTGATGGACCATGTATCCTCCCTCCTTTTGCTGGGTATTTACGTTGGTTTTTGCCTCGCTTATTTCTTACTAAAATGGTTGCTTTATATGTTTCTGGGGTGGACGTTTTTTGATAAAAATAAGACAAATATATGGCTGGAATCGTATTCTGCGCTCATATATTATGTCGGATTTGCCCTTTTTCCGTTCGTTCTTTTCCTGGTTTATTTTGATTTGAGTCTAACGAATTTGGTTATAATTGGGTCTATTATTTTAATTTTCACTAAAATATTGATGTTTTATAAGTGGATAAAGCTTTTTTTTCATCAATTTAGCGGGCTTTTCCTATTAATTTTGTACTTTTGCGCTCTTGAAATAGTACCTTGTCTTTTACTGTATCAGGGTATGATTCAAATGAACAATATTTTGCTAATAAAATTTTAGGACGTTGAAAATTAAAAAAGTACTAGTGTCGCAGCCTAAGCCTGCGTCAGAGAAATCTCCCTATTACGACATAGCTGAAAAGTATGGCGTTAAAATAGATTTCCGGCCCTTTATTAAGGTTGAAAGTCTTTCGGCGAAAGAATTTCGGCAACAGAAAATTTCGATTCTCGACCACACTGCCGTAATATTCACTTCGCGCCATGCTATTGACCATTTTTTCACTTTGTGTACTGAATTGCGCGTGACAATTCCCGAAACTATGAAGTATTTCTGTGTGACGGAAGCTGTTGCATTGTATATTCAAAAATATGTGCAATATCGTAAGCGTAAGATCTTCTTTGGAGCTACTGGAAAGATTGAAGACCTGATTCCTTCCATCGTGAAGCATAAAACGGAGAAGTATCTCGTTCCGATGTCAGACGTACATAATGACGATGTGAAAAACCTGCTCGACAAGAACAACATTCAGCATACGGAAGCTGTGATGTATCGCACGGTGAGCAACGACTTTACACCGGACGAAGAGTTTGATTATGATATGTTAGTGTTCTTCAGCCCTGCCGGAGTGACTTCTTTGAAGAAGAACTTCCCGGATTTTAATCAGAAAGAGATTAAGATCGGAACGTTCGGATCTACTACCGCACAGGCTGTACGTGACGCAGGTCTCCGTCTGGACCTTGAGGCTCCTACGGTGCAGGCTCCGTCAATGACTGCCGCACTTGACATGTTTATCAAGGAAAACAATAAATAAACAGAGTGGGTATATATACTTTGTGTAAAGCCGAAAGGCTGAATAGTAAAATTTTGATCGGAAAGATGTTTGAAGGCGGTGTTTCTAAATCGTTTTCCATCTTTCCGATACGCGTTGTATATATGCCTGTCGAGCAGGGCGAGGCTCCTGCTTCCATATTAATCAGTGTATCGAAACGTCGTTTTAAACGGGCGGTGAAACGCAACCGGGTGAAACGCCAGATACGTGAAGCCTACCGGAAGAACAAGTCTCTTCTGGTGGATGAACTGCAACGCCGGGAGCAACGGTTAGCCGTTGCCTTTATCTATCTGTCGGACGAGCTTGTTGCTACTGCCGAGCTGGAAGAGAAAATGAAAATAGCGCTTGCGCGCATCTCCGAAAAACTATTCTCATGAAACCTCATAACTCCCGGATATCTACCGCGTGGGTATTCGTTACGGGAATTTTGAGAAAGGTATTTTCCTTCTTCCTGCTTGTTCCCATCTATTTTTACCGGATTTGTATTTCACCCCTTACTCCTCCCTCTTGTCGGTTCACGCCTACTTGTTCAGCGTATGCGCTCGAAGCAATTAAGAAACATGGTCCTATAAAGGGGCTTTATCTTGCTGTGCGGCGTATTCTGCGATGCCATCCCTGGGGTGGTTCCGGTTATGATCCCGTGCCTTGAGACAACTGAAACGAGAAATAGAAAATGAAAAAGAATGTGACTGATATTTTAGATATCCATACTCATAAACAGGAAGTTGATACCCAAGGAAAATCCATCATCAATTATCCGTTATTGGCAGACTCTCCATTGTATATGCCTCTGGCAGAGAATGTGGAAGTGGCTGTGGGTAGAGGATCTTATTATTCTATTGGTATTCATCCTTGGGAGGTGAGAGAGAGTAATGTCAGTCAGCAATTGAGCTTTCTTCAACAGCAGCTACAGAGAAAGCAGTTTGTAGCTGTAGGAGAGGCGGGGCTGGATAAATTGGCAAAAGCTCCGATGGAGCTTCAGTTAGCGGTGTTTAAGGAACAGGTAAAGTTGTCGGAAAAGCTCGGTTTGCCGTTGATTATTCACTGCGTGAAAGCAATGGAAGAACTGCTGGGTGTGAAAAAAGAATCTCGCCCCCAACAACCTTGGATATGGCATGGCTTTCGTGGAAAACCGGAGCAGGCGGTACAGTTGTTGAAGAAAGGGTTTTATCTTTCTTTTGGGGAATATTATCCCGATGAAACGATGCAGATAGTCCCCGATGAACGCCTATTTTTGGAAACGGATGACAGCTTGCTTGATATTGAAGATATCCTGTGTCAGGCAGCCAGGGTGCGTGGGGTAGAAGTGGAAGCGTTGTGTGAGGTGATTCGCCGGAATATCCAAAATGTCTTTTTTAAGGCGTAAGAGTTGTATCTTCCGAGAAAGAGTCGTACTTTTGTCGCACATGGAATTGAAATACAATAAAAACCAAATAATTAAAGAGTAATACGATGAATTTTGTAGAAGAATTGAGATGGCGTGGCATGTTGCAGGACATCATGCCGGGAACAGAAGAGTTGTTAAGCAAAGAGCAGGTGACTGCCTACTTGGGTATCGACCCGACTGCCGATTCGCTACACATTGGTCACCTTTGTGGAGTGATGATCCTTCGTCATTTCCAACGCTGCGGTCATAAGCCGTTGGCACTGATCGGTGGCGCTACAGGTATGATTGGTGACCCTTCCGGTAAATCGGCAGAACGTAACCTGCTGGACGAAGAAACATTGCGTCACAATCAGGCATGTATCAAGAATCAGCTTGCCAAGTTCCTCGACTTCGAGTCGGATGTACCTAACCGTGCCGAGCTGGTGAACAATTACGACTGGATGAAAGACTTCACTTTCCTCGATTTTGTTCGCGAAGTAGGTAAGCACATCACTGTAAACTATATGATGGCGAAAGACTCTGTGAAACGTCGTCTGAATGGTGAAGCACGTGATGGATTGTCATTTACTGAGTTCACTTACCAATTGCTTCAAGGATATGATTTTCTTCATTTGTATGAAACAAAGGGGTGTAAGCTCCAAATGGGTGGTTCTGACCAGTGGGGAAACATCACTACCGGTGCCGAATTGATCCGCCGTACCAATGGGGGAGAGGTGTTCGCATTGACTTGCCCGCTGATTACAAAGGCTGATGGTGGTAAGTTTGGTAAAACAGAATCCGGAAATATCTGGCTGGACCCTCGCTATACTTCACCATACAAGTTCTATCAGTTCTGGTTGAACGTAAGCGACTCCGATGCCGAACGTTATATTAAAATCTTCACCTCCATCGAGAAAGAAGAAATTGAAGCATTGATTGCCGAACATCAGAAAGCTCCGCATTTGCGTCTTCTCCAGAAACGTCTGGCTAAGGAAGTGACTGTGATGGTTCATTCTGAAGATGATTATAACGCAGCAGTAGACGCATCGAACATTTTATTCGGTAATGCGACTTCGGAAGCTTTGCGCAAACTGGATGAAGATACGCTGCTTGCTGTATTCGAAGGAGTGCCTCAATTTGAGATTTCCCGTGATGTATTGGCAGAAGGAGTAAAGGCTGTTGATCTATTCGTTGATAATGCGGCCGTATTTGCGTCGAAAGGTGAAATGCGTAAATTGGTTCAGGGCGGTGGCGTTTCGCTGAATAAGGAGAAGCTGGCAGCCTTTGATCAGGTAGTTACGACTGCTGACCTGCTCGACGAGAAATATCTGCTTGTTCAGCGCGGCAAAAAGAACTATTATCTGCTGATTGCAAAGTAATAATGCATGATTCATTCGATAGAATATAAAAAAGTGAACGAAATATTTGGAGGTTTGCTTGCAAACCTCTATCTTTGCACCGCTTTTTAAGAGAAAGCACATAAGTTTGGACTATGGTGTAATGGTAGCACAACAGGTTTTGGTTCTGTTTGTCCAAGTTCGAATCTTGGTAGTCCAACGAAGAAAAGCCCTGAAAGAGATATCTTTCGGGGCTTTTTCTTTTTTTGTGGATGCAAAGTCACTTCTTAAGTCATTAGAACGTTCACATACGGAACAACAACATGATGATTTCTATAGTTTGGTTGCAAAAGCGGAGGAAGATGCCTTGAAGAAGTATCTCTCTATTAGGATGTAAGAAATTTGTTATAGCTTATTTGTACGTAATATTGACTGTTTCGATGTTTGCCTTACTCATCTTTGAATAGACTTCTATATTGTTAGCAACAATATATTTACATTTCTATAATAAATCCAAATACCGTTTTTAATAAATAGTGAGAGAGTTTATTAAGAACGGTATCTGAGTTTATTAGAAACTATTTTCAGAGAATTATTGGAATATGTGGGATTTATATATACAAAATGGGAGAAAATCAATACTGATTTTCTCCCATTCGGTTCTTCCATATATGGAAATATATGTTTTGATAATGTGTTATTATGTCTTGATTTTTATATAACTCATATTGCTTTTTTCTTTTTCTGTTCCTCAAAGATACAAAATAAAAAGAGGAAAGTCAATAGCTAATCTTATTTTAATGGAAGTATAAGCAGAAAACGTGCGCCATTGGTGTAGCTCTTGTCTACTTTGACTTCTCCATGTAATCGTTCGGCTATGGTGCGGCATATATTCAGTCCCAGTCCTGATCCCTGTTTGAACTCATCCAACTTCTTGAAGCGTTCGAATACACTATCCATCTTGTCGGCAGGGATGCCCGGCCCGGTGTCGCTGACAGAGAACGTGATTCTGTCGGGATACTCGGTCAGTGAACAATGCAGATGGATTTCCCCTTTTTCTGTGTGCTTCTCTGCGTTGGTAAGGAAGTTGATAAGCACTTGTTGCAGGCGTTGTTCATCTGTGGTGATCTGGAAATCGTCTGCCACTTCGGAGGTATAATAAAGCTTCACTCCTTCCGCTTTTCGATCCATTACGGTAGAGAGTATGAGCCTGCACATTTCGTTGCAATGGCAGGAAGTCAGGTTCATGGTGTATTTGCCGCTTTCCAGTGCGGAAAGGTCAAGAATATCGTTGACAAGCGTGGTGAGCAGTTCGGAGTTGTGTTGGACGAGCGAGCTGAATTCTAGCTTTTCCTCATCTTCCAATGGCAGATCCGGGTTGGATAATAATTGTGAGAATCCTACGATGGCATTGAGCGGGGTACGGATTTCGTGGCTCATGTTCTGCATGAAATGAGTCTTCATCTTGTCTGCCTGTTCGGCACGGTCGCGGGCAATCGTCAGTTCTTCGTTCTTCTCTTGCAGTTGTCTGATTGATTTTCTGCGTAGATAAAGGTAGAGCGTGAGGGCTATGGCAAAGAAACAGAAGAATATCAGGATGAATTTCAATATCATCAGCTGGCGTTCGGATTCTGCCTGTTTAGCTACCATAAGACTCTGTGTACGTTCGGTTTCCGCTTTGAATTGTGCGAGCTCCAGGTTACGGTTTTTTAGTAGTAGCTCGTTATTTTCGGCGTTCATCTTCTCGATTTCCACTTGCGATTTCGTTTGCTGCAGTTCGAGCGTTGTCTTTTGCAGGTTTAATTGTGTGTTTTCCAGCTGCAAGGCTTGCGCTTTTCTTTTCAGTTGTTCGTTGCCGATACGCACATTCAGTTCCGACAGGTCGGCAGTCTGTATGAGTTGGTTCAGAGAATCCTGTAAACTCTGGAGCTTCTGAAGCGCTTGGTAAGCGTCTTTGTACTTCTGCTCTTTTGCGTAAATATTTGCCTGAAAAGCTATTCTCTCATGTAAGATAGAGGTGGAGTCGGCGAGAGCATGCGCTTTATCATATTGTTGGTTGAGTATATAATTGTATATCTTCAACTTATTCAGTTCATTCCTTCTGGTTTCACCATGTTTTTCGGTCGCTTTTAAACATTCCTGATAATAGCTTTTGAATTCCTCCTCCCTGTCGAGCGCGTATAAAAGTGTGCATTTACGCAGCATACAGGCATATTTGTTGGTTGAAGTCTTGGCACACTTGATTCCTTTCTCGGCATTTTCGTAGGCTGCTTCATATTGTTTCAGGTTTTGTTGGAGCATGGATATGTTCCAGTATATATAAGATATATCCTGCTCAGGGAGCTTCTCCTGTGTGTATACCAGCGATTGTTGGTAGTAATCCAGTGCCGTCCGGTTTTCCCTGCGCGCAAAGTAAATGTTTCCCATCATTCGCAGGCAAGTGGAGATACCGTAGGGATAGTCGTCGGCAAATGCCTGTTCTTTAGTCAATTCAGCCTCCTGGAGCGCACGCAGGGTATTACCTGTGTTCATCAGGTAATTAACTTTGTAGATGCTGCCAAAGTAGTAATATTGCAGGTAGTTGTTCTTTCGGGATATCTCCTGAAGCCTGCTGATTGCTTTCTCCAGTAATTCCGTTTTCCCATTATTGAAATAGTAGATTACCGGAATGGTAAGAGCGAGGCATTGTGCCTTTTTATCGTTGATCCGGATGGCTTTGGTATAGATAGTATCAGCTATTTCCAGTCCGGTTGCGTTGTTACGGTGTTTAGTTGCCTCCTCATAAAGTAGATAAAGAGAGTGGTCTATCTTGTACGGATTGTCCTGCGCCTTGGTTGGAAGGAGAGATCCGATAAAGGTGAACAACAAACATATACTGATATACCTGACTATTTTCATCTTGATTACTATGGATTTACAGTGTTCTTATTGTTTATTTATGGCATTGTTATATTCGTATTCTTTGGCGGGAATCACCCACATCCAGTTGTTGGCGTCTTCCGGGTTGATAGTTACGGCTGCGTTGGTCATGTAGTTTCCTCCGTCTTCGAAGGTGTGGCGTACGATGGTGTCTTTGCGCCGTTTGAAGTCAAACCAGCTGAATCCTTCGCCCCATAGTTCGATGCGGCGGTAGAACTTTATTTCGTCGAGCAGTGCCTGACCGCTCTTGTCGCAAGTATATTGAGGGTCGCGTCCGCTGTCGCGGATCAGTTCTTTCAGTAATTGCCTTGCTTCCGCTTCTTTTGAAGGCGTCAGGTGGCAGTTGGCTTCTGCTTCGATGAGATACATCTCCGAACTGCGGAAAAGATTGAAAGGCATGGCACCTACTTTGTCGATACACTTAAATTTGAACGACATATAAGCGTATATTTTTGCCGAAGTATTCAGGTCGGGATGCAACCCTTGGGCGTAACTGGTGAGTGCACTTCCGCCCAGACCATTGTTTGTTATACCACCCGTGTTATAAGTATATTCGAGCGGATCGAGAAAAAGTCCCCTGCGGATATCACTTTCCGGTAATGCATCGTACAGTTCACGGTTGATACAGGCCGGATAAGTGCATACAAGAGTAGAGGAGGAGTTGTATGCAAGGCGTGCGGCGAGGGATGAGTTTCCCAGCGATTCTTCTTCACTGTCATAGATACTCCATATCCATTCGCGGTTGACGGTACTGAATCCGTCGAAATATTCATCGGCATTCATAAGCGGATAACCGGCACGTGCTAGTGCAGCGTAATGGGCGGCAGTACTCCAATCCTCACGGGTGAGTGCGGCACGGGCATAGGTGGCGTAAGCGGCATTCACATTGATTTTGTGATTCTCGTCTTCTTTGCGGGCAATTCCGGATGCCTGATAATAGGTGATGGCCTGGTTAAGGTCGTTGTAAATCTGTTCGTAACAGGCCAGCATAGAAGAAAGAGGACAGTCGCCGGTAGAAGATGTATTGAGCCGGAGAACCACCCCTTCAGCACTGCCGTTTTGCGAATCGCACCAGCGTGGCGAGTAGAACTGCAGCAGTTGCAGGTAACAATAGGCACGGTAGGTTAGTGCCTGCGCATAAATATATTTGAATTTATGACTACCTTCGGGGTCGACATAATTTATAATAGCGTTGGCATTACTGATTACTTTGTAGTAATAATGCCACATATACTCCGTGTAACTACTGGTAGGTATGGCATGAGAAGCCCCGTTGAATATCGTATAGAAATTGTTGCGGGGACAATACATGTCAGCCCCCTGATACTCGGCATACATCAGTTTGACAGATCCTTCACCGTTGAATGACACGCCATCGAGTTTATTAGTGGGGTAAGTGGTTTTCATCAACTTCTCCAATCCGCTGACAGCATAGGCAGCGTACGCTTCATCCTTGAATAAATCGGCAGGAGATACCTGATTGGTAGGGGCGGTATCCAGATAGTCGCTGGCGCAGGAGTAACACAACAGCGTCAGGAGCAGGCAGAATCCTATGGAGTGATTCAGGAATTTCATGTGTATGGCTTTTTTCTTCATAAGGCTATAAGTTAATGTTGACTCCGAACGAGAAAACACGGGCGATACTCGTATAATTGTTGACGATTCCGTCAAAAGTCTGTACCGGGTTCAGCCCTTTGCGTTTGCTGAACAGGGCGACATTCTCTATGGCAGCATGCAAACGGATGCCGCCGAGTGTCAATCGTTTGCTCCATGTGGCGGGCAGGCGATAGGAGAGGGTGATGTTCTTGATGCTTAGATAGTCACCGCTTACAATATAGCGTGTAGATGCTTTCTGGCTGTTATATCCATTGATCGTTGCATCCAGATTCACTTGCGGAATACCCGATGGATCGAGACGGTTGGGCGATGTGGGCGTCATGCCTTCGGGGATTGCTGTCCATGCATTCAGTAAATCGGGAGTCAATGAATGTACGCCTACCGATGTCAGAGTCTGATAAGGCTGGTCGAAGACTTTGGAACCGCAACTGAAAATCATCAGGGCGGACAGAGTCAGGTCTTTCCAGCGGAGAGAGGTGGTGACCGAGCCGTTTATCTTCGGTAATGAACTGCCCGACCAGTCTTTGCGTGCATATCTCGGGTCGCCTGTATAATATTGTCCGTTGATGTCTACCCAACTGTCTGTCGGAATCGGATTTTTACCTTCGGTGCTCTCTTCTCCGTTTACGGGTGTTTTTCCATCCTCTCCGGCAATGTAATAAGCGTTGAAGTCCGGCAGATATACACTGCGACCTGTCATCTGGTCTACGCCAGCATACTGGTACAGCCAGAATTCATAAATGCTGTGTCCCTCTTTGAACTTCTGGAAATCTCCGTTCGTAATTCCCTCTTCCCGATCTTTATCCGGCAGTTTTCCGATCTTGTTTTTCACTTTGGAAAGGTTCAAACCTACATTCCATTCCCATTCCCGGTTGCGGATGATATCCCCGTCGGCAGAGAATTCCCATCCTTTATTGGAAACGTCTCCAATGTTTCGCCAGACGGTGGAAAGGCCTGTCGATGAGTCAGTGGCACCGGCAGATAGTGGTTGGATAAACTTGAACAGCAAGTCGTCCGAATGCTTGTTATAGTATTCGAAACTTAGGTTCACACGGTTGAAAAGACGAGTTTCCAGACCGATATTCAGCGAAGAATTCGTTTCCCATTTTAGTTCCGGGTTTTCGTTCTGCACTTTGTAGTAAGCGGCTTCTCCACCGTTGACGGCAGAGCCGTAGAGAGACATCCACTGGTACAGGCCATTACTGCTTCCGAAGTTATCGTTTCCCACTTGCCCGTAAGAAACCCGTAACTTGAGGCGGTTCAGCCACGACACGTTTTTCAGGAACGCTTCGTTGGAAAGCATCCAGCCGATACCTACGCTCCAAAAGTTACCCCAGCGATGGTCTGTATGGAAGATGGAGGAACCGTCGCGCCGGAAAGAAGCTTCGGCAAAATAAGTTTCGTTGTAGTCATACCGGGCCCGTGTGAAGTGACCCTCTGTACGATAGGTGTCTTTATATCCCTCACTGTAAGTTGTGGTGGTGAAATTTGAAAGTTCGTCTATTCCGGGAAAGCTCTCATTCTTTTTCTGTATGGCGTCGAAATTAAGCTTGTAATCATAGTTCTCGTGCCCCACCATCCATTCTACGAAATGCCTGCCGAACTGGTGTTTCCATGCCAGTAGCTGTTGCAGGGTGTATTCCTTATATTCCTGATCGATCTTGCTGATAAAACCAGTGTCCTTGTAAGCGCCTATTTCCGCATTTCCGTATTGGCTGTCCTCGATATTGCGCAGGCTGATATTGCCTTTCAATGAGAATGTAAAATCGCGTAGGAAAGAAACGTCCACATAGGCATTTCCTTGCAAGGTATTGGCAGCGTTCCACAACTTGTTCTTTTCGCTTTCCCACAGTAGATGGCGTCCATTGCTGGCGGCATCCGATTCCGAACGGCTTTCCGAACCGTCATCATATTGTTTTCCGCCTTCTTCGTTCAGGATATAATCTCCTTTGGAATGAAGCAATGAGCCGTCGCTGGCAAATACATCCTCTGTATAGTGGAGATGCACCGGATAGATAGGTGCTATTCTCCGTGCAAAGTAAAATGCATTCGACAGGTTATTGGATTGCGCACTTCCGGCGGCTCCTACATCCCAGTTCGTTTTCTGGTGCGTGCCTCCGAGCGACAAGCCCGTCTTGAGCCATGGGCGTGGGGTGAAGTCAGCGTTGAGTGAGCCGCTAAGACGATTGAAATCACTTTTCCTGGTATATCCGTCTTCATTAAGATAGCCTAGCGAGAAACGGATCCGGCTCTTTTCATTGCCGGATTCTCCGCTTAGGTTGTATTCCTGGCGGTGACCGTTACGTGTGTAGGGAGAATACCAGTCGAGATCGTCCTTATATCCGTCCAGTATCCGGGCGTCGGATGCCAGATGACCGTTTGCATCGAAAAGGGCATTATCGGCTTTGTTATAGATGTTGATTCCTACTTTGCTGATAATGTCATTGTTGGTGGCGATGGTCGCTTCTTCGGGACTACTGCCGTTGCTGATAAGCTGGTTGCGATACCCCTGCCACATCGTTTCCATGAATTGATTGGCATTCATACGTTCGTAATCACCCTGTCCACGCGCGCTGAAGCCGTGGCGAATATCCAGTTGAAGGGAAACTCCCTGTTTCTTCGCCTTTTTGGTGGTAATTAAAATCACACCATTCGAAGCCCGGCTACCGTACAATGCGCATGAAGCAGCATCTTTCAGTACGCTGACGCTTTCTATGTCTGCCGGATTAAGATCGGTGATCCATCCCGTATAGGGCATACCGTCTACCACGTAAAGCGGCTTATTGCTTCCGTTCACCGAACTGTATCCCCGGATCCGGACTTCCGCTTCGATACCAGGCTGCCCCACTCCGTCAATTGTCTGTAGCCCCGGTACTGCTCCGTTGAGCACGGAGATAACAGAACTGACCGGACGCATTTCGATTTGCTTACTGTCCACTACGGAAACAGCCCCGGTAATTGATCTTTTGAGGACAGTGCCATACGCTACCTGCACTACTACTTCATCCAGTTCGTTCACGTTCGGACGCAACCGGATTTCCATCATATTATGCCGGGCAGGCACTTCGATAGTTTGGTATCCTATGTAAGAAATAACCAGCATTTGCTGTCCGGGGAGGGTTGGTTGAAGACTAAACTTTCCATCCAGATCTGAAATACAGCCTTGCCGACTGCCTTTCACTGTGACGGAAGCACCTGTCAATGGTTCCCGGCTTTCCTCATCAATGATGATTCCTGTTATATTTTTTATTTGGGCATAAGTTAGGTTAATGGATAGAAGCATGTAAATACATATCACTCCTATCTTTATTAAAGTATCTTCTGTCCGTCCTTTAATAATTGTCATAAGTTGTATATCTTGACGTATTTGTTGATTTTGCTTGCTTATTTAAACATTTACAAAACTAATATATTATAATTAGTGTTATAATACATTGCCTCCTATTTATGCAATTTTAACGGTGTAGACTGCTAATTATTAGCTGAATTGGCAAATTAGATGCTTTTTCTTGTTCCATATTTTATATTATTTGCTCTTGCGGCTCGAGAGATAGAGGCTTCTTTCTTTTTTTCATTGCATTAAGTAGAAATCTCTCCCAAAACGTATTATAGTTCGTTAAAAAAGTATACATTGCACGGATTCTGGACATTTTTGGTGGATAATTGGAACAAAATTGCAAGGTAAACCCGTTTTCTTTTGCTATTTTTGCATCGTGTACGTAAACGAAGTGCACGTAGAATAGAGAACTTATTCAATAACTATAAATAAATAAGGTATGAAAACGAACTATGAAATTCGCTATGCTGCGCATCCGGAAGATGCAAAAAGTTATGATACAACAAGAATTCGCAGAGATTTCTTAATCGAAAAGATATTTGTCCCCAATGAAGTAAATATGGTATATTCCATGTACGACCGTATGGTGGTAGGTGGTGCGCTTCCGGTAGGAGAGGTGCTGACGCTCGAAGCGATTGATCCGCTGAAAGCTCCGTTCTTCCTCACCCGTCGCGAAATGGGTATCTACAATGTTGGCGGTCCCGGTATTGTGAAAGCAGGCGACGCAGAGTTCGAACTGGACTATAAAGAAGCTCTTTATCTGGGTTCGGGCGACCGCGTAGTGACTTTCGAAAGCAAAGACGCTACTCATCCTGCTAAATTCTACTTCAACTCACTGACTGCACATCGCAATTATCCCGACCGTAAGGTGACGAAAGCCGATGCCGTAGTAGCTGAAATGGGTTCTTTGGAAGGTTCCAATCACCGCAACATCAATAAGATGCTGGTGAATCAGGTGTTGCCTACCTGCCAGTTGCAGATGGGTATGACGGAACTCGCTCCGGGAAGTGTGTGGAACACGATGCCGGCACACGTACACAGCCGTCGTATGGAAGCCTACTTCTATTTCGAAATTCCCGAAGATCATGCTATCTGCCACTTCATGGGTGAGGTAGGCGAGACGCGTCACGTATGGATGAAAGGCGATCAGGCCGTTCTTTCACCCGAATGGTCAATCCACTCGGCTGCTGCTACCCACAACTATACCTTTATCTGGGGAATGGGTGGCGAGAACCTCGACTACGGCGATCAGGACTTCTCGTTGATTACAGATTTGAAATAACAACTACAATAGTTTTCCTAATTTAATAACAAAAAGAATTATGAATCAGTTTTTGAATTTTTCTTTGGAAGGTAAAGTAGCTCTCGTTACAGGTGCTTCTTATGGTATCGGATTTGCTATTGCTTCTGCATTTGCAGAACAAGGCGCTAAAGTTTGTTTTAACGACATCAATCAAGAGTTGGTAGACAAAGGTATGGCTGCTTATGCTGCAAAAGGTATCAAAGCTCACGGTTATGTATGCGACGTGACAGACGAACCGGCTGTTCAGGCGATGGTTGCTACGATTGCAAAAGAAGTAGGTACAATTGATATCCTTGTAAATAACGCAGGTATTATCCGTCGTGTTCCTATGCACGAGATGGATGCTGCTGATTTCCGTCGTGTAATTGACATCGACTTGAATGCTCCATTCATCGTTGCTAAGGCTGTTTTGCCGGCTATGATGGAAAAACGTGCAGGTAAGATCATCAACATCTGTTCTATGATGTCTGAATTGGGTCGTGAAACTGTATCTGCTTACGCTGCCGCTAAGGGTGGTTTGAAGATGCTGACTCGCAATATCTGTTCTGAATATGGTGAATACAACATCCAGTGTAATGGTATCGGCCCGGGTTACATCGCTACTCCGCAAACTGCTCCTCTTCGTGAGCCGCAGGCAGACGGAAGCCGTCACCCATTCGATTCATTCATCTGCGCTAAGACTCCTGCCGGTCGTTGGTTGGATCCGGAAGAACTGACAGGTCCTGCCGTGTTCCTTGCTTCTGAAGCTTCTAACGCTGTTAACGGTCACATTCTCTACGTAGATGGTGGTATTCTTGCTTATATCGGAAAACAACCGAAATAATAGCTGATAGAAGAAATTCCGGTAAGGTGATAGAATGGCAAAGAGCATCCTCTTTTCATCTGTCACCTTATTTTTTATTATTCCCTTTGCAGGAGCTATATGGCCGATTTATTGGACATATATGCCCAACGTGTTGAACATATAGCTCCAACACGTTGGATATATATAGCTGACGCGTTGGAGCTATACATCCAACATGCCGGATATAATAGCCTCTGATTTGCAAAGTATATGTTATTCATTCAATGTAGACTAATTATGAGAAAGATATTAATTCTGTTTGTTGTAGCCTTGATTGGTTTTGCTTCTTGTGCCGACAGCAAGCAGTCAATGACAGTCACAGTGACCAATTCTTTGGCTCTTGAACGGGCAGGGGAGATGGTTGAAGTGCCGATGAGCGATGTGGTCGCTAAATTGAAACTGGCGGATACGGCACAGATTGTGGTGCTTGACGTCGACGGTCAGCAAGTGCCTTATCAGGTGACGTATGATGAGAAGGTGGTCTTCCCCGTTACGGTAGGGGGAAACAGTGTGGTTACTTATACCATTCAACCGGGCACACCGGCACCTTTTGATGTCATTGCTTGCGGTAAATACTACCCCGAACGTCTGGACGACGTAGCCTGGGAGAATGATCTTGGCGGATTCCGTGCTTATGGTCCTGCTTTGCAGGCTCGTGGAGAACGTGGTTTTGGCTATGATCTTTTTACGAAGTATAATACTACGGAGCCGATTTTGGAATCTCTGTATGCTGAAGAGCTTAATCCTGAAAAGCGTGCCAAGATAGCCGAACTGAAAAAGACAGATCCGAAAGCCGCTTCCGAATTGCAGAATGCCATCTCTTACCATATCGATCATGGATACGGTATGGATTGCTATGCCGTAGGTCCTACGTTGGGCGCCGGCGTTGCCGCTTTGATGGCAGGTGACACTATTATCTATCCTTACTGCTATCGCACACAGGAAATCCTTGATAATGGTCCGCTGCGTTTCACGGTGAAGCTGGAGTTTAATCCGCTGGTGGTCCGTGGAGACTCTAACGTGGTGGAAACACGCGTCATCTCCTTGGATGCAGGTTCTTATCTAAATAAAACAGTTGTTTCATATACCAATTTGAAAGAAGCAATGCCGGTAACTACAGGACTTGTATTGCGTGAACCGGACGGTGCGGTTGTGGCAGATGCTGCAAATGGCTATATCACTTACGTAGATCCTACAACTGACCGTAGCGGTGCAAACGGTAAGATATTTGTGGGTGCTGCATTCCCTGCACAGGTAAAAGAGGCGAAAGTGGTTCTTCTTTCCGAAAAGGAAAAGAAAGATCGTGGTGGAGCCGACGGTCATGTGCTGGCTATCAGCGAATATGAGCCTGGTTCTGAATATACTTATTACTGGGGATCTGCCTGGGATAAGGCGGCTATCAAGACTCCGGATGCCTGGAATAAATATATGACTGAATATGCGCAGAAATTGCGTACTCCGTTGGCGGTGGCATATTAATTAATGTGCTGAATTGCTTATACAGTCAAAAAAGAAGGATTGTCGAGGTGTGACGAAACGCCCTCTTTAATTTCTTTTACTCACTGAATACGCGATTCATTATTGAATATCATGCGTCTTTTCTAATAGATGAAGCAAAGGTTTCTTTTTATCAAAGGAACCTTTGCTTATTTTTATCTTTCTGAAAAAGAAAGAGAATTAAGAATGTGTCTTTCTGGAAAAGAAAGATAATGTCCTTAAGCTATCTTGTAAAAGCGTGTTGTTCGTAATATTCGTATGTCGTTCCGTCTTCTTTCTCTTTCTCACGAAGTTCATAGACTAATTCATTCTCTGTCATTGTGGTCACTGTCCACACTTCTGTGTAATTATCCTCTTCAGTGTCGATGAGAGTCAGCTTATTACCGGAGTAGCTCCATGTACCGTGATAATAATTAGTACTTCCGGAGGAGTTGTAGACATCTTTTTCTACATACGTACCATCTTCCTTGAACTCTATGGAATAACGGTTGGTTCCATTTACAAAATCTTCTTTAGAGTCACTTACCTTTTCACCATCTTCCCATTCTTGTGAAAGATAATACACTCCATTCCATGTTCCTAACAATAAATCGCGTGAACCGACAGCGTCATCGTCGTCATCGCCACAGGAATAAATGCTGAACGACAGTAATACTGCAACTATGCAAACGGTTGCTTTCCAGATTGTTTTCATAATAAATTGTTTTAATTGTTTGATTTTGAGATGATTTGTTTTTATGGGATTATTTGATAATCGTTTCCACATGTCCATTCTTGAAGAATAGGTAGAACGAGCTGGAATACATCCATTGCACTTCTCCATTTGATTCTTGAATAGTCTGCGGTTTGCCGAAGGCCAGCAGACATTCATCTTCCGTCATGCCTTTCACCGGCTTGTTGATACTGATTTCATTCCAGTGAGTGATTGGTGAAAGTTGGTTCGTTACGATGAAGTCGAACATTTTATTCAATACTTGCGATTCCACCTGTACGAAGTCATCCATGATTTCTTTGTGAGATGCTTTCTTGTCCGGTTGCAGCTTCTCCATGGGAGTTATTTTTTTCATTATCACTGCTGATGATTCTATCCGTATATTGGAAAGATAGTAGACCAGCTTGCCGTCTTTTACTTGAAACAGGGCTTTGCAATAGTAAGTATTCTTCTGATTTGAATCTGCTTGCGAGGCAAGTATCAGATCGCAACTGAAGTTTTTAGCCGGTACGTTTACCTCTGTGATCCCTTCCCGTAGCTGCGGACAGACATTTTTGACGGTCCATAACAGTGCATTAGCGTAGATGTTCTCGTCTTGCATGCTGCTGAAAGGGGTAAATCCGCTGACCACATATTTATTGCCGTCTGCACTGACGGGATAGCTCTTTTTCTGTTCGGTGAAAGTCTGTGCTATCAGCGGGATAACTCCCGTCAGCAGATACATGATTGCCAGAAATTGTCGTTTGGTCATCATATTCCGTTATTTTTAAGAAAACAGCATCCACGGCCCTTTTTGCGAAGAGAAAAGATCGTGGACGCTGAATAAATAATATGGTTTATTGAGGTTTGGTTGTCCTTAGAAGGCAATACCCAGACGAATCATAAAGTTGCTGGTCTTGAATCCGTCAGCATCGCTGAATGTATCTATGAATCCGCGTTGATAGGTGAGATCCAGGTTGAAACGGTCGTACCAAACTCCTACACCGATATTCATACCGGCATCGAAATGATTGTAGTCCACTTCCATGTAATCTGCGTAATCTCCCCAACTGATGCTTTCTCCGTCTGCTTTCATTTTACTTGTGTAATCGTAGCTGGCAAAGACTCCTACATGCGGGTCGATATGAACATTGTCCGCCACTGCAAATTTCCATCCGAATGTGAACGGAGAGTATTGTATATTATGAGCCATGCACTTTGTGTCTTCCACTTTGAAACCACGGGAGCCGAGTCCAAATTCCATTCCCCAGTATCCTCCTGTGCTGCCTAAAGACTTCTGGTAGCCAAATGTTGCGTTATATCCGATGTTTGAGTCAGCTCCTTCGGCTCCGTCACCGGAGAAGTTCATGATATTCAAACCTGCACGCAAGAACCATTGTGTGCTGCTGGCTTGCTTCTCTGTTTTGACGATTGCGCTTCTGGATGATACGATTTGCGCTTGAGTTCCTACGCACAATAAGAGTGCGGCAACCATTGATAGTACTTTTTTCATTGTTATTTATGTTTTAGTGATTAATTCTTATTCTTAACGACAGGTGCTATCTGGCTTCTTCCATCCGTGGGTGATAGCTTCTGCAGGCGTATCCATTCATAATCGTCCTGGGTGGCAGGATGCCAGTTGACGAAGATGCCGGGATAACCTACTACTGTAACCGTGTATCCCCCTGTTTTTTCATTATCTTCCACTTTGAAAGTGGCTCCCATGATGACATCGCAGTTGTATTTGATGGTGGACAGATACGTCCCCCATGCACGGATGTTGTCAAGTTCTCCTTTCATGGCGATCTCCACTTCCTCTTTGCTTAGTGTCCATTCATCCTTGATCCGTCCCTTATCTTCCAGTATTTTCACCTCGACAACTGTGGGTTTGACACAAACTTCAGTAACTGCATCGCCTGCACGTGCCTGTGCATCACGAAACTTGAAGACCGTCTTTTGCGCATGGGCTCCGACGGCACAACCGACAACCAGAGCAATAATCAGAAATAGTTTTTTCGTTTTCATGTCCTTTTGTGATTATATGTTAATATGCCTGCAAAGGTATGCGAAAGGAGTATACTACCGGGTGAAAGCATAGTTCCAAGAACGATACGGAATTGTATCCTATTTGGATACACTGGGGAAGTTTCCGGTATTGATGCTGTCGGAAAGATCGCGGAAGAAATCATGGCCGAGGATGCAGGAGATGCGCCAGAGCAGGTGGATGTCGATATTCTCTTTCCGGAATATCTTGTAAACATTGGGGCGTGTGCAGCATAGTTGGGTAGCGAACCAGGTGACGGTGCGTCCCTGTTCGTGAAGCGTGCGTTCAATAAGTTGTCCCGCATGAATCATGTGCCTATTCTGCTTATGTGTGTCCCCCAGACTCCCGTTGGGCGGACAATTCAATCTATTGTTGACAGGAATATATAGAAAAGGCGTGGGAATCTCTCACCTTCGTCCGTTCCGTGTTCAAGGCCTTCGCAATGCCAACTATCGGGAACGAACAACGCAGAAAGCCCACGCCGATATGTACAACACCCGTAGCCTCCCTTTGTTTTCCAAAGTGAGGCACGGATGTATATAAATACACATCAGGAGGACGTCTTTGTTGCTGTTAGTCATTCCGATAGGTCAAAGTTTGCGAAGTTCTGAACACAAATGACAAACGCTTGTAAACGTCTTCTCAATATAAACGTCTCTCCCTCGCCACCCGGAGGCTTTCTGCGGAAGAGACCGTTGCAAATGTATAAAAAAATACGGTTGGAAATGGTAATGTGAATCAGAAACTTTTTGAATGCAGGTTGTTTTGCCCTCTTTTTGCCTTTTTTTGCCCTTTACCAGGCGAAATACGGTTGCACTGGCATCTTGTAAGAAAGAGGAGGGATCTTTCAATTTTGGGCACGAAACGGGCTTTAAACTACAAAAGCCGGGGCATAATACCTCGGCTTATATTTTTTTTCTTATCAGGGAGCTTTTTTATTCATCAGAAACCTTTTCTTTCTTATCAGGAAGCTCTGCTCTTTTCGAAGTTTCTGTTTTTTCAAAGATTATAACACCTTGAATTCATAACCTTCCTCTTTCAGGAACTCGATGGCACGGGGAAGTGCGTATTGCAGGTTACCGTTGTTCCATGACTTCAGCGAATCGTGGAAAGTGATGATAGAACCGTTTCGCGCATAGCGTTTCACGTTGTTCAGCACTTGTTCCGGGCGCATCCGCTTACTGTAATCGCGGGTCACGAGATCCCACATAATGATGCGGTAATGATAGCGCAACGTATAATACTGCCTGAATCCCATGTGTCCGTGTGGTGGACGGAAGAGATCGGAATGAATAATATCATCTACCTTTCTGGCATTTGCCAGGTAATCCGGATTGGAATATTCAAATCCACGGATGTGGTTGAAAGTATGGTTACCGATGCGGTGTCCGTGCTCTACCACCATCCGGTATTCATCCGGGTGTTTGCGTATATTGTCGCCTACCATGAAAAAGGTAGCTTTAATATGATGCTTTTCCAGTATTTCCAGTACCCAGGGAGTTACTTCGGGGATGGGGCCGTCGTCGAAAGTCAGATAGACTGCCCGCTCATTCGGGTCCATCCGGAAGATAGCTTGTGGATACAACGCCCGGAAAAGCCAAGGTGGTTGTTCTATAAACATGAGAGTCTGTGTTTTGAAGTATTAGGAAATAAGTATTAAGTATTATACCTTACGGAAAACATGCCGGAAGCTACGTTAATACTTAATACTTATTACTTCATACCTAAATTATTTCCCTTTCATTCTCGTCACGTACTCGTTGTATAGCTGATCGAGTTGCGTAGAGTAATGTTTTGCGAGTTCTTCTGATTTGTATTTTTCCATTAGGCGGACTTCGGCGTCAAGCAAACTGGCGTTGTACACGAAGTTTTCGCTGGCAATGGCAAGCTGGTTATCGTTCAGGCTAAGATACCAGATCATGTATTCGAGCGACTTGTTGGCAAGCTCGTCGATAATCTTGTTGGCTTTCTCGTTCTGTCCCAGTTGATAATAAGACTCTGCCATTTGGAAGGCGCCATTTGCCCAGTCATACGGTACGTTGATTGCCGGAATCATCTTTTCGGCGTAATCGAGTGCAGCGAGTGCCTTGTCCTTCTTACCTTCTTTGATAAGCTGTCCTACGAGCTGCGTGAAGATACGGCGGTGCGTGTAGCACATACGCATCACGTTCTCGTCGATGTAGATACCCGGCTTGTCGATACCGCCGAACTTGAACTTGTTCATCAGGTTGTCGTACATCTTTTCACTGTCGATCTTGCTGTCCAGTTTGTCCGTATCGAACGGAGTGAAGCGGTAGGCGAGACCCTCCTGTGTGAAGTGGTTGCCCATGCCCAGATGGTTTTCGCTTCCTACGGTGATTGCCATATAGATAGGACGTTCCCAGTTAGCGTTGGCAAGCATTTCGAGCATCATCAGCTCACTCTTGTAGAGGGCGCGTTTCGGGTTGCCGTTGGCGTCTCTAAGGGTGATTGTCATGTATTCGGGGATAGAGTCGCCCAGAGCTTCCGGTATTTTCATGCCGGAGCGGCGTACGGCTTCCTTATCTATCTTCATGACGATGCTGTCCGTAGGGATGAGCGGAAGTTGTATCTCTTTTCCTGTCTTCTTGAGAAGTTCTTTCAATTGGTCGTTCTTGCCAAGCATCCAGCGGTTGATGATTTCCTTCAGTTCATAAGGATTCTCACCGAAGATGGAGTGAACGAGCGACAATATGGTAGTGTCTCCCTGTGCAGCCAGTTCGTTTGCCTGTTTGAAATAGCTGTCGATAAGAGCTTTCATTTCCGGACGGATAGAGATATATTCGTTTTGTCCTTCCACGTATTCCACACGGTCCCAAGTGATAGGGAGTGACGGAGAATCGTAGGCCGGACGTTTCATCTGGTCTATATACCAGTCTGTTTGCAGGTAACTTAAGTTACAGGTGCGGGCATCCGTACGGAAACCTTCCGTTTCCTGATTGTACCACAATGGGAAGGTATCGTTATCACCATTGGTGTAGATAATCGGGTTGCCTTCTTCCTGCAAAGTCATCAGGTAGTTCTGTCCGAAGTCGCGGGCAACGAAGCGTCCGCTGCGGTCGTGGTCATCCCATGTCTGTCCCGCCATCTGGATGGGGACGAACAAACAGAGCACTGAAGCCAGAACGGCTGCCGGAAGTTCCTGCATCTTGGCATAATCTCGCAACATGCGGATGATACCTGCCACTCCCATACCTACCCAGATGGCAAAGGCATAGAACGAACCGGCATACGCATAGTCTCGTTCACGGGGTTGTGCAGGAGTTTGGTTGAGGTAGAGCACGATAGCGATACCTGTCATAAAGAACAGGAAGAATACCACCCAGAATTGCTGGATACCCCGCTGGCTATGGTAAGCCTGCCAGAAGAGTCCGATTAAGCCGAGAATCAGCGGCAGACAGTAGAATACGTTGTGTCCTTTATTGTTTTTGAGATCTTGCGGAAGCAATTCCTGGTTACCTACCAGTAGGTTGTCGATAAACGGAATACCGGTGATCCAGTTGCCGTGCTCAATTTCTCCGCTACCCTGTATGTCATTCTGCCGTCCGGCAAAGTTCCACATGAAGTAACGCCAGTACATGAAGTTTAGCTGGTAGGAGAAGAAGAATTTGATATTTTCCCATTGGGTAGGCATGTTTACCATCACCATCTCTCCACACTGGTCGTAAGGAACGTCATATCCCTTGATGTCTACCCATTGTTTGTAGAGCGGTGCGTGTGACGAACTGTACATACGCGGGAAAAGCATATTCTGTGCATATTCGTATTCCACACGTCCGGGAAGTTCGATATAAGAGTCTTTTTCGTCGGGCGAAGTCTTTTCCTTGCGGACAAACTTACTTCCTGCTTCCGATTGGCGCGGAATACAATAGCCGTCTTTTACGTCAAGTGCCACTTTCGAAGAGAAAGCAGGGCCGTAGAAGAGCGGACGGGTTCCGTATTGTTCACGGCCGAGGTATTCGCCCAGGGTGAATATATCCTCCGGTGAGTTTTGATCCATCGGAGTGTTGGCAGTAGAACGGATAACGATCAGTGCGTAAGAAGAATACCCGATTACGATCATCATGGTGCACAGTAATGCTGTGTTCATGGTGCGGGCGGTGATACGCCATCTCTCTTTGATTTTAGCCTGTACACTCGGAGCAAGATAAAGTCCCAGTGCGGCAATAACCAAAATACCGATGATGATACTGCTGGCTCCGTGTCCGTAGAACGGGATACCCAGTAGAGCAATCGTCAGAATAAAGGAGATAGCCATGCGCGTTTTGTTCTTTTCGGTATAGCTTTCGTATACGCCCCAGATCAGAGCCGCTGCAAGCAGAATGATATAAACCACTACGCCTGAATTGAACGACATTCCGAGTCCGTTGACAAACAACAGCTCGAACCAGCCGCCTACTTTCACAATGCCCGGTACGATGCCGTAAAGCACGGCTGCAACGAGTACCATTGAACCGAATAACGCAATTAGCGAACCTTTGGCGGTAGCGTTTGGAGTTTTCTTGTAGTAGTATACCAGTACGATGGCGGGCAGACAAAGCAGGTTCAGCAAATGGACACCGATACTCAATCCCGTCAGATAGGCGATGAGGATAATCCAGCGGTCGCTATGAGGCTGGTCGGCCACGTCTTCCCATTTCAGAATCAACCAGAAAACGACAGCGGTAAACAGAGAGGAGAAGGCATATACTTCACCTTCTACGGCCGAGAACCAGAATGTGTCACTGAATGTATAAACCAGTGCACCGATCAGTCCGCTACCCATGACCGTGATAAGCTGTCCTTTGGTGATATTGTTTTCGTCAGTGATAATCAGTTTGCGTACCAGATGGGTGATGCTCCAGAAAAGGAACAGGATACAGGCACCACTCATCAGGGCACTCATGTAATTCACCATTTTCGCAACGGTTGTTACGTCGGAAGCAAATTGAGTAAACAGGTTCGCCATCAGCATGAAGAAAGGTGCGCCGGGCGGGTGTCCGACTTCCAGTTTATAGCCGGTGGTTATGAACTCCGGGCAATCCCAGAAACTTGCGGTCGGTTCTATTGTCAGGCAGTAGACGGTTGCCGCAATGATGAATGTAAGCCAACCCATAAGGTTGTTTACGGTTCTGTACTGTTTCATTAGCACTATCGTAGTTTATTCGTTAAAAACAAATTATGAGGTCGCAAAGATAGTGATTTGTAAGGATAATGAGGAAGAAAGTAAGAAATATTAAGTAACAAAGGGGTGATTTACTATCTCTTTCACTCTTCCGGAAGGCAGCAGAGAGGGAAGATACATTTTAAAACAAGGAAGCCGTATATCTATATAGAGTCTATGGCAACTTTAATGATGGTGATGATGTTCTCCTAAAACCCGATGAGGCAATGTACCGTGTCCCAATAGCTCGATAGGACAGTTGAAGTTCCTTTCCAGCCATTCGGTAGTAACGCCTGTATCCGGATGGTAATCCAGCGTTTCGTTGACGCAAGCGATAGATTTTACTTGTTGCAATACAGTGCCGATGTCGTGACTGACAAGGATAATGGCACATTCTTTATTGATTTCAGCCAATAACTCATAAAGGCGTGCTTCGAAACGCTTGTCGATATACGTGCTGGGTTCATCGAGAATCAATACCGCAGGGTCGGAGATGATGGCACGTCCCAACAGGGCACGTTGCAGCTGCCCGCCGCTTAATTGCCCGATAGAACGGTGTTCGAATCCTTCAAGCCCCATGCGGGAAATAATCTGTTTACCTTTCTCTTTCTGTTCGGGGGTAAATCGTGAAGTGAGCGATTTTTGTATGCTTAATCCGGATAGGATCACTTCTTCCACGGAAATAGGGAACTTCCGGTCTATACTGTTGTATTGAGGCAGATAACCCAGGAAAGTAGAAGTGGTTTTAGTAGATGCTTTTTCAGGAGTATGGAATATAATTTCCCCTCCGGTTGGCTTCAACAGACCGAGGATGCACTTTATAAGCGTCGTTTTGCCGCCTCCGTTCGGACCTATAATACCTAGAAAATCCCGTTCGTAGATGCTTAGATTAACATCGTGGAGAACAGTGCGACCGTCATATCCGGCGGAAAGATTCTTTATTTCGATTATTGGTTTCATCGTTGGAAATGGCTTGATGGGTTCTTTCTTTATACGTTTATTTTGTTGCAGCCTGTGGCGCGAGGGCTTTGGCTACATTCAGCATTTCTTCTTCCCAGTCGTAACTTAGCGGATTGATAGGGATCACTTTCGTTCCGGTTTGCTGCGCGATGGTTTCCGCATTGCGTTTGTCAAATTCCGGTTGAACAAAGATTACACGTACATCTTCTGCCTGACACAGGTCTATCAAGGCTTTCAGATGGGCGGGAGAAGGTTCTTTGCCCCCTTCTTCGATGGAAATCTGATGCAATCCGTAGTCGCGGGCGAAGTAGGAGAGAGCCGGATGATAAATCATGAAGGCTTTGGCTGCTTCGGGAGCGGAGAGTTGACGGCGAATCAGGCTGTCGGTGTGCTGGATACGCTGGCAGAGCGAATCGTAGCGGTTTCTATAGTATACCTCATTTGCCTTATCCAGTTGGCTAAGGGCTTTGTAGGTGTTTCCTGCAATGATTAAAGCATTACCGGTAGAATTCCATACGTGCGGCTCTACGGCGTGGATATGCCCGTCGTTACTGTTATGTCCGTGGGCATGGTCGTGGTCATCATTGTTGAGTATGAGGTCGATTCCTTTGGAGGTGTCGAACACTTGGATATGGGGGGTATTGTTCATCAAACGATCCATCCAGGTCTGTTCGAAGCCGATGTATCCGATGCGGAAATAGGCTTTGCTGTCTCCCAGAGACACAAGTTGTTGGGGGACAGGATCATAGGTTTCCGGGCTGGAACCTTTTGGGACCATGCTGACTACTTTAAATTTATCTCCGGCAATAGCTTCCGTGAAATAACGTTGCGGTTCCAGGGTGACGGTAATCACCGGTTTTGCTTCGTCATCGTTGCTTGCTTGGGAAGAGCGTCCTGTGCAGGCTGCCATTAGGAGGCAGGCACTAAGGAGGAAAAGGGTTCTCATATCTTTTAGTTGTTTTTTCATGACTTCTTCTATTTCGGGGTTTCTTTCTTATCTTGTTTCTATTCTTATTTTCGGGCCCGTAATATTTCCCGTTTACCACCCGGAGGTCCGGGCAGGCGTTCTACTGTGAATCCGGCTGTCTGTAACATCCGGCGGACGACACCTTTGGCGCAGTAAGTGGTCAGGATGCCGTCTCTATCTAATAAAACGTAGAGGCGGTTGAATAGTTCTTGCGACCACATTTCCGGTTGCTTTTCCGGTGCAAAGGCATCGAAGTAAATGAGGTTAAATGAAAGATTCAGGGCAGGTGATTCGGCGTTGGTTACGCTATCATTGATATTGCTCATTGTTCGTTCTCTGTTCTCAACCCATTTGTTTACGTCTGTCTCTACTTTCCGTAGGGTGAAGTGTGGAGTGAGTTGCACGTCTTTCTCCCAAGGTGATGTATGAAGTTGCTTAAACAATTCGATAGCCGGTTGCTGCCGGGCGGTCGTCGTTAATTGCTCATCATTGGAGATATATCCTAATTGCTCTATCGTCTGCCATTCCAGTGGATAGAGTTCCAATCCTGTATAGAGTATATTCCGTCTGCTTCTTTCTGCTTCTTCAAGGGTGAGCCAGGCGTTTAGCCCTGTCCCGAAGCCGATCTCAAGAATACGCGGAGTAGTGGCGGAAGAGGCTTTAAGTCCCATATCGATGAAAATATGTTGAGACTCCGTGCGTGCCCCTTTCGTTGAATGATAATGTTCATTCAATTCCGGAACAAACAGGGTAGCGCTCCCGTCGTCGGTTTTCTCAATAATCCTTTCCATCATACAATCTCTAATGCTTACTGTCTAACGTCTAATACTTTTTACCTGATATTTAAAATCCTTACCCTGCTATAGCGTCCCAGGCACTTTCGAGTGCATACAGGAGAAGAATATAACGTATCAGTTTGCCGACAAACATGGAAACTATGGTGAGCCATGTGTTGCTTCGCATAAATCCCAGTGCAATGGCTATCACTTCCCCAATAGCGGGAAGAAAGGTGAAGAAGGCCATCAATGCTCCTTTTCCTTGCAGGAATTTCACCATTTTGTCTACTTTCTCTTTCTTTACCTTGAAATATTTCTCGATCCAACTGATTTTGCCCAGACGTCCCATGTAGTAGCAAGTCATTCCGCCTACTGTGTTGCCCAGAGTGGCGGAGATCAGACAGGCTATCGGGGGCAGACCGAGTTTCACCAGTGCCACCAGTACCAGTTCGGAACTGAAAGGCACGATGCTCCCAGCCAGTAAAGCCGAGATGAATAATCCCGGGAGTCCCCATTCTATGAGGAGTTGTATCGTTGAATCTATAAAAGCGTCCATATATTAAAAGCGAATAAGAGGATGAGACCGACCAATGAAATGATGAAAAACACATTCGAACTTTTACTATTGGTCAGTACAAAGAAATGTCCGATCAGGATGCTGTTGCTTATGATAAGCAAAGGCAATAGGGCACTGCAATATATCGGTTGCAGGGCAATCAGCAGGAACAGGAAAATCGTCAGGTCTATCAGGAATTGGAGATAGGCGCGTGTGCGTATCTTATCCTCAAATCCGGCGGCGATGCAATGGACGGCACTGACGATGAACATCACCAACAGATAGCCGAGTATTGCCAGTTCCCAAGGCTGGAGGATTTGCAGGTTGAAGAATTCCCCGATAGTTAGTAGCTGATTGAAAGGGCGATAGAACAACTCCATCTCGTTGTAGAAGAAGGCGTGTCCGAACAGCATCCAGTATGGCAGCATCCATCCGAGCAGCGCACCGCAGAAACTACGCGGAGTGAGCGACTGGAAACGGTAGGCTTCGAGCAACCAAAGCACCGAGAGGATGGTGAACTGTGGGAACAGAATACTTCCCGCTCCGATAAAGAAGAAGGAGTAGAATAAATAACCCGCAGCTTGAGTTTGCTGATAGCTTTTAAACAGAAAATAAATGGAAATGAGAAAGCCCAGGGCAACAATATCTCCTGTATATAGGTAATGCATTTTCGGGCAGACGGTGACCAGCAGGAAATAGATAGCTGTCTGCATGGAAGCCCTCATACGGATAATGCTGAACTGATTGTTCAGCTCTATCAGAAAGTAACCGATGGTTGCATAAATCAGGAAGCTGACAATCCGGTCTGCCCACCCCGGAAGCAGAAAATCGCGGGCGGGTTGCCAGGCAGAAGGGCTGCCTTCGAGTACGGTTGAGGCTATGGAACCGGGAAATAAAAAGTAAGTCAACACCCAGCACAGGGCGCAGATAAAGATAACGGCAGGCAGGGTCCACCGTCCTGCCGTCACTTGACTTTGTAGTCTTTTATTTCTCATGAGTTTATTACTTGTTATCTCTTGATACTATAGGTACATTCGGTTGATATTCCGGATATTAATATCCTGCATGCTTGATGTTAACAACCATCCTGTCAGCTGTTAATACCTGATTCCTCAAGTATTAACAATTGTCGTCTAAACTATTAATACTTGATAACTCAACTATTAATGCTTGACAAGTCATGGTGTTCAACGCTATGCGGAATAGGGCTACTTGCGTGCGAAACTTGAATTACAAATCGAATCCGATATCGCGGCGGAAATACTTCTTGTCGAAGTCGATCATGTCTGCCACTTTGTAGCTCTGTGCCAGTGCCTCTTCTTTCGTTGCACCGTAAGAGCAAACGGCAATCACACGTCCTCCGTTCGTCACTACTTGTCCGTCTTTCATGGCTGTTCCGGCATGGAAAATGATGCTGTCGGTAGCGGCAGCCTGTTCCAGTCCGCTGATAGGGAATCCTTTTTCGTAGGCTTCGGGATAACCGCCGCTGACAAGGATGACACAGCCGGCTGAACGTGGGTCCATCACCAGTGTTTTTTCGTTCAGGTTGCCTGCGGCAGTACCTTCAAGCAGTTCTACGAAGTCGCTCTGGATACGGAGCATCACGCTTTCTGTTTCCGGGTCGCCCATGCGGACGTTGTATTCGATCACCATCGGTTCACCTTTCACCTTGATAAGACCGAGGAAGATGAAGCCTTTGTAAGTGATGTTTTCTTCTTTCAGGCCGTTGATGGTCGGTTCGATGATGCGTGTGCGTACTTTCTCCATAAATACTTCATCGGCAAACGGAACGGGGGTTACGCTACCCATACCGCCTGTATTTAGTCCTTTATCGCCTTCACCGATGCGTTTGTAGTCTTTGGCTACGGGGAGGACTTTATAGTGTTCTCCGTCTGTCAGTACGAATACAGAGCACTCGATACCGCTTAGGAACTCTTCGATTACAACGGTTGCCGATGCAGAGCCGAACATGCCACCCAGCA
Source organism: Bacteroides sp. MSSM.1001136sp1_RTP21357st2_D2_RTP21359_211015 (assembly GCF_040913205.1). NCBI lineage: Bacteria > Pseudomonadati > Bacteroidota > Bacteroidia > Bacteroidales > Bacteroidaceae > Bacteroides > Bacteroides sp. MSSM.1001136sp1_RTP21357st2_D2_RTP21359_211015. The sequence continues at coordinate 9,698 of NZ_JBDFVF010000002.1, read as the reverse complement.
TTTCTTTCAGTTCTACTTTAGCTTCGTCCAGTGTAGGGAGGATAAGTACTCCTTTTCCGGCACAAAGACCATCAGCCTTCAATACGTATGGAGCTTCCAGCGTTTCGAGGAAAGCGAGACCTTCTTCGAGGTTTGCGGAAGTGATGCTTTTGTAGCGGGCTGTCGGGATGTTGTGGCGCATCATGAAGCCTTTGGCAAACTCCTTGCTTCCTTCCAGTTCTGCTCCTTGAGCCGAAGGACCGATAACGGCAATATGCTTTAGCTCCGGACGGTTCTGGAAGTAGTCGTAAATTCCTTCTACCAACGGATCTTCGGGGCCTACTACTACCATTTGAATGTTCTCTTTCAGAGCGAAAGCGCTGATGGCTTCAAAATCGGTTGCTTTGATGTTGACATTCTCGCCTACGGCAGTTGTTCCGGCATTTCCCGGAGCAATGTACAGTTTTTCAACTTTCGGACTTTGGGCAATTTTCCATGCCAGTGCATGTTCGCGGCCGCCCGAGCCAAGTAATAATATCTTCATCTTTGTGCTATTATAAGTTATACTGTTATATATGATTCGTATAGATGCGGTGGACTTCACAGGTTTTATAAGTTCTGCTCAAAGTACCGGGTGATTTTCTCGTGCAGATGTACACGGTCGCGGCCTGCTACGTTGTGCTTGTGGCACGGGTAGATAAACAGGTCGGGATAAGTGCGGGCATCTACACAGGCTTTCATGAACGACAGGGTGTGTTGTGGCACGCAGGTGTCGTCGTGGTCGTCGTGAATAATCAATAGGTGACCTTTCAGTTGGTCGGCAAGGTTTTTCAGATTACATTCTTTGTAGCCTTCCGGATTGCTTTCCGGTGTGTCCATATAGCGTTCGCCGTACATTATTTCATAGTAACCCCAGTCGATTACCGGACCTCCGGCAACGCCTACTTTGAATATCTCCGGGTAACGGAGCATCAGGGCGGTAGTCATGTGACCTCCAAAACTCCATCCGTGTACGCCGATGCGCTCGCTGTCTACGTAGGGGAGGGATTTCAGGAATTCAACGCCTTTTACCTGGTCTTTGCCTTCTTCGATGCCGAGACGGCGGAAGGTGGCATTTTCAAATGTTAGTCCGCGGTTGCTGCTACCGCGATTGTCGATGGTGAACATGATATAGCCTTTGCTTGCCATGTATGTGTCCCATCCGCGTGCGCCGTTCTGCCATCCTCCGGTGACGCATTGCGCGTGAGGGCCTCCGTAGACATATACGATTACGGGATATTTCTTAGCCGGATCGAAGTTTGCCGGCTTCATCAGGCGGTAATGCAGGTCGGTAGTGCCGTCTGCCGCTTTGATTGTTCCGGTTTCGATGCTTGGCATCTGGTATCCGTCGTAAGGATTTTCGGCTGTCAGCAAGTTGGCTGTTTCTTTGAAGTTTTTGGTGTCTACCAGGTTGATGACGCGGGGTTGGTCTTTGGTGGAATAACGGTCGATAAGGTATGTGCCAGAGGCGCTAAGTGTTCCGCTATGTTCGCTTTCCTTGCAGTTCTCAAACGGCTGGCTTATCTTTCCATTACTTACGTTTACTGCAAAATGGCCGCTTCTCAAGCCTTCTACGGCAGTGAAGATGACCTCTTTACGCTTTGTGTTGAATCCTAGGATTTCGCTGACCAGCCAGTTGCCTTTGGTTAGCTGTTTTACTTTACCGGCCTGGAAATAACTACCGCCGTTGGCACTATTATAGGTTTCACCTTTCATGTTTGCTGCATTTGTCTCAAAGAGATAAAGGTGATTGTAGCCGTCACGCTGACTTTGATAGATGAACTTGGTAGGGTCCCACGGCAAAAATACGATGGGGTTTTGCGGTTCAACGTATTTAGGGTGCATTTCTTCATAGAGAACTCCCATGGGTTCTCCTGTCTCTGCGTTGTACTGGCAGAGTTTGGCATGATTCTGGTCGCGGTTTACTTCGATCAGGTAGAGGCTCTTTTCATCCGGTGCCCAGCTGATGTTAGTGAAATAACGGTCTGTCGGATCGCCTGCATTCAGATAAATGCTTTTACCGGTAGCAGGGTTGTAAATGCCTACTTTTACCTGATGGCTCGTCATTCCTGCCATCGGATAGCGTACGTTATTTACTTCGCCTACACGTGCAGTGATGTCTACAAGCGGGTATTGTGTCACCATGCTTTCATCCATACGGTAGAAAGCGAGCAGGTTGCCTTTCGGACTCCAGAAAGTTCCTTTGTTGATACCGAATTCATTGCGGTGCACTGTTTGTCCGCAAACGATGCCTTCGGGTTCATTGGTTACTGCTTTCTCATTCACATATAGATTGTTATCTATCGTGTAAGCCACATTTCCACTGGCTGCGCAATAGTCTTCATTATTTGCCCCGTCCTTTGGTTTGAAAGTGCTGATAACCTGATTGTTCTTGAAATCATATACAATGAACTTTCCTGCTATCGTGAATAGCATTTGTGCCTTGTCTGTCCATGGAAAACGGACGGAATACAGGTGTGATAATTTTCCTGCCTTGTTTTCTTCAAGCACTTTGTTGATTTGCTCGCGAGTGATAACCATTGTTTCTTTCCCGGTTTTGGGTTGAATTGAATAAAGGGTATCTACTCCTGGCTTGATACATTCGTCGCCCCACCATTGCAGCCCGTACAGGTTTTCTGCATAGCGGTAACTCTCGCCGCCCGGAATCAGTTCTTCCAGCGTCGGTTTTTTGGTTTCTTGTGCCATAACATTGAATCCGATTGGTAGTGCCAACAATAACAGAATGGCTCTTTTTCCAATTTTACTCATTGCTCTTTTCTTTATTATTTGTTTTTAAATCCTTCTATTTTTACTCTGTCCAAAGGAGTCTGTCTTGATTGGATAATTGCACTTATTTTAGCAAAGGCATTAAATAGGTCGTCAAATTGTTTTTCGTAACTTTCCCTATCAGAAGTAATATCTTCTTCGAGATATTCGATGCGTTGTTTTAATTCTTCCAACTCCTTTTTAGGTATATTGGATAGAAGATATTGGCGCATACGTACAAAAGCACGGATAATATTGATATTTACTTCCACAGCGGTCTTGGACTTGAGGACGCTGGATAACATAACTATACCATATTCAGTAAATGCAAACGGAAGATATTTGATGTTATATCCTTGTCCTGTTTTCAAGGTCGCAATTTGCGACCTTGAAATTGCAACTTCTTCTTTTGTTAGCTCGAACATGAATTCAGCAGGAAAGCGTTCAATATTACGACGTACTTGTTCCTTGAGGCGTTTAGTTTCAACTCCATACATTTCTGCCAAATCAAAGTCAAGCATAACTTTTTGCCCTCTGATTTCGTATATTTTGTTTTCTATAATAGCTATATCATCCATTTTTTTGTTTAGACAGGTTCCAATTTGTGACTGAACATTAGAACTATGATGTAAACTTGAAGTTCCAATTTGGAACTTCAAGTTTTTAATTAATTATTAACTAGTGAATTACAGGGTGAATAAGTTGTTGGGATTATAACCGTTTATTCCTCTTCCTTCTTCGGAATCCTCGGCTCCCGGTTTCCCCTAAATTCTCTTGGCCCTCTTGAATCTCTTCCTCCGCGGAATTCTCCCCGTGGTTTTCTATCTCTTTCATCGCCACCTTTGAAGTCGCCACCTTCTCTGCGTGGCTTGTATTCTCCCTCTCTGCGAGGTCTGGATTCGCCGTCCCGACGCGGCTTGAACTCACCTTCGCGGCGTGGCTTAAATTCTTTTCTTTCTCTGAATCTTGGAGCTTGTTCTCCTTCACCCTCTTTCTTCTCTTCGCCCTCTTCCTGGCTCTTGAACTCTTTATATTTTCCGTCAAAAATCTCATATTTGCGGAATTCACACTCCAACGGTCCATTGAACAAAGGAACCTTCTGGCTTGCCTTCAAGCCAATCTGGTCGAAACACTCTTCCCGATAAGAAAGCACCCATGCTTCGTTTCCTACAAATGCATGTTTCAGACGTTCGCCGATCATCTGGTAAAGACCGAGCAAATCATTCGTAGAGATACGTTCCCCATAAGGAGGATTGGTGATGATGATTGATTTCTCTTTCGGCTGTTCGAACTGCTGGAACGGTTGCAATTTTAGCACGATATCTTTCGATACACCGGCAGCTTTTATATTGTGAGTTGCAATCTCATTCGCTTTCGGATTGTTGTCATACCCATAAATCTTATGAGTAAACTCACGCTCCTGACTGTCGTCATTGTAAATCTCATCAAACATATCCGCATCGAAATCCACCCATTTCTCGAAAGCAAACCCTTTACGGAATACTCCCGGAGCGATATTCTTAGCAATCAGTGCGGCTTCTACAGGGATAGTACCCGAACCACACATCGGATCGATCAGATCACATTCTCCACGCCATCCGGTCATTAAAATCATGCCGGCAGCCAATACCTCATTCAACGGAGCTTCTACCGCTTCCTGGCGATAACCGCGACGGTGAAGTGATTCTCCGGACGAGTCCAACGACAAGGTACAGGTAGTCTGTGCAATATGAATGTTCAGAAGTACATCCGGGTTGTTGATGCGTACCGACGGACGTTTACCCGTTTTCTCGCGGAAGTAGTCCACAATCGCATCTTTCACCTTGTACGAAACGAATTTCGAATGGCGGAACTCCTCACTGAATACTACTGCATCGATAGCAAATGTTTTGTTCACATCGAGATATTCTTCCCATGGAATAGCCTGTATTTGATTGTAAACCTCGTCAGCATCTTTGGCCGTAAAGTTCTTGATGGGTTTCAGGATACGGATGGCGGTACGTAGACAGAAATTAGCCTTGTACATCATACGTTTATCTCCTGTAAATGAAACCATACGACGTCCTATTTGAATGTCGTTGGCTCCTAATGCTGTCAGTTCTTCTGCAAGTATCTCTTCCAGTCCCTGGAAAGTCTTGGCTATCATCTCGAATTGTTCGCTCATATAGATTCTTTTGATTTTATTTTTTTGCTTTAGTTTGTACGATTCTTGCTCCTGCGGGCACGTTTTCCGTTACCCAGATATTACCGCCTACGGTTGCATCACGCCCGATGGTGATTCTTCCCAGAATAGTGGCGTTGGAATAAACAATTACATTGTCTTCCAGGATCGGATGGCGGGGGATTCCCTTGATAGGTTTTCCGTCGGCATCCAGCGGGAAACTCTTGGCTCCCAGCGTGACACCCTGATATAGTTTGACGTTGTTTCCGATGATACTCGTGGCGCCGATTACGACACCCGTACCATGGTCGATGGTGAAGTGAGTGCCAATCTTTGCGGCCGGATGGATATCAATTCCCGTTTCGCTATGCGCCATCTCCGTGATGATACGGGGAATCAGAGGAACACCCAGTTCCAGCAATTCATGCGCGATACGGTAATTGCTGATCGCTTTAATGGCCGGATAACAGAATATGACCTCTCCATAGCTTTCGGCAGCCGGGTCACCGTTGTAGGCGGCTTCCACATCCGTTGCCAGTATCCTCCTCATGGCGGGTAACTTACTGATGAATTTAGCAGCAAGACGTGCAGCTTCTTCTCGTTTGGAGTCGGAGCAGACGTTGCATTTCCCCTCTATGGAAGTGCTAAAACATAATCCGGCCAAGATTTGCTCACAAAGTAAATCAAACAATTTTTCAATGTTTACACCGATGTGATAATTGATAGTCCGGCTGTTAATAGTAGAATTTCCGTAATATCCGGGGAAAAGAATGGAGCGTGAAAGCTCAATAATTTCATACAAGACTTTTGCAGAGGGCAGTGGTTCGCCATCTTTGTGCTGATGAAACAGTCCTTTATAAGATTCGCTTTCCGATAGCTCATCGACTGCCTGTGTCAAAATGTGGGTGAAGTTCAGTGGACTCATTAGGTCAGTTGCTCATATTTATATGGGCACAAAGGTATTAAAAAAATAATAAAATTCGCTGGGATTCAGGATAAATAATGTATTTTTGTCACATTCAAAACATGACATGAATAAGGGGACTGATGAATCAGAAGACTGCTATGAAACTATTTGGACTGTTGGGGCTGTTGATGTTGTTGAGTTGCGGATATGCTGATAGACACCGCAATAGCTCTTCATGCGAACAGGCGTTGGTTGATTCTCTGGAAGTTCGTGTACAGGATTCTTTGTTTTCCAATGTGCATTATTCCCGCTCACAACTGCTTGAGGCACTGACGCAGACACAAGATTCCCTGGTTTATTATCGTCTGCTCGCCCTTTACGGGAAAACATTTTTTGTCTCTTCCGATTTTGATTCTATACTCTATTACAACCGCCGGGTAAAAGAATTTTCCCGCAATGCTTCCCAATCTTCTGAATCTCTCCAGTCTCCACGATGGAATGATGTATTGTCCGATGTCTATAATATCGAAGGCAACGTATGGATGCAACTGAACCGCCCTGATTCTGCAATTATCGACTATAAGAAAGCCTATGGATATCGCCTGAAAGGAAAAAAACTACACCTGCTTCCGGATATTTGTATCAATATAGCTGATGCCTATCTGCATCGCAGTGACTTGGCGCACACTGCTTCGTATTACCGGCGCGCCCTGTTTCTCTGTGATTCTTTGAACTTGTCCGAGCACACGAAATTTCCTGTCTACTACGGATTGGGGCAGACTTACATGGAACTGCGCGATTTCGATTTATCCAATCATTACTATGAATTGGCCGGGCAGTTCTTCGATGAAATGAACGTGAGCGAGCAATGGACCTATCTCAACAATCGCGGCAACCATTATTATTACCGGAAAAACTATCAGGAGGCTTTGAAATATATGCGCAGGGCCAATGCACTCGTATCTTCTTATCCGCAGATGGTGTTTGAACAGAACTTTATCAAAGTAAACCTGGGAGAATTGTACTTGCTGACTGACAAACTGGACTCCGCACAGATCTGCCTGGACGAAAGTTATCGTTTCTTCTCCGATATACAGCATAACTCGGCTGTTCATTACATTGAAACCCAGATGATTGAACTGGCATTGAAGAAAGGTAATATAGCCCAAGCGAAGACTATGATCGCCCGGACTGCTCCTGTGGGGCATCTTGACGCCAATATGTTGACTATACGCAATCAGTATCTGCAACATTATTTTGAGCATACCGGTGATTACCGCCGTGCCTATGAATACCTGAAACGTGATTGCCATCTGGACGATTCCATCCGGAGCGAACGGATACAGATGCGTGTTGCCGAATTGGATATGCGTTATCGGCAGGATACGATAGTGCTTCGTAAGGAAATGAAGATTCAGCGACAGGCGGCAGAGATGAGAGTGCTCAAGTTGAGCGTATCTATCTGGGTACTTGTCTGCGTGTTGCTTGTGGCAGGGGTAGTGATAGTTGTCTGGTATATGCGTAAAAAGAGGGAGTTTCTTCGCCAGCGTTTCTTCCAGCAAATCAACCGTGTCCGCATGGAGAATTTGAGAAGCCGGATTTCTCCTCATTTTACTTTTAATGTACTGGGACGTGAGATCAATCAGTTTAACGGCTCGGAAGAGGTGAAACATAATCTGATGGAACTGGTGAAATATCTCCGTCGTAGCCTCGAACTTACCGAGAAATTGAGCGTATCTTTGCAAGACGAACTGGATTTCGTCCGTACATACATCGAACTGGAACGTGGACGTGTCGGAGAAGATTTTGTCGCAACAATCACGGTGGAGGACGGTTTAGATGCAACCCGCATCATGATTCCATCTATGATTGTGCAAATTCCGGTGGAGAATGCTATTAAACATGGACTGGCGGGAAAGGACGGAAAAAAGGAGCTAATGGTATATGTTTCCCGTGAAACAAATGGGATTCGCATAACGGTTACCGACAACGGACGCGGGTATCTCCCGCAGGTAGTTTCCGCCACACGGGGTACTGGTACAGGATTGAAAGTGTTGTATCAGACCATTCAATTACTGAATACAAAGAACAAGAGTGATAAAATACGTTTTAATATAACCAACAGAAGCGATGGACAAACCGGTACGGAAGTGTCGGTATATATCCCGTTTCGTTTTTCTTATGATTTATGATGGAGACAGAAGAAAAGTATAAGGTAGTCATCGTTGACGATGAACGTACAGCGATTGATGCTTTGCGCCGAGAGTTGGAGCCCTATCGTGAATTTGAAGTAAAAGGAATCGCAGGGAATGGTGCAAAAGGTAAAAAGATGATTATGGAGTTGCATCCGGACTTATTGTTTCTTGATGTGGAACTTCCGGATACGTTGGGACTCAATCTATTAAGTGAAATCAGGGAGGATATTTTGTGGGATATGAAGGTTGTGTTTTACACCTCTTATGACAAATACTTGCTTCAGGCGTTGCGTGAGTCGGCTTTCGACTTCCTGCTGAAGCCTTTTGAAGCAGAAGACCTGAAAGTAATTATGGACCGTTACCGGAAGGCTATGAGCTCTACTTCGCTTCCTCTTTTGCCTTCTTTTGCTTCTTCTATTAGTGCATTGATGCCCCAGCAAGGCATGTTTATGATTAGTACAGTGACAGGCTTCAAACTCTTGCGACTGGAAGAAATCGGCTTTTTTGAATATCTGAAAGACAAACGTCAATGGCAGGTGGTCTTGTTTAATCAAACTTGTCTGAATTTGAAGCGAAATACAAAAGCAGAAGATATTATCAGTTATTCACAAGCTTTTGTACAGATTAGCCAATCTGCTATTGTAAATGTTAATTATCTGGCAATGATTGATGGTAAATGCTGTCAACTTTATCCGCCTTTTCACGATAAGAACGATTTGATTATTTCCCGAAGTTATCTAAAAGAACTGCAAGAGCGTTTCTTTGTTTTGTAATGTAGACTTCATATTATGAAATACGCCACTTCTTCAGCAGAAGCGGCGTATCCTTTTGTTAGAATATTAGAATGAGAGAGAGTTTATGTTACATATTTGTATTATCCATCGTAACGGTCATTTCGGGTACCAGTACGTAGGCTTGTTTTTTAGCGTTCCATTTATAATAATTCGTAGTAACGGTCTTGCCTTCATAAGTGTAATTGATGCGTAGGTCTTTTTCCCATGCGTCCTTGCTATTGTTCCATTTCAAGGCCTCGCTTTCAATCATACGTTTGTTGTCATCGTACTTGTAGTTGTACTTCATGTAGTTGGCAAGTGTATTTCCGTCCATTTTGTAAACGGTTTGTCCCACTGTCATGCCATTCTCTTCGATTGGATTATAAATCAATTGATTATCGTAGCTACGTGCAGAAGTAGCAAGCGATACAACAAGAAGAGCTGCAGATAAAACGAACATTTTTAAAGATACTTTTGCTTTCATGGCTATTTAAGTTTTTGGGTTATACTTTCATTTGTCTACCAAATACATTGGTTTTATGCTGCAAATCTACATATTAATTTGGTATTTGTGCATTTTAGAAGATAAAAGATTGTCAAAATGTCAAGAGTGGAGGTGGGTGATAACTAGCTTTTTGCCAATATTGGTGACAAAAAAATATCCGGCAGTCAATCTGCCGGATATAGAATGAATCACTTCGTCGAAAAAGGAATCTTTTTTCTAGCTTTCTGGATACAGAGTTAAATAATGTTATTACCCAGACTTGCCTCCATTTTGTAAGCGGAGGTCCCTGATAAGGTCAGGGAAAACGCATTATACTCTTTCCTTAATCTTTTATACATTTATCTTACACCAATATTGTCTTTTCATCTTATTA